>DATJXU010000069.1:0-3716 GCA_035499915.1 Acidocella sp.
GGGGCCAAACCAGCGCTGCGCCGCCCAGGGGAAGAGGCGCGCACTGGCCGCCAGGGTAATGACCACCGCCGCCAGGGCAAGATAGAACACCGCGTTGGTCCAGGTGGCGGCATGCTGGCGGATCGGCTCGGCCTTCTCGAACCGCGCGCGCACAAACAGCAGCCCGGCCAGCGTCACGGCAATCACGGCAGCAACACCGGTCCAGACGCTAAATGATGAGATGAAGCGCAGGGCACCACCGACATAGGTCGGCACCACGCCCGGCTGATGCGTGAGCGGGTAGCCCTGCAGCGCCGCCCCGACCGCCATGCCACCGGAAAAGGTTATGGTCAGACTGCCGAAGCCAAAGGCGAAATCGGTGAAGCGGAGCCAGAGGCCTTCGGCGAGATGCCGGAATTCCAGCGCCACGGCGCGGGTAATCATGCCCCATAGCGCCAGCGCCAGAGGCAGCATGAGGTAACTGAACGTGGCGCCATAGACGAAGGGAAATGTGCCAAACAGCACACCCCCCGCCACAATCAGCCAAGTCTCGTTGGCATCCCAGGTGCCGGCCATGGCCGACATGATGGCCCCGCGCTCGGGCGCGCTTCGCACGAACAGCGAGAAGATGCCGGCACCGAGATCGGCGCCGTCAAGAACGACATAGAGCAGAATGGCAACATCGAGGGCGATCCACCACGCGAAGGTCACGAGGCTTTGGATCTGGGTCAAGTCATTCATGTCGGAGCTCCGCAATGGCCTGGTCAGATTGGACGGACATAAGAGGGAAGCGCGGCTGGGTCGTGCGGCGCGGGGTCGAGATGGCCGAGCGCCTGGTGGCCCTCAACCGCCACGCGGCTGGTAACATCCGGGCCCTGGCGAACGATTTTGGCCAGAAAATACCAGACGCTGCCCCACACGGCGAGCTCAAAGGCCATATAGCCAACCAGCCAGAACGCGGCCACTGCGGCGCTCATATGACTCACGCCATCTTGCGTGCGCATGAGGCCATAGACCACCCAAGGCTGGCGGCAGATCTCGCGCACCCACCAGCCGCACCAAACCGAGACATAAGGCAGCACGCCGCCCGCCACCACGGCACGCAGAAACCAGCGCTGTGACGCTGCTCGCTCAACACTCAGTCGCCCGCGCAGCAGCAGCCAAAGGCCCCAGAGCGCCAGCGGCACCAGCGCGAACCCGGCCGCGACCATGACGCGAAAGGCATAGAACGGAAGCACCACAGGGGGGCGGTCCTGCGCTGCAGTGTCAGCCAGCCCTGCGACCTTACCGGCCCAGCTATGGGTCTCGATCAGGCTCAACGCATGCGGAATGCTCAGCGACCAAGCAAAGTCGTCGCCCGTCTTATTGGGCCAGCCGATCACCTGCCAGGACGTATCCACCGACCCGTCGGGATTGTAGGTGTGGTAATGCCCCTCCATGGCTGCCAGGGCGGCGGGCTGATCATCGGCCACCACCCGGCCCAGGCCATCGCCCACATAAACCTGCAGCGGCGCCACCACCGCCAGCGCGGCGATGGAATAAGCCAAGCTGCGCTGGAACAGCGGCAGATGACGCTTCGAGAGCAGAAACCAGGCCGAGATGGCGGCTACGAAGCAGAGCGCCAATTCGAGTGCAGCCAGAAGCATGTGCGGAAAACCCAGCAAGACATCCGGGTTGAGCAAGGCTGCCGCCCAGTCAGTGACCTGGAAAATGCCATCCTTGAAGATTACCCCCGCGGGCGTCTGCATCCAGGAATTGGCGTCCATGATCCACATGGCGGAGAGGCTGGAGGAGAGTGCAACATTGAAGGTCGCAAACAGATGCATCTTGCGGCTGATCTTGCCCCAGCCAAAAACCATCAGGCCAATGAACCCAGCCTCATACATGAAGGCGGTGATTGTCTCATAGCCCAAAACCTGGCCAAAGAACGGCCCGGCCGCCTGCGCAAAGGGGCCATAGAGAATGCCGAACGCCATCTCCATGGTGATGCCCGTGGCCACGCCGGCGGCAAAATTGACGATGAACAGCTTCTCAAAAAAGCGCGTCAGCCGGTACCAGACCTCGTCGCCAGAGCGCGACCAGCGCCATTCGGCAAAGAACAACAAAGCCGCCAGCCCGATGGTGAGCGGTGGATAGAGGATATGCATGGAGGTGATCCAGGCAAAGTCGAGCCGTGACAAAAACACGGCCAGCGTGCTGTCTTGCATTGCGGGTCTCCAGTGGTGTTTGCGTGGCTGGTTTTCAGCCCATGGGCGCGCGATGAGCGCGCAGGTCAGGATTCGGTGGTATGGTCTTCGGCCAGTTGGTTATCGCGCCGCTTTTGCCCCAAGAAGGGCAGACGATGTTTCAACTCCAGTAAACCAACCACGCGGCTGCCCAGTTTAAGCAGCGAGATCAGCTCGGAGGTCTCCAGCTTACGAACATCATCCGCCCAGCCGGTGAGCAATTCGATCAGGTCGTGCATCTCGCGCAGCTTCTCCTGCGCCCTGCGGTCGTTCTCTCCTGCTGGCTGCGCGACGATGAGATCGCGCAATACGCTCAAAGTCGGGTCAATTTCCCGGCGGCGGCGCTGCTCGGCGAGCGTGCGCACGATCTGCCAGATGTCATCGGGGGTGGAGAAATGCTCGCGCCGGTCTCCCTGTATGTGCTGCAGACGCACAAGCTGCCAGGATTGCAGCTCCTTTAGCCCCATCGAGACGTTCGAGCGGGAGAAGTTGAGCGTTTCGGCGATCTCATCGGCGGGCAGAGGCCTGCCGCTGATGTAGAGCAGCGCGTAAATCTGGCCTACCGTGCGGTTGATGCCCCAGCGGCTACCCATTTCCCCAAAGTGAAGCACGAAGGCTTCAATAAGCGGCGACAACCCCATTTTCTGTTCTTTCAGAATTTTCTGAAATTTCAAATATGGCAGAAGGCGCAGCGGAACAACACAAAAGAATGCGTGTTATTCGCATCGCGATATGCGCCATGTGCATGGCAACAACACCTAAAGATTCCCAGTCCATGCTATGCGGGATGTCTGGCTCGCCCGGACATGCCTACTGCGCAACATCAGAAGCGCTCACGCTCCTGCATCTCCGGCCGCTCGCGCGCGCCCAGATCAATCCCTGGCGCATCAAAGAAATCGTCCCAAGCCGCATCAGCCGGCGCGATGATCCGCCGCGGTCCGTCAGGAACAATAACCACTTCGCGGACCTCCTCAGCAAAAGCCACGGCCTTGGGCAACCGCACGGCCTGCGAGCGGTTGGAGAGGAAGAGAGACGTGCGTGCCAACATGGCCAAATCCCAGAGTATATCCTTAAAGGATATACTCTCAAATTCGACCAGTTTCAAGCCAATTCTGCAGACGCCCCGCTTCAAAAACCAATTATCCCATTATGCAGCAGCCGGTGTCTTGTCCGGCAAAGTGCTACAACTATCTCCGCCTCCCGTAGCGGGGCATTGGTGCCGCTTCTGGCAAGGCGATCAAACGTGGCAGCACCACTCGCCGAAGGCTGCGGCCCCATGAGGCCCCTCCCCCCTGAGGCAGCATCAGCCAGGACCTGTTAATGCCTGCCCCCGGCGCGCCGTGGCTTGAATTATTGGATCCTGAGCCTGGCCCCTCACGGGACAGCCTTAATCTTTTTCGTTTCTGTTGGACGGGCGCGATCGGTCGGCAGCATCGCCCTCAGCAAGGGGGCGCAACGGCAGCAGCAAGGTTGCGGCGGCAAGCCCCAAGGCGCCGCCCAACAGCGTCTCCC
>DATJXU010000070.1:0-2706 GCA_035499915.1 Acidocella sp.
GCCGGCAATCCGTAAGAGCACCTGACCTGGGCCCGCCACAGGCTTGGGAACATCAACGATTTCAGGCGCACGGCCAGCCTCGATAAAACGAACAGCTTTCATCTCTAATTCCTCACGCGAAAGGTGTGCCAAGTGCCTGCGATAAAAATATTATAGTAGGCTTTAGTGGGTGCTATGTCCAACGATCCGACATGAGTTCCAAGGAGCGAATCCGACGCCATCCTCGACCGCCTCGCCCATGACGCCAACCGTCTCAATTTCACCGGCGAGCGCATGCGCAAAACCCGCGAAAGCGTGGCAAAGAAAGGTTGACGCGAATACACCGCAACGGCCGCAAAATTTCCAGCCAGCGCGGCTTCGAACTTTGGGCGACATCGTCGGAATCGGTACGCATTGCGGGTTCGACACAAGAATATCGTATCAGTGCATTTGCCGTATCGGGCACCACCCGCCAAGAGGTGGCAGGCCGCCATCAATAATCCCCACGAAAATATGCCGGCTGTTCACCATTGCATGCTCCAAACCGGCCATTCCGGTATCGGCCCATCCTGCGTGGTGCGAAATTCTTGAATTATGCACCAGCGTAAAGATCTGCTTCTGGGGCCAACCGAATGGACCGCTCATGGCGTGGTAGCCTCGAAACCCGAAGCTCCACCCCTTGTCGCACCACAACAAAACCTTCCCGATGCTGGGTCCACCCGCTAGGACCCCGTGCAAATCGGGTGGCTCTTCCGGCCGCCGATCCGCTGGGCAACGCTTTGTCTTGGGCTTCGCCCTGCCCCTCGCTCATTTTCAATCCCCCATGACCTGAACCGCCGCCTTTTTCCCGGGCTGGCTGGGCCGGCCGCGCGTGGAGTGTCTGTCCGGTATCCTGAAGGCGGCCCGCGCCGGTTAGAGCATCCATCTTTTAGATGAATGCTCTAACTTTTGTTTTAGCGAGCCATTTCATGTGATGACCTTGAACCTGCCGGTTCAATCTAATCACATATTGCTCCAAGGCCCGCAGACCAGGGCGGCGCAGCCCATCTGCGCCGCCACGGCGCGGCTGGCGGCATCGCCGCGGATGGCGGCGCGCACGGCACCCGGCGGCGCCACATCGCCGGGGCGCAGCAGCAGAATCCGCATGGAGTCAGGCGCGGCTGCGATGAAGGGGCCGGGGATGCCCACGCCGTCATTGCCGTAAGGCAGCGCCACCACGGCGCCGGGCCAGGCGGCGGCCAGGCGCGCCGCGCGGCCCTGCGGCTGCATGGTGGCCGTGGCGAGCAGCAGCCCCGCCACGGCCAAGCCCTGCACGGCCAGCAGCGGCGCCAGTAGCCAGCGCGGCAAGGCGGGGGCGATGGCCAGGGCCACCCAGGGCAGGGCGAAGGCAAGGTAGCGGATCTCGATGGGCGTGTTGCGAAAGACCACGCCCAGCGCCAGCAGCCCGGCGGGGGTGGCGGCGGCCAGCAGCAGAAACCCCCTGCCCGCCGCGCGCCGCATTGCAAAGCCGAGGCAGGCCAGGGCCAGCGCCGCCAGCAGGGCGGCCACCAGCCCCCCGGCGCGGCCGGCGTAAAGCGGCAGCCCGCCAAACAGGGCGCCGCCGCCATCGCGCGCCATCTGCGCCAGTGCAGCATGCCAGGCGAAGGGCGCGAACTGGCCGTTGCGCGAGCCGTGCTGGCCCATGAAAAACCAGAAACAGGCCGCCAGAAAGGGCAGCATGGCCGCCAGGGCCAAAGCCGCCTGCAGCCGGTTTCGCCAGCACAGCCAGGCCAGCATCGCCGCCCCGGTGAACACCGCCAGATAATCCGTGAAGGCGGCGGCGCCGAAACACGCCCCCGCCGTCAGCGCCCAGGCGGCGCGCTGGTCCTTATCCGCGCGCAGGGCGCAGAAAACCCCCGCGATGTTGCCGGCCTGCGCCAGGGCGAAAGGCCGGGCCAGAATGCCGGAATAGGCAAACCCGTAAGAGAGCAGCGCCATGGCCAGCACCGGCCCGGCCGGCAGGCGCAAGAGCCGGGCGATGCGCGCCAGCCCCGCCAGCCCCGCCAGGGTGAGGCCCACCGAGAGCAGGCGCGCGGCTAACCAGCCCGGCCCCGCCGCGCGCCGCCAGAGTTCCAGCGCCCAGAAATACAGCGGCGGATGCACATCCCCCCGGCGCAGATCCAGCGCGATCCGCCCTAACCCTGCATGCCCCTGATACAGCCAGCGCACCGAACTGGCAGTGAACACGCCCTGCGGCCAGGCGGGCCGGGCATGGCCCGCGGTGAGGAAGATGGAATAGGCCTCGTCATATTCCGGGCCACGCGCCCAGGCAGCGAGGCAGAGCAATGCCGCCGCCAGCGGCCAGAACAGGATGGGTGCGCCGGGCCCGCGCCTCAGCTGCCGAATTCCTGCTCGATCTTGGGGTCATATTGCCGCGCCAGGGCGATATCGGCCTTCGCGGCATCCGCATCGCCCCCCGCCTGCTCGGCAAGCCCCCGCCCGTAAAGGGAGCTGGCGAGCTTTGGGTCGGCTTTCAGCGCCTGGTCGTAATAGCTGATCGCCTGTTTTTCATTCTTCAGCTTCAGATAGACGAAGCCGGTGGAATCCAGGGTCGCCGCATTGCCGGGGTCGAGGCTGAGCGCCTGCTGGCAATAGCCCAGCGCCTGGGTCAGCTTGCCATCGAGCGCCAGGAACCAGCAGCGATTATTCAGATCGCCCGCCGATTTCGGCTGCACCTGCAAGATCCGC
>DATJXU010000071.1:0-20006 GCA_035499915.1 Acidocella sp.
CTGGACGCCGCACTGAAGCGCCGCCCGCAATTGCTGCTGGTGGACGAGCTGGCCCACACCAACGCCCCCGGCCTGCGCCACGCCAAGCGCTGGCAGGATGTGCAGGAGGTTCTGGAAGCGGGCATCGATGTGTGGAGCACGGTGAACGTGCAGCACCTGGAAAGCCTGAACGACCAGGTGGCGCGCATCACCGGCGTGCGCGTGGCCGAGACGATCCCCGACACCGTGCTGGACATGGCCGATGAGATCGAGCTGATCGACCTGCCCCCGGCGGAATTGCGCGCCCGGCTGCAGGAAGGGTTCATCTACCGTCCCGATGTCGCCGCACGGGCCCTGCGGGATTTCTTCCGGGAGGGCAATCTCGGCGCGCTGCGCGAGATGGCGCTGCGCCGCGCCGCCCAGCGTATCGACAAGGACGTGACCCATTACATGCGCCTGCGCGCCATCCCCGGCCCCTGGCCGGTGACGGAGCGGGTGATGGCGCTGATTGGCCCGGATGCCTCGGCCGGGAATGTGGTGCGCCATGCCGCGCGCATGGCCGAGGCGCTGCGCGCCCCGCTCACCGCCTTCCATATCGAGCGCGGCAATGACGATGCGCGGGTGCAGGCGGCTTTGGACCTCGCCGTGCAGCTCGGCGGCAATGTGGTGACGCAAAGTGCTGCGGACATCGTGCAGGCGGTGCTGGGTTACGCCGCCCAGAATAACATCACCCATATCGTCATGGGGCGGCTGCCGGCACGGCGCTGGCGGCCCCGGCGGCGCCTGGCGGAGGCGCTGACGCGGCAAAGCGCGGCCTTCTCGCTGCATTTCGTGCCCGTGCCCGCCGCGCCCGCGCCGCGCCCCAGCCCCAAACGCCGCAAGACCGACTGGGAGCCCTATCTGCTGGCCAGCGGGCTGCTGGGCGTGGTGACGATCATCGGCAGCGCGGCGGATAGATACGTGCCGCAGGAGGCGATGGGGCTGATCTTCACCGGCGTCATCGTCGCCATGGCCAGCCGCTCAGGCCGCAATGCCGGGCTGTTCACCGCCATCGCCGGCTTCCTGTTGTGGAATTTCTTCTTCCTGCCACCGGTTTACACGCTCTCGGTCTCAGACCCGCGGGACGTGGTGGCGCTGCTGGTGTTCCTGCTGGTCGGGCTGCTCACCGGCCAGCTGGCCGGGCGGGTGCGCCAGGAGGCCGGGGCCGCCGCCGCGCGGGTGGAGGCGCTGCGCCGCATCTCGCTGTTTGGCCAGCGCTTCTCACGCGCCGCCACGCTGTCAGACGTGCTGGCGGGTGCTGCGGAAGAGGCCGCTGCCATGACCGGCGCCGGAATCGTGCTGCTGAACGGCCAGCAGGGGCTGCACGCGGAGACGAGCCGCCCGGCGGGCACCAGCCTCGACGAAGCCGCCATGGCCGCCGCGCAATGGTGCTTTGACCACGGCATGGAAACCGGCATCGGCACCGCCACCCTGCCCTCCGTGCCCTGGCGCTTCCTGCCCCTGCAGGGCAATGCCGGCTGCATCGGCGTGCTTGGTGCCCGGCCTGGCGCCATATCGCCGCCGCTGGCGCAGGCCCTGGCCGCCCTGGCGGGGCAGACGGCCCTGGCCGTGGAGCGCGCCCGGCTTTCCATACACACGGCCCGCGCCCAGGCGCATGAGGACAGCCAGAAGCTGCGCAACGCGCTGCTCTCCTCGCTCAGCCATGACCTGCGCACGCCGCTCACCTCCATACGCGGTGCCGCGGAGACGCTGACCCAGGCCGGCAACGCGCTGGACGAGCCCACCCGCGCCGACCTGCTGGCCAGCATCACCCTGGACACCACGCGCATGACCAAGTTCCTCGCCAACATCATGGACATGGCGCGGGTGGAGGCGGGCGGGCTGACCGTGCGCCAGGAGCGCGTGAAGCTGGAAGAGGTGGTGGAAGCCGCCATCGCGCGGGTGAGCGGCGCGCTCTATACACGCGTGAACATCGCGCCCGATTCCGCCTATGTGCAGGCGGACCCGGCGCTTCTGGAACAGGTGATCGTGAATCTACTCGACAATGCCGTGAAATATTCCCCGCCGGACAGCCATATCCGCGTCGCCGCCACGCGCGCGGGCGATAAGGTGCGCATCGGCGTGGCGGATGCCGGGGTGGGCATCGCACCCAATGAGCTGGAAGCGGTGTTCGACAGCTTCTTCCGCGCCAGCCGGGGAGACCGCGTGGCGCCGGGCACCGGGCTGGGGCTCGCCATCGCGAAAGCCTTCACCGAGGCGATGGGCGGGCAGATTGCGGCGCAAAGCCCGCGCACGGACCTGCCCGCGGATGGCCTGCCCGGCACCATCATCACCGTGGAATTGCCCGCCGCATGATCTCGGGCCGTATTTTGGTGGTCGATGACGAACCGCAAATCCATCGCTTCCTCAGCCCCGCCCTCAGCGCCGCCGGTTATGAGCCGCTGCGCGCCGAACGCGGCGAGGAGGCGCTGCGCCAGGCAGCCAGCGCCTCGCCGGACCTGGTGCTGCTGGACCTCGGCCTGCCGGACATCGATGGCCAGGAGGTGTTGCGCAAGCTGCGCGAATTCTCCGATGTGCCGGTGATCATCCTCTCCGCCCGCGACCGCGAGGCGGAAAAGATCGCCGCTTTGGATTTCGGCGCGGATGATTATGTCGAGAAACCCTTCGCGCTTGGCGAGTTGCTGGCGCGCATCCGCACCGCCTTGCGCCGCAAGGGGCAGGCCCAGCCCGCCACGCAGGAGCTGGAATTCGGCGGCCTGCGCATAGACCCCGCGGCGCCGAAAGCGGAGCTGGATGGCGAGCCCTTGGGCCTGACCAAGCGCGAGCACGCGCTGCTGCTGTTGCTGGTGCGCAACCAGGGGCGGGTGCTGACCCACCGGCAGATTCTCACCGCCGTGTGGGGCCCCGCCCATACCGAGGATATCGCGTATCTGCGCGTCTATATCGGGCAGTTGCGGCGCAAGCTGGGTGCCGCGTTTGCCGCCAAGGTGAAAACCGAACCCGGCATCGGCTACCGGCTGGAGGAATAAGGGCTCAGCCTCGCCCCAGCGCCTTTTCGATCTTCTTGTCCGTCTTGTACTGGCTGAGCGCGTAGACGGACCAGATGGCCGCCGGAATCCAGCCGATCAGCGTGATCTGCAAAAACAGGCAGATGATACCGGCAAAGGGCCGGCCGATGGTAAAGAACTGGAACCAGGGCAGAAGCAGGGCGAGAAGCAGGCGCATTATTCCTCCGGAAAGACGACATGCCCTCGTCGCAAATTTTGTTCCGGAAAGAAAGAGGCGGCGCAAGGCACACCGCCCTGATCAATTTTAAAAGTTTTTTGGGTGCCGCCTTTTTTACAAAAAAGGCGGCCTCTTCGCAGCTTTTTGAAACTTAGCTTGGCGTCCTGATTCAGACTACGCGGCGTCGCCGCTTCGTCATCATGACGCTGGCTGCACCAAAAACTTTTGTTAGTTTTTGTTCAATCTCTTACTTCATCGTCGGCATGGCGAACTCCGCGCCCTTGCGGATGCCGGTCGGCCAGCGTGAGGTGATGGTTTTGATACGGGTATAAAACCGCACGCCCTCGCGGCCATGGATGGCGTGGTCACCGAAGATGGAGCGCTTCCAGCCGCCGAAGGAATGAAACGCCATCGGCACCGGAATGGGCACATTCACCCCCACCATGCCCGCCAGCACGCCATTGGTGAAGGCGCGGGCGGTGTCGCCGTCAGAGGTGTAGATGACCGCGCCATTGCCGAACTCATGCTTGTTCACCAGCTCCAGCGCCGCGTCAAAACTGTTCTGGCGCACCACGCTCAGCACCGGCCCGAAAATCTCTTCCTTGTAGATGCTCATCTCGGGGGTGACATGGTCGAACAAGGTCGGGCCGGTGAAATAGCCTTGCTCATTGCCTTGCAGCTTCAGGCCGCGGCCATCCAGCACCAGCGTCGCCCCCTCGGCCTCGCCCTTGGCGATGTAGCCCTCCACCTTCGCCTTGTGCTGCGCGGTCACCAGCGGCCCCATCTCGGCCTCTTTATCCGTGCCTGGCCCGATCTTCAGGGCGCGGGCGCGCTCGGTGATGCGCGCCACCAGCGGCTCGGCAATGGGCCCGATGGGCACGGCGACAGACACCGCCATGCAGCGCTCACCGGCGGAACCATAGGCCGCGCCCATCAGCGCATCCACCGCCTGGTCCAGATCCGCATCCGGCATGATGACAAGGTGGTTTTTGGCCCCGCCCAGCGTCTGCACGCGCTTACCGGCTTTGGTGCCGGTGGTGTAGACATATTCGGCGATCGGCGTGGAACCCACGAAGCTGATGGCGGCGATGCGCGGATCATGCAGCAACTGGTCCACCACATCCTTGTCGCCATTCACCACATTGAACACGCCATCCGGCAGCCCGGCTTGCTTCAGCAGCTCGGCCATGCGCAAGGCGGCGGAGGGCACCTTCTCTGAAACCTTCAGGACAAAACTATTGCCGCAGGCGATGGCCATGGGGAACATCCAGAGCGGCACCATGGCCGGGAAGTTGAAGGGCGTGATGCCCGCGCACACGCCCAAAGCCTGGCGGACGCTGTAGCTGTCGATATTGGTGCCGACATTCTCAGTGAACTCGCCCTTCAAAAGCTCGGGGATACCGCAGGCGAACTCCACCACCTCAAGCCCGCGCGTCACCTCACCCAGCGCATCGGACTGCACCTTGCCATGCTCGGCGGAAATGATCTCCGCCAGCTCGGGCGCATGCTGTTCCAGCAGGTCCTTGAAGCGGAACATCACCCGCGCGCGGCGCAGCGGCGGGGTGGCGGCCCAGGCGGGAAAAGCGGCGGCGGCGGCCTCGATGGCCGCATTCACCTCATCCTTGCTGGCCACGGCCACCTGCTTGCTTTGCGCGCCGGTGGCGGGGTTGAACACCGGCAGGCTGCGCGCGCCGGTGCCGGGCACGGCCTTGCCGTTGATGTAGTGACCAAGAGTTTGCATGCGGCTTTCCTATCCTCACAAGGCATAAACAGGCAGCGGGACTTGCAAGCCCGCACGCCGCCCAGACGTTACGTTTTCAGATGACAGCATGAAACAGCAATTCCATTTTATTGGCAACAGCAGAATTTAAATTCCGTTTTTAGACCGAAAATCTTCAAATCCGTTCCAAAAATAGAAATTTTGTTCTATAAAAAATGGATCATTTGAGGTAGCGTCCCGCCCATGCCATCCGCCCTTCCCGCCTTGGCCACCCCACCGCGCAGTTTCGCCGCCCTGCGCGATCTGCTCATTGAGCGCCAGGGCAGCCTGCCCAAGCGCCTCGCCCAGGTGGCGAAATTCACCCTCGACCGGCCGGATGACATGGCGCTGGGCACGGTGGCGGAACTGGCCGCCGGCGCCGGGGTGCAGCCCTCGGCCCTGGTGCGCTTTGCCCAGACGCTCGGCTATTCCGGTTTTTCGGATTTGCAGCAGGTGCTGCGCGCCCGGCTGCGCGAGCGCTGGCCGGATTATCAGGAGCGGCTCTCGAAGGTGAAGGACGAGACCGGCCAAGGGGCGGATTCCGCCCCGGTGCTGGCGCGGCTGGTGGAAACCTCGGTGCAGTCCCTCACCCGGCTCTCCAACTCCATCAACCCAGCCGCGTTCGACCGCGCGGTGGCCACGCTGGCCGGGGCGCGCATGATCTATCTGCTGGGCCAGCGCCGGGCGTTTCCCATCTCCGCTTACCTGTCCTACATGCTCGGCAACCTGGAGATGGCACATATGCTGCTGGACAATGTCGGCGGCATGCTCGACGTGCAGGCCGCCAGCGCCGGGAAGCAGGACGCGCTGCTGGCCATCAGCTTCACGCCCTACGCGCCCGTAACGGTGCAGATCGCGGGGCAGGCCGCGGCACGGGGCGTGCCGCTTGTCGTCATCACGGATTCGGCCTTTTCGCCCATCGCCGGCATCGCGACAGCCTGGCTGGAGGTGGTGGAGGCGGATCTCGGCGCCTTCCGTACCCTTTCCGCCACCATGGCGCTTTCCATGTCGCTCGCCATCGCCACGGCGGAGCGCCGCCGGGCCCTCGCCCCGGCCTGACGGGGCGGGTCATCGTGGTGCTGACCTTGTTCACGCCGGACGCGGACATATCAGTCGGCGCTTCTGTTGTCTGAAGGAACAAAGGACGATGACGAAGGAAGCATCTGTGCTATCCAGCGATGCCGGCCGGATGCGCCAGGACAGCTTCCATGGTTGCAACCCCATAGGGTTTTGCGCCGTCCGCTGCCCTGCCCAGCCATGTCCGGCAAGAGTTTCCACCCCTGGGAGAGGAGATGAAAACATGAAAAATTGTAAGACCATCCTGCGCGGTCTGGCCATCGGAGGTGCGGTTCTCGCCTCTCTCGGCCTGGCCGGCTGCTCGGTTCCCGCGCCGACAGGGCCGACCGTCCTGGTCACGCCTGGAAAAAAAATCGGCCCGGCCGAGTTCCAGCAACAAGACGGGTATTGCCGCCAACTCGCCAGCGAGCGCTTGAACGGCGCCCAGCAGCAGGCCTCGAACTCGGCCACCACCAAAACCGTGGGCGGCACGGTGGTCGGCACCGCCGCCGGTGCGCTGATTGGCGCGGCCGCGGGCAATGCGGGCATGGGGGCGGCCATCGGCGCCGGGTCGGGCTTGCTGCTGGGCGGCGGCGCCGCCGCGATCGGCTCCAGGAACTCCGCGCAATCCATGCAGGATCAGTACAACATTAACTATGTGCAATGCATGACGAGCTACGGCAACGTTTATAACGGGCAGTGATCAGCCACGGCCGCGCTCCGGTGTTTCACAGGGGCGCGGCGGGCGCGGCCGCTTGAATGATCCTCTCGTGTTTCATTGAGGATTTTGTTTGGCAGGCCGTGATTTGTTCTGAACTGGACGTGACGGGTTTTCTGTCCGCCAGCTGAAACCTTGTCTTTTCAACATTGCCTGCCTATAAAATTCCCAGCAAGCGGATTTGTTTGCCGGCGCCAGGCGCCGCCGCCTTTGCGCCCTGCCAGCGGCGCATTCTGCCAAGCACATCTCCTGATGTGCCAAGATGAAAGGAAGTCAGATGACATTTGCCACGCCCGTCGAGGCTGTGATCTTCGACATGGACGGGCTGCTGCTCGATACTGAATCCCTCGCCATGGCCGCTCTCGTCTCCGCCGGGCAAGAGCTGGGCTACGACATGAAGGAAGAGTTTTGTTACCTGATGATCGGCGCACCCGCCGATAAATGCCGCGCATTGGTCACGGAAAAATACGGTTCTGAATTTCCGCTCGAGCGCTATTTCACCACCCAGGAAGTACATTTGCGCAACCTGGTCGAGGCCGGGAAAATGCAACTTAAAACAGGCGTTATCGAGATTCTCGATGAACTCGACCAGCGCGGGTTGAAGCGCGCCATCGCGACCTCTTCAAGCCGTTCGCGTACGGATCATCATCTTCAGCTCGCCGGAATCGCGCATCGTTTCGAACATATCGTCACGCGTGATGATGTCACGCGTGGCAAACCCAATCCTGATCCGTATCTGAAGGCGGCCGATCTGCTTGGCGTGGCGCCTGGGCGCTGCTTGGCGCTGGAAGATTCCTATAACGGCGTGCGCGCCGCCGTGGCAGCCGGCATGCGGGTTATCATGATTCCCGACCTGCTCCCGGCAACGGATGAAATGCACGCTGTTGCACACAAGATCGTGCAAAACCTGCACGAAGCCGTGACGGCGCTGCAGGCGCTTCACGCGCCCGCCACGCTGGCCGGCTGACAACAGCTTGTACGCAGGAAAAACCTGGCTTGGTTCACCAAGCCAGGTTTTTAGAGCATTCATCTTTTAGATGAATGCTCTAATGGGCCGGGTGACAGAATGCCAAACGGCGCCGCAACACTTCGTTGACAGGCAGCTCCCGCAGATCCTTCAATGCGCCGGCAAGCTCCTGCACCACGCTCTCCTGCTCCTGGATCTCCGCGCCGAAAATTTCGGCTTGGCCAAGGAATTTACGCGCCTGTATCTGCGGGTCCTCACCTGCCATGGCAGCCACGGCCAGCAGGGCCTCCCGCCGCGGATCCGTCAAGGTCAAAGCACGTGCCTTGCCGTCACGCAAGGTAAACCAGCTGATCCACCCGGCTATGGCAAGAATCGTGCACTGAGCTGAACGCCCTGCGTCCAGATTCTCCTGCAGCGACCTCACCAGGCGCGTGGCCATCTTGCAGGAGCCGTTACGCCCAATGCGGCTGACATCATGACGGATTGCGGGGTTGCGCAAACGCTCCATCAGCACCGCCGCATAATCGCGCAGCTTTTCCGCAGGCATATCCAGGGTCGCCCCTTGTTCACGCAGCATGAAATGTTCAGCGCAAGCGGCAAAATAGGGATCCGCCATCGTTTCGGCTATGGTCTTATATCCCGCCAGCCCGCCGAGATAGGCCAGCAACATATGCACGCCATTGAGCATGCGCAGCTTGGCCAGCTCATAGGTCGCAACATTCGAAACGAATTGCGCGCCGGCAGCTTCCCAGCGCGGGCGGGGACCTGGAAACTCCTCAATCACCCACTGCAAGAATGGTTCCATTGAAACCGGCGCCGCATCCACCAGCCCCGTCAGGCGAAACGCATCCTCACGGTCCGCCGCGCTGGAGGTGGGAACAATGCGGTCCACCATCGTATTGGGAAAATGGACATTGCGGTGGATCCAATCCGCCAGCCTGGCGCTGCGCAGAGACGCGAAGCTCACCACCGCATCATGCAATGTGCGGCCATTTTCAGAAATATTATCGCAGCTGATGATGACGGGCGGACGCCCGCCATCATCATAAATCCGTTCCAGCCCCAGCGCGATGGCGCCCACGGCACTACGCGGGCGCAGCGGATGCAGCAGGTCATGCTGGATATCCTTGTGCCGCGCCATCAACCGCCCGCTGCTGGGCTCCAGAAGATACCCTGTCGGCGTGATGGTGAGCGTGACGATTTTGGTCTGCGGATCCGCGATGCGCGCAGGTAGACCACGAGCATCACTAGGGGCATGAATGATCTCACGCAACACAGCCGCGATCTCGGCTTTTGTGCCGTCTTTGCTGCGCTCCAGAGCCGTGTAGAGTCCATTCTGCGGACGGAGCTGGTCTGGTACGGTGGCGCGCGTCATGCTTGCTGCGGCAATCCCCCATCGCAGCCCTTCCTTGCCCTCGGCTTCGATGGCGCGCTGCGTTGCCAAGGCCTGATGCGCGCGATGAAACGCGCCACAGCCCAGATGTAAAATGCCACAACTCAGCGCCTTGGCGTCAAATTTTGGCAACCTGACGCCAGATTTCACTTCGTGAATTTTATTATGCCGGATCCGACCCGGTTCAGATGGTTTGTGAGCGCGAGCGGCATGTCCTTCAAACACATCAACAAACAAAATGCTGTTACTCCTCTTGTCTGCGGCTTCAGGAGAAACTTTCAATCCAAAGAAGCAAGAAACGATTTCTACGCAAGCTTACAGACACACAGCTCTCTGCGTCCACCCCAAATGCAGTCAGCACCTTGGTTCGCTCAAACCGTCTCGGATGATTCGCAAAAAGCCGGGGTTATAACAGCGATCTTTTCACACACACGACAGATTAAAAATGCTTTATACCTTTAACCGAACAAGCGGCACAAATCCTTATTCAGGCCGGCCTGGTTGTCTATGGCATTCATAACTCAAGCCAAATCCATCGATTTTTGATTTGTTGTTGCGCAGGATCGGCAAGCCGGAAAATCTTCCGCAGACGTCGAAAAAATTTATCGAATTGTCAAAAGCAGGTCTCGCCCGCGCTGCAAGGGACGTGAAAATCCACCCGACCCAGGCGTAACAGAAGGGCAGCCCCGGCTTGCGCCAGGGCCGTTGGCCCCAAAAATCCTTAATACCGGGACAGCAGATAATCCGCCTGATTCAGGTCCGTCCCCTGGCCGTTGATCACCTTCGTGATATGGCGCGCCGAGCCGCAGCTCATCGTCCAGCCCAGCGTGCCATGGCCGGTATTGAGAAACAGCCCGCCAATATGCGTGCCGCCGATCACCGGCGTGCCATCGGGCGTCATGGGCCGCAAGCCCGACCAGAATTTCGCCTGCCCGACATCGCCGCCGGGGAACAGATCCGTCACCGAATGTTCCAGCGTGCGCCGGCGCGCTTCGCCAAGATCGGTCGTGAACCCTGAAATCTCCGCCATGCCGCCGACGCGGATCCGGTCCCCCAGGCGGGTGATGGCGATCTTGTAGCTCTCATCCATCACGGTTGATTCCGGGGCGCGGCTGGCATCCGTGATGGGGATGGTCAGCGAATAGCCCTTCACCGGATAGACCGGCAGCTTGATGCCGAAGCGCTTCACCATGAAGGGCGAGAAGCTGCCGAGCGAGACCAGCGCGGCATCGCAGGCCTCCACGCCCTGGTCCGTCACCACGCCTGTCACCCGGCCAGCCTCGGTGGCGATGTCCTTGATGGTGCGGCCATAGACGAAGCGCACGCCCAGGGCGGCGGCTTTCCCGGCCAGGGCGTTGGTGAATTTGAAGCAGTCGCCGGTTTCATCCTGGGGCGTCAGCAGCCCGCCCTTGAACTTGGCCGCGACATGGCGCAGCGCCGGCTCCACGCGGATGCAGCCTTCACGGTCCAGCACCTCGTAGGGGATGCCATCCGCCGCCAGGGCCGCCACATCCTTGGCGGAGGCTTCCATCTGCGCATCGGTGCGAAAGAGCTGCAGCGTGCCTTGCATGCGCTCATCATAGGCCACGCCGGTTTGCGCCCGCACCTCAGCCAGGGCAGTGCGGCTGTAATCGGCCAGGCGCAGCATGCGGCTTTTATTGACGGCATAGCGCTCAGACGTGCAGTTGCGCAGCATCTTCAGCATCCAGCAGAGCATCGCCGCGTCCAGCTTGGGGCGGATGATCAGCGGCGCATGCTCCATGAACAGCCATTTCAGCGCCTTTTGCGGAATGCCGGGCGCCGCCCAGGGGCCGCAATAGCCAAAGGAGACCTCGCCGGCATTGGCAAAGCTCGTCTCCAGCGCCGGGCCGGGCTGGCGGTCGATAACCACCACCTCATGCCCGGCCTTGGCCAGCTCGTACGCGGATGTGACGCCGACAACACCGGCACCCAGAACAACAATCTTCATGGCTTATCCAATAGAGTCAAAAATTCAGCGATAATCCCGGCGGTAGCGATGGCCGAGGCTGGTGAGGATTTCATAGGAGATGGTGCCCGCATCGGCGGCCAGCATTTCCAGCGTCTGGTGCGGGCCGATCATCTCGACCAGGCTGCCGAGCTTCAGCGCATCCTCCGGGAGGGCGGAGATATCGATGGTGATGCTGTCCATGGACACGCGGCCGAGGATGGGCAGGCGCACCCCCTGGTAATACGCCGCCCCCCGGCCACTGAGGCTGCGCGGCAGGCCATCGGCATAGCCCGCGGCGAGGGTGGCCAGCCGCGCCTCTCCCGGCGCGACATAGCTGGCGCTGTAGCCCACCGCCGCCCCGGCCCCGACGCGGCGGGTCTGAATGACCGCGACATCCAGCCGCACCACGGGTTCCATCGGGTTGTCGGCCGCAGGCGCGGGCGCGCCGCCATAGAGCGCGATGCCCGGGCGGACCAGCGCGCCATGGTAATCAGGCCCAAGCAATATGCCGCCGGAATTGGCAAAGCAGAGCGGAATGGGCGCGAATTGCGCCGCCACCTTGCGCATCTCTTGCAGCTGCGCGGCGTTCTGGCTGTGGGCGGGCTCATCCGCGCAGGCCAGATGGCTCATGACATAGCGAATATCGAGGCTGGGGCCGCTGGCGAGGTTGCGCTGCAGCGCCGCGCGCTCCTCCGGCGCGAAGCCGAGGCGCGACATGCCGGTATCGAATTGCAGGAGGGCCGGCAGAACCTGCCCGCTTGCCGCCGCCATGGCCTGCCAGTTTGCCAGCTGCTCAAGGGAGTTCAGCACGGGGATGATGCCGGCTTGCGCGCAGGCGGCCTCGCTGCCTGGCAGCAGGCCGTTCAGCACCATGAGCTGCGCCTCTGGCGGCAGCAGCGGGCGCAGCGCCAAGGCCTCCCCCGCATGGGCGACGAAGAAATGCCGGCACCCGGCTTCGGCCAGCGCGGGGGCCACGCGGGCCGCGCCCAGCCCGTAGGCATCGGCCTTCACCACCGCCGCCGTGGCGGCCGGGGCGGCCAGCGCGGCGAGCCGCCGGTAATTGCGCACGAGCGCCTGAAGATCGATTGTGAGATACCCGGGGTAACCCTGCGCCATGATCGCGCCATCCTGCCACTGAAGCCCGTCCATAGTCGCCTCCGCCGTCGCTGCCTGGATGCTAAGGCTATTGCAAGAATCGAGTAAATTCTAACGAATTTATGCTTGATAATTTTATGTTATCATAAAAATTAGAATTATCGACGATGAATTGGAATAATCTGCATGACGCCAGTTGACACGATCGACCGCAACATCCTCAGGTTGCTGCGGGTGAATGCGCGCATGAGCAATGCGCAGATCGCGGCGGAGGTGGGATTGTCACCCTCCGCCTGCCTGCGGCGGATCAAGCTGCTGGAGGAGGCGGGCATCATTCGCGGCTATACGGCGCTGGTGGAGACCGGCACGGCGGGCCAGGGCATCGCGGTGCTGATCAACATCACGCTGGACCGCCAGACCGCCGATTATCTCAACCGCTTCGAGGCGGCGGTGCGCCGGCACCCGGAAATTCAGGAATGTTACCTGATGACCGGCGGCTCGGATTATTTTCTGCGGGTGGAGGTGGAGACGGCCGGGGCATTCGAGCGGATCCATAAGGAGATTCTCTCCAACCTGCCCGGCGTCTCGCGGATCCATTCCAGCTTTTCGATCAAGAATGTGCTGGCGACGCGCGCGAAGGGGAAGAGATAACGCGCCCGGCACGGCGTTTTCACGCCCGGTAGCGCAGCGCCTCCACCAGCAGCGCGAAGGCCGGGGTGGGCTGGCGGCGGCTGGGATAATAGAGGTGAAACCCCGGAAAATACGGGGACCAATCCGCCAGCACACGCGCCAGCCGCCCCGCGGCCAGGGCTGCGCGCACATGATCCTCCGGCAGAAAGGCGATGCCGAACCCGGCCTCGGCGGCCTGGGTGATCAATGCCGTATTGTTGAAGGCCAGGCGGCCCTCGACGCGGACATTCAGCGCCCGCCCATCCTTCTCGAATTCCCAAATGTAGAACCCGCCCAGCGTGGGCAGGCGCAGATTGATGCAGTCATGCCGGGCGAGGTCGTGGGGCGTCTGCGGCGCCTGATGGCGCGCCAGATAAGCGGGCGCGGCGACGGCGGCCATGCGCATATCCGGCCCGATGCGCACCGCCACCATGTCCTTCTCCACCTGCTCGCCCAGCCGCACCCCGGCATCGAAGCGCTCGGCCACGATGTCGGTGAGGCCCGAATCAACGCTCAGCTCCACCTTGATGTCAGGGTAGCGCGGCAGGAAGCGCGCCAGCACCGGCCAGAGCCGCGTGGCGGCGGCGTGTTCCGAGCTGGTGATGCGGATTGTCCCGGCGGGTTTCTCGCGCAGCGCGCCCATTGCCGCCAGCTCCACGGCGATGCCGTCCAGATGCGGGGCGATGCCCGCCAGCAGGCGCTCGCCCGCCTCGGTGGGGGCGACGCTGCGCGTGGTGCGGGTGAGCAGCCGCACCCCCAGCCGTGCCTCCAGCCCGGCAATGGTCTGGCTGAGGGCCGATTGCGACACGCCCAGCCCCGCCGCCGCGCGGGTAAAGCTGCGCGCCCGGGCAACTTCCAGAAAGGCCGTGAGGTCGGAGAGCGTGTCGCGCGCCATTAAGTAGCCTCGCTTATAGAGTCATGCCGATTATCCCGTCTAATCGCCTGCGCCGGTTGGGTCTAGATGAAGTCTCCCAACCAAGGAGCAGTTCCATGGAGATCAAACGCGCCGGTTCGCAAGCCTCCGGCCCCGGCCCGGCTGAGTATTTCACCGGCAATGTGCGGATCGACCCGCTCAACAACCCGCCGCCCCCGGCCCGCGTGGCGATGGCGCTGGTGACCTTCGAGCCCGGCGCGCGCACCGCCTGGCATACCCATCCGCTGGGGCAGACGCTCATTGTCACCACCGGCTGCGGGCGCGTGCAGCTTGAGGGCGAGCCGATTCAGGAAATCCGCCCCGGCGATGTGGTGTGGATCGCGCCCGGTGAGCGCCATTGGCATGGCGCGGGGCCGAAGACGGCGATGAGCCATATCGCCATCCAGGAGCGGCTGGAGGAGTCCGCCGTGACCTGGCTGGAACATGTCACCGACGCGCAATACGGGAGCTGAGAGATGGAAAAACGTCAACTTGGCCGCAGCGGCCTGACGGTTTCGGCCCTTGGCCTGGGCTGCATGGGGTTGAGCTTCGGCTACGGCCCGGCCACTGAGCGCAAGGCGGCCATCGCGCTGATTCGCGCCGCCTATGAGCGTGGCGTGACCTTCTTCGACACTGCCGAGGCCTATGGCCCCGGCACCAATGAGGAGTTGCTGGGCGAGGCGCTGGCGCCGATGCGCGATGAGGTTGTGATCGCCACCAAATTCGGCTTCCGCGACGGCCTGGTGGCGCAGGGTGTGGACAGCCGGCCGGAAAATATCCGCGCCGTGTGCGATGCCGCTCTCAAGCGCCTGCGCACCGACCGCATCGACCTCTTCTACCAGCACCGCGTGGACCCCGAAGTGCCCATGGAGGACGTGGCCGGGACGGTGAAGGCGTTGATCGCCGAGGGCAAGGTGGCGCATTTTGGCCTGTCCGAGGCCGGCGCGCAGAGCATCCGCCGCGCCCATGCGGTGCAGCCGGTGGCGGCGCTGCAAAGCGAGTATTCGCTGTGGTGGCGCGACCCTGAGGCGGAGATTCTTCCCCTGCTGGAGGAGCTGGGCATTGGCCTGGTGCCCTATAGCCCGCTCGGCAAGGGGTTTCTGACCGGCGCCATCGATGCCCAGACCAGCTTTGGCGAAAATGACTTCCGCAACATCGTGCCGCGCTTCACGCCAGAGGCCCGCGCCGCCAACCAGGCGCTGGTGGCGCGGCTGGGCGAGATTGCCGCCGCCAAGGGCGCCACGCCCGCGCAGATCGCGCTGGCCTGGCTGCTGGCGCAAAAACCCTGGATCGTGCCCATCCCCGGCACCACCAAGCTGCACCGGCTGGAGGAGAATCTCGGCGCCGCGGCGCTGACATTGTCGGCGGAGGATCTCGCCGCCATCGGCCAGGCACTGGCGGAGATCGAGGTCACCGGCGATCGCTACCCCGCCGCCCTGGCGGCACTGGTCAAGCGCTGAAAAGCGGCAGGCGCTTCAACGGCTACCCCCATGAAGCGCCTGCCAAAAATCAAAAAAGCTGCAAACTACCCCGCAACTTCAAGCGCCGCGCCGGCCTCTTTCAGCAAAGCGGCGATCGGCTCGGGCGGCGGCGCATCGGTATAGAGCGCGGAAATCTGCGACAGATTGCCGATCCTCACCAAGGCCGGGCGGCCGAATTTCGAATGATCCGCCAGCAAGAACACGCGGCGCGAATTGCGGATGATGGCCTGGGTGCACATCACCTCATCCAGATCGTAATCGAACAGCCCGCCATCCTTGTCGATGCCGGAGACGCCGATGATGCCGATATCCGCGCGGAACTGCTCGAACATCTGCACCGCGAGCTGGCCGGTGATCGCGCCGTCGCGGTTGCGTACCTTGCCGCCCGCCATCACGATCGAACATTGCTCATTCTCACTGAGAATTTTCGCGACATTGATGTTATTGGTGATAACCCGGAGTGTCGCGTGCGACAGCAAGGCCCGCGCCGCCTGCTCCGTGGTGGTGCCGATATTGATGAACAGCGAGGCATGGTCTGGCACATCGCGCGCCACCCGCGCGGCGATGCGCTGCTTGGCGGCGAGGTTGACGACCTGCCGGCGCGCATATTCCATGTTCTCGATCGAAGAGGACAACCCCGCCCCGCCGCGATAGCGCGACAGCCGGCCTTCGGATGCGAGCATGTTCACATCACGCCGGATGGTCTGCACCGTCACGCCGAAATGCCGCGCCAGCGCCTCTATGGTCTGAAAGCCGCGCTTTGCCACCAGCTCCACGATGCCGCCTTGCCGCTCCTCATTGCCTTGCTTCTCTAACAACATCCCTGCCCCTGCTTGCCCCCGCATCATAGGCACCGCCGCCCCACACCGCCAGCGCAACGGCCGCCCGCGCCATTTATAAGGCCCATAATGTTGTTATACGAAGAGACGTTTATTGCGCATGCGCGAGCACGAACCTAAATTTTTGCATCTATTTTCGGTTACGAACATAGATGCGTCAAGCTTTTAGGTCATTCATTTTTTAGATGAATGATCCAACTTTTATTTTGGCGCATAATTTCATGTGATTGCCTTGAACCTGCCGGTGCCGAAAATCGCCAGCCCGGCGGTACAAGGCTGAGGGTAAGCTGCTTTCGTCCCCCCCTGATATCCGGTTCCCTTGGCCAAGCTGGGCATCACCGGTGCACCGGCCTGCTCTGCGACGAATTTTATTGCGCCGCGCAAGAATTTGTCACAGATCAATCGCCGAAGACGACATTCCGATTATATATTGCCCTGCACCAATTTACCGCGCGCGGGAAGGGTTCGAAAGTACGCTCCGGCTGCGCCAGGCTAATTTGAGAACGGAGAGTGAAACTTGACTTCAAACCCCGCTGCCAAGCCCGCCGCCTATACAACCGACACGGGTGATTCATCAGTTCACAGAGCGGTACAGACGCATGAGCATTATGAGCGGCTGATCGCGAAAGCGAAAGCGATCGCCGCGGTCCCGACGGCGGTTGTCTGGCCGTGCGAGGAACATGCGCTGGCCGGCGCCCTGGATGCCGCCGCGGAGGCCATCATCACGCCCATCCTGGTCGGGTCAGAGGCGCGGATCCGCGCCACCGCCCAGAAGGCCGGCCTCAATATCAGCGGTTTCGAGATCGTGGATGCCGCGACGGAGGAAGAAGCCGCGGCCGCCGCCGTGCGGCTTGTGCGAGATGGCAAGGCACATAGCCTGATGAAAGGCAGCCTGCATACAGACATATTGATGCACGCCGTCGTCGCCAAGGAGGGCGGGTTGCGCACGGTCCGGCGGATCAGCCATGTCTTCATACTCGATGTGCCGACCTACCCTGAGGTCTTGTTCGTCACCGACGCGGCAATCAACATCTTCCCCGATCTCGAGACAAAGCGCGACATCGTTCAGAACGCGATCGACCTGCATGTCGGCCTCGCTTTGGGTGAGCCGCGCGTGGCGATCCTCTCGGCGGTCGAGGTGATCAACCCAAAGATCCCCGGCACCACGGACGCTGCCAGCCTGTGCAAGATGGCCGAGCGGGGCCAGATTACCGGCGGCATCCTCGACGGCCCCCTGGCGATGGACAATGCGATCAATGCCGAGGCCGCCGCCATCAAGGGAATTCATTCGCCGGTTGCCGGACGTGCGCAGATCCTGGTTGTCCCCGACCTCGAAGCCGGAAACATGCTCGCGAAAAACATGATCTTTCTCGGCCAGGCCGATGCCGCCGGCATCGTGCTCGGGGCGGCCGTGCCCATCATCCTGACTAGCCGCGCCGATAATGAGCGGACGCGCATCGCCTCCACCGCCATTGGCGCCCTCTATGCCCATTACCTCGTCGAGCAGCGCAGCCAGGCGGACAGCAACGCCTAAAAGCTGCCATCGCTGGTCACATGCCATCGCCACTTTGCCGGAGCCGGGCCGTCTCCGGCGCGACCAAGGAGTATCCTCCATGACCGACCCCTCTCATGCCGCAACGCCGCCGATGGCGGCCAAACCGGAGCAAGCCGGCATTCTGGCGCCCCTGCCCCTGAAGGACGCCAGACTGCCGGCCCCCACCGCAGGCATTGAATATTGGCGCGACGCCGCGCAAAGGTCCGTGCTGTTTCTGGATATTCTGCGCCGGCGTGGAAATCAGTATGAGGAGATGACAGCCCGCACGATCGACGATGTCCTGATCTATGATTTCGAGTTCGTGATGCGCGGCGACGAACTGCCGCACCCGGTCAATTACGCGCTGGTTCGTATCATTCCGCCGCCGGGCGTTGAACTCGACGAACGCAAGAGGCCGGTCGTCGTCATCGACCCGCGCGCCGGCCAAGGGCCGGGGATCGGCGGCTTCAAACATGTCAGCGAAATTGGGGATGCCTTCGCGTATGGCCATCCGGTCTATTTCATCGGCTTCGCGGCAACGCCGGTGGATGGCCAGCGCATCGAGGATGTGGCGCGTGCGCACACCGTTTTCATTGAAAAAGTAGGCGCGCTTCATCCCGACGCACCGGGCAAGCCGCTGCTCGTCGGCAATTGCCAGGCCGGTTGGCACGCGATGATGGCCGCCTGCATGCGCCCTGACGTTGCGGGGCCGATTCTGGTTGCTGGTGCACCGCTCTCCTACTGGGCTGGCGTTCGCGGCAAAAATCCAATGCGCTATCTCGGCGGCCTGCTGGGCGGGAGCTATCTTGCCCGCCTGACGAGCGATCTCGGCAACGGCATCTTCGACGGCGCCTGGCTGATCGCAAACTTCGACGCCGGCAGCCCCGCCAATACCTTCTGGGGCAAAGGCTACAATGTCTGGGCGAACCCGGAGCAGCAGGAGGAGCGTTATCTGCAATTCGAAAGATGGTGGGGAGACTTCATCCTGCTGCGCGGCGAAGAGTTGCAGTACATGGTCGACAACCTGTTCATCGGCAACAAATTCTCCACAGGGCAGCTGGTCACGGATGATGGCACCCGCCTTGATCTGCGTGAGATCAGGTCGCCGATCGTCTGCTTCTGCTCGGAAGGCGACAATATCACGCCGCCGCAACAGGCGCTTGATTGGATCCTCGATAATTATGAGAGCGTGGATGAAATCAAACAGGCCGGCCAGACAATCCTTTACTGCCTGAACCAGAAGGTCGGGCATCTGGCGATCTTCGTGGGCACCGCCGTGGCGGCGAAGGAACACGCGGCGTTCATGAACTATATGGACCTCATCGACGCCATGCCGCCCGGACTCTACGAGATCGTCATCGGCGATAAGCCGGTGGACGCGGCTTCAGGCGCGGACGGTGTCGGCGGCTATGATTTGCGCATCGAAGCGCGCGGGCTGGAGGATATCCGCGCCCTGGGTGGCAATTCGCTTGATGACGAGCGCGAGTTCGCGGCTGTTGCCCGCGTGTCGGAACTCAACAACCGGCTCTATGAAACCTTCTTTCAGCCTTGGGTCAAGGCGATGACAAGCCCGCAGCTTGCGCGCGCCACGCGCGCATTGCACCCGCTGCGGCTGGGCTATTCGATCTTTTCCGACAAGAACCCGCTGATGCGCACGCTCGCCCCCCTGGCCGAGCAGGCCCGCGCCAGCCGTGCGCCCGCGTCGCCTGGCAATCCATTCGTCGCCATGCAGGAGCAGGTGTCGCAAGCGATGACCCAGGCGCTCGACCGCTATGGCGAGATGCGCGACCAGCTCAACGAGCAGGTCTTCCATGCGATCTACGGTTCGCCCCTGGTCCAGACCCTGTGCGGCATCTCGAAAAATGACGGGCCGCCGCGCCAACGCCCCGGGCGCTCGCCTTCAACCAAGGCGGCGCTGGAGGCCGAGAGCCGCCGCCTGAAAGAGCGCATCGCCGAGGGCGGCACGATCGAGGCGGCAGCGCGGATCGTGGTCTATTTGAGCAAGGCGCATGACCGCGTCGAGGGGCGCTGTTTCAATGCCCTGCAAAGGCTGCTGGCCGCGCATCCGGACGTCAGCTTTGCCCGCTTCAAGGAGGCCGTGCGTGAGCAATGGGCGATTTTGACCCTTGACGAGCGCGCCGCCATCGACGCGTTGCCGCATCTGCTTCCCGCCGATGCCGGTGAACGCCGCCGGCTGTTCGAGCAGCTCAAGTCGATCCTGGCCGTGGCCGAGGACGTCGATGCGGCCGTGCAGCGCCGGCTGGAAGACATCGAACAGATGCTCGTCGGCCAGACGGTGCCGGAGCTGCGCCCCCCAGCCCGGCGCAACAAGCCCCCCGCCGCCAGCATCGGCGGCCTATGATCAACCCCGCCCCTTCTGAACGGATGGGGCGGGAGAATTTTGCCGAT
>DATJXU010000072.1:0-3040 GCA_035499915.1 Acidocella sp.
GATCTGCCCCAGATCGCCCTCGACCGTGTAGGTGCGGATATTGTGGGTGTATTTGGCCGCGAAGGCGAGGTCGGACTTGATTTCCGCAGCGCTCGGGTACTTGCCGGTCTCCGGGCTCTCCCCCTTATGGAAGGGCGAGAAAGCGAAACCGCCAATATCGCCATGATACGGCGCGATATTGGTCGCTGGCCGGTTGGCAGCTCCCCACAGGCCGAACGCCACCACGCCGACGCCGAGCGCCGCAGCCCAGGACCCTGCGCTAGCCCAGCCCTTGCGAGGCTTGGCTGTGGAGATGAGCGCCTCCTGGCGCTGGATGTGAGACTGGTACGACATGGCCTTGCGATCCAAAAAACCCCGGGATTAGCCCCGTGCGCAGCAATGGATGACAGTCCAGTAAGGCGTTGCGTGGGCGCGATTGTGTCCCAACTAAGGCAATCCGAGCATCAGCCATGCGCGGCATGGCTGCACGCCACGCAATTTTTCGATACAAGCAGGGCCATGCCTCTCGCTCTTCAGCTCTTTATCCTGGCTCTGCTCATCCTGCTCAACGGCGCCTTCGCGCTCTCGGAGCTTGCCCTGGTCTCCGCCCGGCGCGCCATGCTCACCCTCATGGAGCGCCAGGGCGTGCGCGGCGCGGCGCGGGCCCGGGCGCTGGCCGATGACCCGCACAGCTTCCTGCCCACCTCGCAATTCGGCATCACACTCATCGGCATCCTCACCGGCGTGTTCGGCGGCGAGCAGCTCGGCGCGCGGCTGCAAGGCCCGCTCTCCCACCTGTCCTTTATCGCGCCCTATGCCGGCCCGGTGGCGCTGGTGCTCACCGTGGTGGTCATCACCTTCCTCACCCTCGTATTCGGCGAGCTGGTGCCCAAGCAGCTGGCGCTGCGCCACCCTGAACGCATCGCCACCGTGGTGGCCGGACCGCTCAGCCTGCTGGCGCGGGTGGCGGCCCCGGCGATATGGCTGCTGGGCAAGGCAACCTCGCTGGTGCTGCACCTGTTCGGCCCGGAGCCGGAGAACGCTCGCGTGGTGAGCGAGGAGGAGCTGAAGGCGATACTGGTGGAGGGTGCCGAAGCCGGCGTGCTGGAGACGGAGGAGCGCGACATCATCGAGCGCGTGCTGCGCCTGGCCGACAAGCCCGTGCGCGCGATCATGACACCGCGCACCGAGATCGTCTGGATCGACCGCACCGCGCCGAAGGAGGACATCGTCTCGCGCCTGCGCACCGCGCCGTATTCGCGCTTCGTGGTGTGCGACGGCGCGATCGACAACGTGGCCGGCGTGGTGCAGGCCAAGGAGATTCTGGACCGCGTGCTGGACGGCAAGGAACTCTCTCTCGCCGCGGCGCTGCGCCAGCCTATCGCGATCCCCGATTCCGTTACGGCGCTGGAAGCGCTGGAGCGGCTGAAGGGCGAGGCGCTCGGCATCGCCCTGGTGCTGGACGAATACGGCAGCTTCGAGGGCATGGTGACGGCGGCGGACGTGCTGGAAGCCATTGTCGGCGACGCTGATGATGCCGGCCCGCCCGCGCATGCGCCGGAACCCGCGGCAGATTCAGTGTACGAGCTGGATGGGCTGACCCCGGTGGACGAAACGAAGGCCAGGCTGCACCTGCCGGCGCTGCCCAATGAGGGAAGCTACCACACGCTGGGCGGGCTGATTTTGGCGCTGCTGCTGCGCCCCGCGCGGGCGGGCGACGCGATTGTGTTCGGCGGCTGGAAGTTCGAGGTGCTGGCCATGGACGGACGGCGCATCGAGCGCGTGCGGGTGACGAGGGAGGCGGGGGAGTAACCCCGTCATTGCGAGCGCAGCGAAGCAATCCATCTTTTCCACGACAAGCGTGGTTCACGACATGAAGCAGCCAGCCGTTTACATCGTTGCGAGCAGAAAAAACGGCACGATCTACACGGGCGTGACTTCAAACCTCATCCAGCGCATCGCCCAACACCGCGACGAAACCACTGGCGGATTCACCGCGAAATACGGCGTAAAATCTCTCGTATGGCTTGAAATTCACGGAACAATGGAAGCCGCCATCCTTCGTGAGAAACAGATCAAAGCCGGCTCACGCGCCGCGAAAGTCCGGCTGATCATGGAGACCAACCCGGATTGGCTTGATCTCTATGATGGGCTGCTGACGTAAAGATGGACTGCTTCGCTATGCTCGCAATGACGCCAACACAACGCAACCGCCCCACGTCGTCATTGCGCGCCGCGCTACCGCGCAGCTCGCAATGACAGAAAACTACCCCACTGCCCGTTCCACCGCCCGCGCGACGCGGAGCATCACATCATCCCGATAAACCGGCGCGGCAATCTGCACCGCAGTCGGCAGCCCGGCGGCGTTCACCCCCATGGGGATGGAAATCGCCGGCTGGCGGGTGAGGCTGAACAGGAAGGTCCACGGCGCCCAGTTTTGCCAAAGTGCTGCCACGGGGTCGGGCAGCGGCTCTTCGGCCAGCGGGGCGCAATGCGGCACGGCGGGGCAGAGAATCGCGTCCACCTCCAGTGCCGCCATGGCATGCGCCGCCTCCACGCGCAGAGCCTCGGCGCGCAGCATCTCCAGCGCTGGCGTGCCGCGGAACCGCTCCGCCACCGCCAGCAGCCCGGCATCCAGCAGCGTGCGCTTGTCCTTGTCCTGCATGTCCACCACGCGGGCCAGGGCCACGCCCCAGAGCTTGGCGAAAACCTCGGAGACATCCGGCAGCTCGGGGCTGATCTCGCGCACCACCGCCCCCTGCCCTTCCAGCGCGCGGTGCGCCTCTTCCAGCGCCTGCATGCCATCCGAATCCACCGGGGCGGGAAAGCCCGGGCTGTGCAGCAGACCTATGCGCAGGCCGCGCACGCCATCCTCGATGCCCGCCAGAAAATCGCGCCTCGGCTCGGGCAGGGAGAACGGGTCCGCCGCGTCATACCCCGCCAGCGCGGAGAGCATGAGTGCTGCGTCACGCACCGAGCGGGCGAGCGGCCCAGCCACGGCAATGTGGCCAAACGCGCCCAGCGGCCATTGCGGCACCCGGCCGAAGGTGGGCTTGAGCCC
>DATJXU010000073.1:0-4359 GCA_035499915.1 Acidocella sp.
CCGGCGTTTTGTGCCACCAATGGCGACATTTCTCCGGCCCCAAGGTCCAAAAATGTCTTGCGCCGATTTTTTATAAAAAAGCGGCCTCTTTTCTTCGCTCACGGCGTCGTCAGGCGAAATTCGATGCGCCGGTTCTGCGCATAATCCGCCGGGGTATTTCCGGTGGCAATCGGGTTGTTTGCCCCCATGCCGGAGGTGACGAGCCGGTTTTGCGGCACGCCATCGGCAATCAGCAGGTCCAGCACCGCCAGGGCGCGGGCGGAGGACAGATCGAAATTCGATTTATACGGCCCGCCTTTGATCGGCTGCGCATCGGCATAGCCATCGACGGAGAGCACCCAGTTCACATCGGGCGGGATTTTCGCGGCGATTTCCATGATCGCCTTCGCCACCTCGGCGATCTCGGCCTTGCCGGCGGGGGTGATGGAGGCCTCGTCCAGCGGGAAGAGCACATCGCTTTCGAACACAAAACGGTCGCCGACAACCTTGATGTTCTGCTCGCCTTGCAGGCTTTCCGACAGCGTCCTGAAGAACACGCTTTGATATTGCTGCAATTCCTCGACCTTGCGGGCCAGTGCCTCGTTGAGCTGCTTGCCGAGATCGGTGATCTGCACCTGGTCTTTCTGGTCGGCGCTCTTGGCGGCATCCAGCGCCACCTGCAGCACGGCGAGCTGCGCGCGCAGGGCGGCGAGCTGCTGGTTGAGCAGGGTGATCTGCGCCGCATCCTGCTGGTTCAGCTTTTGCGCGTCCGCGAGCTTGGATGGCAGATCGCCGCCGTCCACCGCCTGCATCTGCGCCTGCAGCGTGGCGATGCGCCCGGTGGCCGAAGCCGCCTGGGCCTGCGCGTCGGAAAGCTGGGCCTGGAGGGATTTTTGCGAGTCCTGCAGGCCGGAGATGGTGGCCGTATCGGTGGAAAGCTGCTGGGTCAGCGTGGCGTTGGCCGCCTGGGTGGAGGCAAGCTGCGCGTTCAGCGCCGTCAGCTCCTGGGCGAGCGTGGCGTCTTTCGCTGATTCCATCGACAGGCTCTGGGTCAGCTGCGCGATCTGCTCTTTCAGCAGGCTGATCGTATTGTCCGAGCCGCGCAGCGCGGAGGAGAGAAACGCCTCCGCCAGAACGAACACCAGCAGCACGAAGATGGTGACCATGAGCAGGGTGGAGAGCGCATCCACATAGCCCGGCCAGGCCTCCAGCCCGTTGGTGCCGCCGCCGCGCCGCCGGCTCATGACCTGGGTTCGTCCATCCGCGCCGAGAGGGTGCGGGTGAGGATTTTCAAATCATTGCGCAGCTCGCCGACACCCTGGCTGCGGCCCTGCTCGGTTTCGGTCATGAAGCGGTTCAGCAGCAGCTCGATATTGCGCAGATGCGCGCGGGAGACATCATCGCCGCCGCCTTTTGCATCGGAAAGCTTGCCGATCAGCGGCGCGATGGCCACCTGCGCGCTGGCGACCTTTTCCATGAGCTGGTGCTGCAGGCGCAGCGTGTCGCCAAGGTCCGCCATGCGCTCCGCCAGGGCGCGCAGGGCGTTGTTGCTCTGCATCCGGCTTTCCTCGCCGCGGGTCAGCACGCGCTGCAGCTGGTCCATGTTCTCCGCCGTCTGTTCCAGCAGGGCCTGGACATAGGCGGGCACGCTGGTCTCGCCATCGCCCGCCAGCCCGCCGCTGCCGAGCTTGGTAAGGGTGGCGAGCCATTCCTCCAGCTCATTGAAGAAGCGGTTCATCGCCTGCCCGGCGGTAAGGTCGAGAAAGCCCAGGATCAGCGCGCCGGAAAGGCCGAACATGGAGGAGGAGAACGCCGTGCCCATGCCCGCCAGCGGTTTGGCGAGGCCCACCTTGAGCTGCGCGAACATCGCGTTCACATCCCCGCCCCCGGCGAGATTCATGCCGTTGATGACCTCCGCCACCGAGGAGACGGTGTGCAGCAGCCCCCAGAAGGTGCCGAGCAGGCCGAGAAAGATCATCACCCCCGTGACGTAGCGCGAAAGCTCGCGGGATTCGTCGAGCCGGGAGGAGACGCCATCCAGGATGGTGCGCATGGACTGGCCGGAGAGGGTGATGCGCCGCTCGCCATCGGCCCGCCCGTGCAGCATGCGCGCCATCGGGGCGAGCAGGGCAGGCGGGGCGGCCTCCACCAGTTTCTGGCGGTTGCGGCGGAACTCCTCCACCCAGGCGACCTCGGGGTAGAGTCGCTGCACCTGCCGGATGTTCCAGAACACGCCAAAAATCTCGACCAGGAAGATGACCGAGTTGACGAGCGGATTGGCCATGAAGAAACGCGCCAGCACGGGCGAGAGCGCGGCCGTGCCACCATAGATCACCACGCAGAACAGGATCATGCGGATGAGGTAGTTGGTCGGCTTGGTCATGGTTTCGCGCTGGCTCCGATCAGGGCTTCGTTATTGTCGGCACCGGGTACGCTTCCGGCGGCGCGGGGGATGACATTCTGGGAGGGCACGCCGCAGGCGGTGAGCGCGTCGCGGATGGCCAGGGCACGGGCCATGGAAAGCCGCATGGCGCTGGAGGGATCGGACGGGTCGGCGGGCGCGCGGGCGACAACCGGCACCATCGTGGCGGAGGCGCAGAAGGGTTTGAGGATGCTGGCGGCGTTGGCGGGCAGCACGGCGCTGCCCGGGCCGAACTCGATTCGCACCAGGCTGGGCATGGCCGGTTTGGGCGCGGGCGCCGGGATAAGGGGCGGCTTGCCCGGCGCAACGGCGGGCGCGGGTTGCTTGGTTGGAGCCGGCTTGGCTGGTTCGGGCATAACCGGCTGGGCGGGGTGCGCGTGGTGGGCCGGCGCCTTATGTAGCGCAGGCTTGGCGACAGCCGGCTGCGCTGCCGGCGGCGTGGCCGGGGGGAGGCCCTGCAATTGCCGCAGGGCGGCGGGATTCACCGAAACCTGCGCGAATGCGCAGGCTGGGATGAGCACGATGAGACCGGGGAGCCAGAATGCCTTCTTCACACCCGGCAAACTAGAGCAACATCTAATGGAATGGAAACATCCGATCCGATAAAGTTGCCCGCGAACAAAGAACTAGGGCGGTTGCGTGTGCTCAACACGCGCGACCGCCCTTGGCCTCAGCCCCGCTTGGCCGCCAGGCCGTCCTGCACCAGTTCCAGCAGCTTGGGGTGGAGGTGCGGGTTGGCCGCCACAACCACGTTGTCCACATTATCCTTGCCTTCGCCATCGGTGGCGTAGCCGCCCGCCTCACGCACGATGAGCATGCCCGCCGCGATGTCCCACGGCTTGATGCCCGCTTCCCAATAGCCGTCATAACGCCCGGCCGCGACCCAGGCGAGGTCCAAGGCCGCGGCGCCGAAGCGGCGCACGCCCGCGGTGGCGGGCATTAGCGCGCTCAGCGTGCGGGCGAAGGCCAGCCGGTTGCCGGACGAGGTGGCGGCGAAGGGAATGCCGGTGGCGAACAGGGCCTCGCGCATATCCCGCCGGGCGGAGACGCGCAGGCGCTTGTCGTTGAGGTAGGCGCCCACACCCTTTTCGGCCCAGAACATCTCACCATTCACCGGGGAGTAGACCACGGCCGCGTTGATCTCGCTATTGCCGTCCGGCAGGCGCTTCTCCAGCGCGATGGAGATGGCCCAGTGCGGAATGCCGTGCAGGAAGTTGGTGGTGCCGTCCAGCGGGTCGACGACCCAGCGCCAGGCCCATTTCTCGGAACCGGAGGCGCCGCTCTCCTCCATCAGGAAGGCGTAGCCCGGGCGGGCTTTTTCCAGCTCCTCACGCAGCGTGGCCTCGGCGCGCATATCCGCCTGGCTGACGAAATCGCCCGGCCCCTTCACGGAGACCTGGAGGTTCTCGACCTCCATGAAATCGCGCAGCAGGCGCTTCGCCGCCTTGTTGGCGGCGTTGTGCATCACCGTCATATGCGCGGAGAGACGAGGCATCATGGCGAAAAAATCCTGAAAGAAAGATAGGCTAGAACAACATTCCGGGCGGCGGGTCGCCCCTCCGCCCGGAATTATAAATCACCGGAGCTTACATGCCCCGCAAGGCGTCAGCCCTTGGCGCGCTCAACATAGCTGCCGTCTTCCGTGCGCACGACGATGCGCTCGCCAGCCTCGATGAAGGGCGGCACCAGCGTCTTCACGCCATTGGAGAGCTTGGCGGGCTTGTAGGAGGAGGAGGCCGTCTGCCCCTTCACCACCGGGTCCGCCTCGACGACTTCCAGCGTCACGGAGGGCGGCAGGGTGATGCCGACCGGATCGCCCTCAACCAGCGCCACGATCACGGCCATGTTGTCCTGCAGGAAGGGAGCGGAATCGCCCAGAATGGCGGCGGGCACCATGAACTGCTCGAAGGTCTCGGGGTCCATCAGCACGAGGTTGTCGCCATCGGTGTAGGAGTAGG
>DATJXU010000074.1:0-11486 GCA_035499915.1 Acidocella sp.
CACCTGGAAGCGGCCCGGCATCTGCACTGCGTCGTCTAGCAACACGGCTTCAGGCTTCGTCATCATATTCATCTTCGCCGGACCTCAGTTCATAAAGCGGCCACCATAACAACATATAGTGAGTGAGTCGTGCAATCGCCACTAGCAGTGCGACGGTCACTTTTTCACGCGATAAAAAGCTTGCCCTTGATTCCGTGCCGAGTCCGAAGCCGGGCGACAGGTGGGCGGGCCGGGCGCGGGCGGATTGTGTTCTTAATATGTTCTTGCGGCCTCCCGGCGTCAACCGCAAAGCTTGGGGCGAATCGGCTTTGCGCATGCCATGCCGCCCGGCTACCCTGTCATCCCCGCCGCCTCCCGCAGCACCGCCTCGGCTTCCTTCGTGATTCCGTTCTCATCATGCAGCACCAGCCCCGGCAGCACCGCATCCGGCGCGCGGCTGGCTTTCTGGGCCTGGACCAGGATCATCTTTGCTTTCACCCCCCGGCGCGGCCAGAGCGGCAGGAGCAGAATGCCCCCGCAGGCCGGGCGCAGCAGCGCGGCGGCCTCGGCATAGGCAAAGGCGGGCAGGGCGAGGGTGATGCTGCCTCGATCGCGCAGCACCCGCAGCATCTCGCCCACCCAGGCGCCCAGCGTTGGCCCTGGGGCATGATGCGCCAGGGCCCGCGCCGCGTCCGGCGAGGGGGTGTTCTGCGTCCCGAACCAGGGCGGGTTGGCCATCACGTGCTGGAATGTCTGGGCTGCGAAGGGCAGGGCGGTGGCGTCGCCATTCACCACGGCGAGGTCCGCAAACCCGTTGGCGGCGAAGTTTTGCGCCGCCAGCCCGGCCAGCGCCGCGCCGCGCTCCACGCCCACGCCGCGCACCCCCGCCACCCGCGCCGCCAGGCAGAGCAGGGCCGCCCCGGCGCCGGTTCCGGCCTCCAGCACCCGCTCCCCCGCCCGGGCGGGCACCAGGGCGGCCATCAGCACCGGCTCGAACCCGCTTCTATGCCCCTGGCGCAACTGCTGGTAGGTAAGCCGCCCGCCCAGCAGGCCACCTGTGCTCACATCGCCTATCACCTAAGCTTGACCCTTCTGAAATCCCGCCCGATATGGTGCTAACGCAATTTTGTTGGACAGGTTAGGGCGCTGAATTTGGACGGTGCGATGCCATTGACGATCGACGCCCTGGGCCGCCTCACGGCGTTGCTCGAGACGGAGCTGAAAGCCACGAACGAGGCTATCGTCGCCCGCATGGACAGCCCCGTGGCGCTCATTCCCCAGCTGGCCGCGCATATCGTGGCGGCGGGGGGCAAGCGCATGCGCCCGCTGCTGACCCTGGCCGCCGCCAAGCTCTGCGGCTACCAGGGCAACCGGCAGGTCAAGCTGGCCGCCTGTGTCGAGTTCATCCATACCGCCACTTTGCTGCATGATGACGTGGTGGACGAGTCCGTGCTGCGCCGGGGCTTCGCCTCGGCCAATGCCGTGTTCGGCAACAAGGCCTCGGTGCTGGTGGGGGATTTCCTGTTCTCGCGCGCTTTTGAGCTGATGGTGGAGGATGGTTCGCTGGAGGTGCTGCGCATCCTCTCCTCCGCCTCGGCCACCATCGCCGAGGGCGAGGTGCTGCAGCTGACCACCCAGAACGACATCTCCACCACGGCGCAGAAATATTTCGACGTGATCCGCGGCAAGACCGCCGCCTTGTTCGCCGCGGCGGCGCAGGTGGGCGGGGTGATCGCCGGTGCCAGCGCGCAGGACTGCGAGGCCCTGCAAAGCTTCGGCATGGATCTGGGCATGGCCTTCCAGCTGGTGGATGACGCGCTGGACTACGCCGCCGACCAGGCGCAGCTGGGCAAGACCGTGGGCGATGATTTCCGCGAGGGCAAGTTGACCTACCCGGTGATCCTGGCCCTGGCGGACGCCACGCCCGATGAGCGCGCCTTCTGGATGCGCACGCTGGAGGAGAGCGAGCAGACCGAGGAAGACCTCACCACCGCGCTCAAGCTGATCCAGAAATATGACGCCACGGCGCGCACCATCGCCCGGGCCGAGCAGTTCATCGACAGCGCGGTGACCACGCTCTCGGGCTTTCCGGAGAGCGAGATTCGTGCCGCCCTGGTGGATGTGGCGCGCTACACCACCGCAAGGCGGTTCTGAAGGCTGATCGCATGAGGTTGACGCGCCCTTGCGCGGCCACCGGGGCTGTAAATCAGCCTTTTATCAAAGAGCCTGAAACGGCCTCTCTCTCTCATAAGAAAGCTGGCGGGGCTGCCCCCGCCAGAGAATGGTCAGGCCTTGTCGGCCTGCGCGGCGCTGAGCACCGTGGTGACGGTGGAGCGCACGATGCTGACCGTGACATTCGGCGCGATTTCGACCTCGATCTCGGTTGAACCCTCGGCAGCCTTCTTCACCAGCCCGACGATCCCGCCCGCGGTCACCACCTTGTCGCCGCGCTTCAGCCCGCCGAGCTTGGCCTTGAGAGCCTTCTGCTGCTTCTGTTGCGGCCGGATGAGCAGGAAATAGAAAACGATGACGATAAGGACGAGCGGCGCATATTGCATCAACGAGGCAAGGCCGGCGGGGCCTGCGGCAGCGCCGGTGGCGGTTTGCGCGTAGGCGGCGGACATAAACATGAGAGCTCCTGGTTGCCGTGAAGTTGCGCGGACCATAGGGTGCGCGCCGTTGCAGTCAACAGGAGCGCGCCGAATGAATGATGACCTGCTGCGCCGGATCGCCGAGGCGCTGGAGCGCCTGGCGCCGCCGCCGCCCGCAATGCCGGAGCTGGGCGGGGCGGACGCGTTCGTGTGGCACCCGCAGGCAGGGCAGCTGGCGCCGGTGAAGCGCGTGGCGCGGGTGGCGCTGGATCTGCTGAAGGGCGTTGAGTCCCAGAAGCGGCAATTGCTGGAGAACACGCTGCGCTTCGCCCAGGGGCTGCCCGCCAACAACGCCATGCTGTGGGGGGCGCGGGGCATGGGCAAATCCTCTCTGGTGAAGGCCGCGCATGCCGAGGCGAACCGGCAATATTCCGGCGCCCTGGCGCTGATCGAGATCCACCGCGAGGATATCGGCACCTTGCCGGAGCTGTTGAACCTGCTGCGCGAGGCGCCAAGGCGCTCGGTGATTCTGTGCGACGATCTGTCCTTCGAGAAGGGCGATGCGGATTACAAGGCGCTGAAATCGGTGCTGGATGGCGGCATCGAGGGCCGGCCGGACAATGTGCTGTTCTATGCCACCTCCAACCGCCGGCACCTGATGCCGCGCGACATGATCGATAATGAGCGCTCGACCGCCATCAACCCCGGCGAGGCGGTGGAGGAGGCGGTGTCCCTCTCCGACCGGTTCGGGCTGTGGCTTGGCTTCCATAACAGCGACCAGCAGCAATTCTTCGCCATGGTCGAGGGCTATGCGGCGGCTTATGAGCTGCCGGTCTCCACGGAGGAGCTGCGCGCGGCGGCGGTGGAATGGTCGGTCACGCGCGGCAGCCGCTCGGGCCGGGTGGCGTGGCAGTTCATCCAGGACATCGCCGGGCGGCTGGGTGTGCGCTTGACCGCGTAGCCCGGACGCGGGAAAGGAGCGCATCTTGGTTTGCGCGGGCGATTCACGGTCTGGATCAGCCCTGCGCGACGGAAGGGTGGCCGAGTGGTTTAAGGCAGCGGTCTTGAAAACCGCCGTGCGTGTAAGCGTACCGTGGGTTCGAATCCCACCTCTTCCGCCAGTAATGGCGATTAACTTATTGTTTTTGGCTGGCTTTTATTCGTGGGTCGGGTCTCTACCCGCGTTTCTACCCCCAAGTTGGCGGTGATAGATTAGGCCTCAATCCCAAGCTTGGCTAATTCCGCCGCGCAGGCATCGCGAAGAACCTTTTCGACAAATTGCCTCTTGGTGATTCCCATCTGAGCAATGAGGAAATCGACTTGGAGTGAAGAGCGCATCGGAGATGCGGACATTCATGGCTACATCCCCGCCGTCCCGAAAATCATTCGCCACCCACCGGCAGCGCGAAAGCATATCTGCTGATGGTGGGGCTGGGGGTGGCGCGCTGTCTCCCTCGGATTGCACCGGCGCGGGTGGCACGAGGCCGCGCTCGATCAGCTTCCGGGCGGCCTCGGCGCGGTTCGGCCCGTCGCCGCTGGAGCCTATGTGCTGATGGCAAACTTATCCGTCGCGGTTGGCGGCGGGCGATCAGATTAATAGGCCTTGGCGGGAATCACAGGCTTCCAGCTAAGGCCATGGAATTGGTTGCTAAAATATAGACGAGAGCGGCCATCCAAGGGGCTTGCGCCCTCGAATATTGCCAAATGACAACTTCTTGCGGATTGTTCCCGGCATGACCCGCCGCCAAGCCCTGGCTGCCGCCGCCATTCTGCTCGTTGCTGCCGGGCTGTATGCGGCTTGGCGCGTCAATACCGGCGGGGAGGGGCCATTCGGTGCGCCCGGCCCCAGCGCCATCATCATCTCCGGCAATATCGAGGCGCATGAGGCGGTGCTGAGCTTCACCAGCGTGCAGGCGCCGATCGTCGAGCTACCCTTCGACGAGGGGGCGGAGGTGAAGCAGGGCACAACGCTCGCGCGCGTCGATGACCGGCTCTACCGTCAGCAGGTCGAGATCGACCGCGCTAATGTTCAGGTGACGCAGGCGCAGGTGGCCGCCAACCAGAGCAGCCTTGCCGCCGCGCAGCATAATGTGACCAGCGACGAGGCTGATCTGGCCGAGAAGCAGCTCGACTATATGCGGGCCGAGCGGCTGGTCGGCTCCCTGGCGATCTCCGTGCAGGCGCGTGACCTCGCCGCGACGGCGGAGAAGCAATCCGCCGCCACTCTGGCGCATGACCAGTCCCTTGTGGAGCAGGCGCAGTCCAATATCGGGCTGGCGCAGGCCAATCTTGTCGCTGCCGGGGCGAAGCTGCGTCTCGACGAAATCACGCTTGGCTATGCCACGCTCAACGCGCCGTTTTCCGGCGTCATCGCCGTGCGCGAGGCCGAGTTGGGTGAGCTGGCCGGGCCGGGCGTGGCCATCTTCACGCTGGACGACCTCGACCATGTCTGGCTGCGCGCCTACGTGAACGAGCCGGACCTGGGCAAGATTCGCCTGGGCGAGGCGGTGGAGGTGGCCACCGACACCTACCCGCGCAAGATCTATCACGGCCGCATCAGCTTCATCTCGCCGGAGGCGGAGTTCACGCCGAAAACCGTGCAGACCTTCGCCGAGCGCATCACCCTGGTTTACCGGGTGCGCATCGATATCGACAATCCGACGCATGAGCTGCTGCCCGGAATGCCCGCGGATGCCCGCATTCCGCTCCTGCCGCCCGGGCCATGAGCCAGGCAGGCGGGCAGATCGCGATAGACGCCCGCGCCGTCACCCGGCATTTCGGCGGGCTGGCCGCGGTGAGCGAGGTCAGCCTCAGCATCAAGCGCGGCGAGATTTTCGGCCTCGTCGGCCCGGACGGTGCTGGCAAGACGACCCTGATGCGCATGCTCGCCGGGCTGCTGCGCCCGGATGCGGGCGCGGTCACGCTCGACGGCGTGGATGTGCTGGCCGACCCGGAAGCGGCGAAATCCCGGCTCAGCTATATGCCGCAGCGCTTCGGCCTGTATGAGGACCTGACCGTGGACGAGAACATCTTCTTCTATGCCGAACTGTTCGGCGTGGCGCGGAAAGCCCGGCAGGCGCGCGCGGCGGAGCTGCTGGAAGCGGCGGGCATGGCGCCGTTCCGCCGCCGCCTCGCGGGCAAGCTCTCAGGGGGGATGAAGCAGAAGCTCGGGCTGGTCTGCGCGCTGATCCACACGCCGGCCGTGCTGCTGCTGGACGAGCCGACCACCGGGGTGGACCCGGTCTCGCGCCGGGATTTCTGGGGCATTCTGTACAACCTGCGGGAAAGCGGCGTCACCATCCTGTTCTCCACCGCCTATATGGATGAGGCCGAACGCTGCTCGCGCCTGGCGCTTATGCATGCCGGGCGGGTGCATGACTGCGATACCCCGGCGCGGCTGAAGCGGAACATGCCGGGCGCGCTGCTCGCCATTGCCGCGCCGGACCCGCGTGCAATTCGGGCGGCCCTGGCCGGTGCGCCCGGCGTGCTGGGCATGCTGCTGAAGGGCGACCATGTGAATCTGCGCGCCGACTCAGCCGGGCGGATGGCGGAATTCGCCGGCCGGCTGCGGGCGCAAGGCGTGGCTTACAGCGGGATTGCCCAGGTGGAGCCGGGGATCGAGGATGTGTTCGTCGCCCTCACCGGGGACGATGGGAGCGCGGCATGACCGGCCGCCCCCCGGTTGTGCAGGCGCGCGGCCTGACCAAGCGCTTCGGCGATTTCGTGGCCGTGGAGTCGCTCGACCTGGATATCGCCAAGGGCGAGGTGGTCGGCTTCATCGGCCCCAACGGCGCGGGCAAGTCCACCGCCATCCGCATGTTCTGCGGCCTGCTGCGGCCCAGCGCCGGCACCGCTTCCGTCGCGGGGTTCGATGTCGCCCGCCAGCCCGAGGCGGTGCGCGCGCATATCGGCTACATGTCGCAGAAATTCTCGCTCTATGGCGACCTCACGGTATCGGAGAACCTGCGCTTCTTCGGCGGCATCTATCGCGTGCCGCGTGCCGAGCTGAAGGAGCGCATGGCGTTCGCCATCACGATGGCGAGGCTGACGGGACGCGAGAACGCGCTGGTGCGCACGCTGGCCGGGGGCTGGAAGCAGCGTCTGGCGCTGGGCTGCGCCATTCTGCACCGCCCGCCGGTGCTGTTCCTCGACGAACCAACCTCCGGCGTGGAGCCCAACGCGCGGCGGCGCTTCTGGGACCTGATCCACAGCCTGGCCGCTGACGGCGTGACCATCCTCGTCACCACCCATTACATGGACGAAGCCGAGTATTGTAACCGCATCGCGCTGATCGATGGCGGGCATCTGGTGGCCATCGGCAGCCCGGGCGAACTCAGGCGGCATGATCTTGGCGGCGTGCTGGTGGAGATGGAAGCTGCGCCGCTGGGGGCGGCGCTGGCGGTGCTGCGCCGGACGCCGGGCGTGATCGAGGCGGCGATTTTCGGCGACAAGCTGCATGTGCTGGTGGCGCCCGGGGCCGACCCGGTAACGTTGCCGCCTTTGCTCGCGGCGCATGGCATTGCCGCCGGGCCGGCGCGGCTTATCACGCCCAGCCTGGAGGATGTGTTCGTCCGCATCGTCTCGCATCGCCGCGCGCAGGAGGCCGCATGAAGCTGCGCCGCCTCATCGCCATCGCCTACAAGGAGACATTGCAGATCTGGCGCGACCCGCGCAGCCTCGCCATCGCGCTGCTGATGCCGCTGATGCAGATGGGGCTGCTCGGCTATGGCGTCAGCCTGGACATCAAGCGCGTGCCGCTTTGCATCTACGACCAGGAGCGCAGCCAGCTCAGCCGCGAGGTCGTGGACCGCTTCACCGCCTCGCACTGGTTCCAGCCCGTGGCGCTGCTGGACACCGACCGCGCCGTGCGCGCGGCGATGGACCGCGGCACCTGCATTGCCGCGCTGGTGATCCCGGTGGATTTCTCCCGCACGCTGTTCACCACCGGCCAGGCCGGGCTGCAGACGGTGTTCGACGCCACCGACACCAACACCACGAATGTCGCCATCGGCTACGCCCAGGGCATTACCGCGCAGCTGAATGCCGACCTCGACGCGCGCTGGCAGGCCGCGCATGGGGAAAAGGCGCGGACCATCGGCACGATCGATCTCTCCCCGCGCGTCTGGTTCAACGAGGGGCTGGACAGCCGCAATTTCATCGTGCCGGGCGTGGTCGCCGTCATCCTCGCGCTGGTCGGGTCGCAGCTCACCGCGCTCACCGTCTCGCGCGAATGGGAGCGTGGCACGATGGAGCAGCTGATCTCGACGCCGGTAACGGCGCTGGAGCTGATGTTCGGCAAGCTGGCGCCGTATTTCGCCCTCGGCCTGCTGGATGCCGCTTTCTGTCTTGGCACCGCCGCCTTCTGGTTCAATGTGCCGTTCCGCGGCAGCCTGTTCACGCTCATCGTCACCACCGCGCTCTTCGGGCTGGTGGTCCTGGGGATCGGCTATCTGCTCTCGGTGCGCATCCACAACCAGCTCGGCGCCAGCCAGATCGCGCTCATGCTCACCATGCTGCCCACGACGCTGCTCTCGGGCTACACTTTCCCGCTCGACCAGATGCCCGAGCCGGTGCGCGTCATCTCCTGGGTGATCCCGGCGCGCTATTACGTCACCATTCTGCGTGCCGTGTTCCTGAAGGGCAGTTCGCTTGGGGAACTGGTTGTTCCGGTGCTGGCGCTGGCCCTCTATGCGGCCGTCATCATCCGGTTGGCGGCCCGCGCGTTCAAGAAGAGCCTGGATTAGCCCATGTTCGAGCGCATCCGCGTCATGCTGATGAAGGAGTTCATCGAGCTGGAGCGCGACCCCTGGGCAATATTCCGCCTGGTCGCGCCGCTGGTCATCCAACTCGTCATCTACGGCTATGCCGCCACCTTCACCGTGAACCATGTCGCCACCGCCGTTCTCGACCTTGACCACAGCCAGGCCAGCCGCGCCTTGGTCTCGCATTTCACCGCCACGAAGCGTTTCGATATCGTCGATAACGTGGCGAGCCAGGGCCAGCTCAGCCGCGATATCGACACCGGGCAGGCGGCCGCGGGACTCATCATCCATGCCGGTTTCGCCAAGGATTTCGCCAACGGCCAGAGCGCGCCGCTGGAAGTGGTGGTGGACGGCACGAACTCCAACACCGCGCTCATCGCGCTCGGCTATGTGAGCCAGATCGTCACGCTGTTCGAGGAGGATGAGGCCCGCCCGGCGGCGGGAGGCGGCAGCAGCGCCGCGCCGGGGGCGGTGAGCGTCTCCTTGCAGGAACGGCCCTGGTTCAACGAGGGGCTGGACGACCGCTGGTTCTTCATCCCCGGCGTTATCGGCACGCTGGCGCTGATGCAGGTGGTTAGCCTCACCGCCTTCGCCGTGGTGCGCGAGCGGGAGATGGGCACGCTGGAGCAGATCATGGTCAGCCCGATCAGCCGGGTGGAATTCATCCTGGGCAAGACCGTGCCCTTCTTCCTCATCGGCTTTGGCGATGTCGCATTGGTCACGGGGCTAGGCTGCACATGGTTCCATGTGCCCTTCGTCGGCAATCCGCTGGTGCTGCTGTTCGGCTCCGCGCTGTTCCTGCTGGCCGCCATCGGGCTTGGCCTGCTGCTCTCCACGGCGTCACGCACGCAGCAGCAGGCGTTCGCGCTGAACTTCTTCCTGGTGAATCCGTTTTTCATTCTCTCCGGCTTTGCCTTTCCCATCGCCGCCATGCCGGCGCTGCTGCAATGGTTCACGCTTATCAACCCGCTGCGCTACTTCCTTGTCATCCTCCGCGCGGTGTTTCTCAAAGGCGTTGGGTTTGCCGTGCTCTGGCCGGATTTCCTGGCACTTGCGGTCCTCGCCGGCGCCACCCTCACGTTCAGCGTGCTGCGCTTCGAGAAATCGCTCGACTGAGCTATAGTGAGAATATGGACCGAATTCGGTTTTGTCGAAATAGACGGAATGTCTGTTCTTGGACGCCATGGGAGCGTGGTTCTATGGCTGAGGTCTCTGCCTGACGTCGACAACTCCCATGAACGAATGTCTGTTTGTCGCCGCCTGATATTCCAGAGCAGTCATTCCGATTCCGCGAGGAGTTTCGGACGCCGCGAGGCGTACAAGGTTCTCCGAAGAACGAACCCGCGGGCCAGGCGCACCCGCTTTTGGGCCATGCTGGTGCGGCGATCTGTCGTTTTTATGTCCTCGTTGTCGTCGATTTGGAAGTTCGCTCCTGTGTTGATTCATGGTGGAAAGCCCTTCAGGCGTGTGCCGAAGGGGGCTTGGGGGGCGTCGGATTTGGTGGCTGGAGAAAAATCGCGTCGCGCGGGATGAGACGCTGGGACGCCAGGATTTCTGCAGGGTTTTTCAGGCAAAATGCGTTAGCGCTGCTATCAATACGGGACGAGTCTCAAGTCGTGATGAGACACGACTCATATGATAAAAAAACTGCAACCACTATCGAACAGCCCTCCGCTCTCAGGCAGGAGGTACAGAGCGCTGCCATCACGGCCGCGCGCATTACCGGTTGGGCGGCACTCGGCCGCCCAGCCTTGCTGGCCAAGTTCCGTGATCAGGCGCCGCGAAGCACCCTCTATCGCTGGCTAAAGGAGATCGACGGCGCACCACTCGAACGCACCACCACAGAGATGATCCGCGACGCCCGCCGGGGCGGCCATGCTGAGGTCGAGAGCGTTGCGGGCGAGATCCAGGTGCGTGCTGCAGCGCGCTTCCCGCGGGTGCCGTCTCTGGAGGCGTGCGTGGCGGCCGTGACGCCGGCGCATGTCATTGAAAAGCTCCACAAATGCTTGGCTGCCGGTGATGCCGTTATAGAGAAATCGCGCGGTGCGGCTGGCGAGGTGCGGAATAGAAAAATGCTGCTTGCCGCAGCCGAACAACTGCGCCGCTCGCTGGAGACTGCGGTGAAGCTGCAAGGAATCATCGCTGACAGCCTCGAGGTTGAGAAGTTCCACCAAGCGATCCTGGATGAGATCGCCAAAATCGAGCCCGAGGTAGCGCGGCACATCGTCGCCTGGGCCGGGCGCTACCTGGGGTACCAGGACAAAGTCAATGCTGGCCTGTTGGAGCACAAAGTGACGTGCCTTCAAACAGGGAATCGCTGCGACCGAATGGTCGAACAAGTACGCGTTACGCCCAAGGGGCGGTCCCGCCTGGCCGCCGCTTTTGCCAAGCGCCAGATGTTACCGTTAGCTCCTTCCACGCGTGGTACCAGAGGGGTGCAAATATGAGTGGGGCGGCTGGGCGTAGCCGGCAGCTTCTAGAGGCAAGCTACTCTCGGGTCTTGCCTCTCTATTTTAGCGTGTTGATCAAAATCGCCCCTCTGTTTTGTTGGTGAGGGTGGCCAGGCCTGGAGGAGGCGGGTTGAGCGCCTCTCTCCGGCCTATCCAATGTTTCCAATGTTCACACTGCGGCCGCGGTCGGGGACTCCTTCGCATCGGGTGTGTTCGATGGTCGAGCTCCTATGCGACTTTCCGCGGCTCCCATGGCTGGAGTTGGTTAAGTTGGAGTGTCCGGAGTAACTGCAACAGGACCTAGATGTTCAGCAGTCAGGCGGCACGGGCAAGCCTTGCCGGGACTTCTATCGGCCGGCCTTTGTAACAGGTGGGGCCTGGCCAAGCCGGAGGCGCTGCTCCCTGCTTCAGGGCGGCGTCCGGCGTCATAATTTTATGATCTAACAGCAGCGTATGGACGTATATTGGCCTGTGGGCAGCCTTTAACGCCCTTTGGAGGAGCAATTGCCATGCAACGCCGTCTACTCGCCAAGACCGCCATCGCCACCGCGGCGGCCGCACTGCCTTTGGCCGCACGCGCGCAATCTGCGATGAGCCAAGCCCCCATGAACATGGGAGTGGTTACCGGACCGGAGTCCAACATCGTCTTCACGGCCGATGATCCCGGACATTGGGCAGCGATGGAAAGCTTGCACGTGCCGGAT
>DATJXU010000075.1:0-2414 GCA_035499915.1 Acidocella sp.
CCCGGAACTGGAAATCCCCGCCCCACCCATTCCCGCAGTGGCGGCGCAGGATGTGGCGGGCAGCGGTTTCGTCATCGCCGATCTCGGGCCAAGCCCGGTGTACAACCGGGGGCATATCCCCGGCGCCTGGTTCCTGGCCGGCTCGCAGCTGGACGACCTCTCCAAGCTGCCCGGCGACGGGCCGATCCTGCTCACCTCGTCCGATGGCCGGCTCGCCGCCGCGCATGCCGCAGATATCGCCGCCGCCACGCCGCGCCAAGTGCTGTGGCTGGAGGGCGGCAACAAGGCCTGGGCCGCTGCCGGGCACCGCCTCTCCACCGTGCCGCTTTGGGCCAGCCAGCCGGAAGACGTGTACAAGCGCCCCTACGAAGGCACCGGCAACCAAGTAGCGGCAATGCAGGCCTATATCGACTGGGAACTGCAACTCGTCGCCCAACTCGCGAATGACGGCGTGAGCAATTTCCACGTCATACGCTGAGGCCGATGTGCTGGTGCTGGGCGGCGGGATGGCCGCGGCCCGGGCCGCCGACCAGAAATACAAAAACCAGATGTGGTACATGAACGAGGTCTTCAAGCGCGGCCTCGCACATTAAAATACAAAGGAGCAAGAGCATGAGCGGGGAGTCGCTTAACGCAAAATACGAGGCATTGCAGGCGGAACGGGCACGGACCATGGCGCCGGCCGATCTGGCGGCAAATATCCGCCAGCGCGAGCATCTGGTGGCCAATGCCGACCGCGGCAACTTCCCCAAGCCGGGGGATGTAGTGCCGGATTTCAACGTGACGGAAGCAGATGCCGGCCCGCTCACCTCGCGCGAGCTGCTGGCGCGCGGCCCGGTGGTGGTGCTGTTCTTCCGCTTTGCCACCTGCCCGGCCTGCAACATCGCACTGCCGCATTACGCGCAAACCCTGGCTCCGGAACTCACAGCACGCGGTGCCACACTGCTGGCCCTCAGCCCGCAGATCCCTGAGAAGCTGCGCGAGATCAAAACCCGTCACAATCTGCCATTCCTCGTCGCCACTGATGCGGACAATACCCTCGCCAGGCATTTCGGCCTCACCTTCCTGCCCACGCCGGAGGCACGCGCCAACGCCGAGGCCAAAGGCAACGATCTGGGTGCGACGATCGGCACCGGCAGCTGGGAATTGCCGATGCCGGCGGTGATCGTCATCGGGCAGGACAGGACCGTCACCTTCGCCGATGTCAGCCCCGACTGGCTGAAGCGCACGGAAGCGAAGGAGGTACTCGCCGCGCTGCCGGAGGTAACCTCGGCCCAATGACAGCGACGGGTTGTTATTTTCTACTAATTAACTAGAATTACTTTGCAACAACCCCGTTCGCCCCAATGTCCAGTGCCTGCCCAACACGCCGTTCTGCGCCATGCCGGTGAATCTGCCCACCGAGTTGCTGCGTAGCTTCGTCGCGATCGTCGATACCGGCTCCATGCAGCAGGCCACGGAACGCGTGTTCGTCACGCAATCCGCACTCTCGCTCCAAATGCGCCGGCTGGAGGAGGTGGTGCGCCAGCCTTTGTTCAACCGCCAGGGGCGGCGGCTGGTACTCACCCCGGCAGGTGAGCGGCTGCTGAAGGCGGCGCGGGACATCCTCACGATCAACGACCGGACCCTGGCCGAACTGCAAGGTCAGGCGCTCTCGGGCGCCGTGCGCGTGGGCATGAACCAGGACTTCGCAGAGCTGTTCCTGCCGGGCGTGCTGCGCGAATTCACCATCACCTACCCCGAGACCCAGACCCAGGTGCGGGTGGGCGGCAGCCAGGAACTGCTCGACCTGCTGCAAGTCGGGCAGTTGGATACAGCGCTTTGCGTGCGCCCGGCGGATGATCCGCGCCGGGTGGGCGCTGCCCAGATGCACTGGTTCGGCCACGAGCATCTGCTGGAGCACGACGTTTTGCCCCTGGCCCTGCTGGAGCCCCCGTGCCTTTTCCGCGCCGCCGCCCTGGCGGCGCTGGAGGCGGCCGGACGGCCTTTCCGTATCGTCGTGGAGACCGCGAGCCTTTCCGGCATTCGCGCTGCCGTTCACGCGGGATTGGCGCTTACCTGCCGTGGGCCGTTGTTCGCCGATTCTGCGCCGTTGCTGCCGGAGAGTGCCCTGCCGCAGGTCCCGAACATCGCCTACGCGCTGTACAGCGCCAACGCCCTGCCCCCCGCCGCCGCCAAGCTGGAAGAGCTACTGCGCCAGACCATCGAAGATCTCTGATGATTCCCGGAGACACTTACGCGCCTCAGCCAATTTATTGATTTATAAAGCGAAAATGGTGCCGACACCCAGGATTGAACTGGGGACCTACTGATTACGAATCAGTTGCTCTACCGCTGAGCTATGTCGGCTAAACCGGGGCGAGGGAGCCTATATCGAAGCCAGGCTCCCGCTGCAACCTCTATTGCCCGGAATC
>DATJXU010000076.1:0-2400 GCA_035499915.1 Acidocella sp.
AGGATCGTCTTGTCATTTGGCGTTGCGGGATTGCCGCTATCAGGCAATGCTGCGTTATCGGAGAGCAATCGTTTTTCCGGCGCTGCCGCGATTGCCGGTTGATGTGGCAGGCTGTCTGCGCGGTGCAAGCCGACCGCTTGAGGGTTGGCGCCCGGGCTGGCGGCCGTGGCGGTGGCTGTGATGGCCGGTGGCATTATCGGTCCCGTTAATGGCGCGGCTGCTGCCTGAGATTCCTGCGCTGAATCGGCCCCGGCTTTGACCTCGGGTGATGCCTCAAATATTTTTTTAGCCCCCGGATTTGCGGCGGTCGCCGGATCATCGGTCGTGCCAGGCGCGCCAGCTTGTCCGTTCAGCAGGGCAGCGCCGTCATCCGCCAGCTCCTGCGCGGCGGCTTCGTCAGTATGTGTCACCGCGGTATGCGTCCCAGCGGTGCGGACGCCCGTCCGCGCCTCCCCTCGCACCGGGGAGGATTGCGAAACTGCCTGGGCCGAACCGGCCGCAAGGCCGACTAGCGGCTGGCCCTGGCACTCGTGCTTGCGCCGCAACGTGGATGTCGTCGCCGTGCCGGCCTCTGTCTGGTGCACCGGCGCTTCGCCCTTGTGTTTCAAACCGGCAGCGCCCGCGCCGTCACCATGATCCGCCGCCTTCTCTGCGGCACCGCCCCGCGCATTGCTGGTTTCTTGTGCGTCGCCATTTGTCGTGGCGCCGTGCGCCTGCAGCCTCTCCGGGGCTGCCTGCTGAGATTCCGTAGGAGACGTTACTGACGAAACATCCCCTGTCGCCTGCGCCAGGGCACTGGACCAGGATTCGCCCGAGGCCACAATGCCGCTATTGGCCGTGCTCGTAGCGTTTGTGGCCCCATTGAGTCCGCCAGGAACAAAAGAAGGAACAATCACACCAGCTCCTCGGAACCATTGATGCTGATCTTTCCATCGGCCGCAAGCTTTAACGCGACTTCGACGATCTTGCTTTGTGCAGACAATACGTCAGCCCGCCGCATCGGCGGACCGCTCTTCAACTCCTCGCTCAGAACCTCAACAGTTCGGGAGGACATATTCTGGAAGAAGCGTACGCGCACGGATTCGTCCACCAATCGCAGCGCGGGCGCCAAGCTGTCACCCGGAACCTCCCGCAACAGGAGCTGCAGCGCACGATCCGAAAGTTTGACAACATCGAGGAACGTGAACAGATTTTCGCGGATCTTATCAGCCGTTTCTCTGTCGCGCGCCATGATGTCCTCCAGCACGCGTTCGGAGAGCTCGCTTTGCAAGTGATTGAGGATATCGGCTGTTTGTTTGGCGCCGCCCAAATCGGCTGATCGCCGCCCGTCATCGCCATTGTTGGCCATACGCTCCGCCAACATTCCGTGCAGCTCACTGACAGCCTCAGGCGAAACCGCATCGAGCTTGGAGAAGCGATAGACTGCTTCGGCGGCCAATTTCTCCGGCAGGAAGGAGAGCATGGCCGCACCCGTATCGTGCGGAAGCTGCGCCAGCAGAAGAGCCAAAGTCTGCGGCCGTTCGCTGGCCATCTGTATTGCCAATGCCCGCGGGTCGGCATTGATTTGAGCGTTGAAAGGCGCAGCGACCTCGTTCCGCGAGGGAGGAGCGGCGCTCTCTTGAGCACGCGCCTCGCCTAGCGCCGCCGCAAGCATTTTGCCGAAATAACGGTACCCGACATTGCTGTCTCCACCGGCACCCAGATCCGCCGCGAAGGCGCTCATGATCTCATCGGTGGCGGTACGCGGCATTTTCCGGAGACGCGCCATCGCCGCGGAGATGCGGCCGATTGTGGCATCGTCCATATGTTCCAGCACGGTCACGGCAACATCCTTGCCCAGTTCACGCAAGACGACCGCCGCCCGCTCGGCGCCAGTCAATTGCCTCTGGAGCATATTAAGGCTCTGTTCACTCATCCTCTTCAGCCCAACTTTGCAACAGCCTTGCGGCACTTGCCGGATCTTTGGTCACTTGACCGCGCAAATCGGAGCCCCCCCCGCTTGCCAACGCAACCGCAACAGGACGCTGCAACGTGGCCGGCGCGGGCAGACTCGCCCCGAGCGTACCCAACCGGCGCCCCAGCGGCAGCGCGACACCAAACAGAAGCGCCGCCGCCGCGACAACCTCCAGCAGAGCACGCGATACCGGAGCCGCGGCCTGTATTAGCCCTCCAGAGGTCTCACCCACTCCGCCAGCATGGAACGATGCAGCGAGTATGTTCACATTAACCTGCGGATAGGCAAAGGCACCTGTAATGGCGGCTTTCACCTGATCAATCGAAGTCGCACCAAGAGCAGCCTTATTCAGAACGACCGAAACGGCGATAGCGTGTACCACCCAGTCAGGCTTGCTGATGTCGCTTTCGCTCTGATCAACGACATAGGTTTGATCCCGATTTTTG
>DATJXU010000077.1:0-16169 GCA_035499915.1 Acidocella sp.
ACGGTCAGCAAATCCGCCGCCAACGCCAAGGAACTTCTCTTCCTTCGTGAACATGACGGCATCACCATGAACCGCTACCGCCTGCTGGCGGATGCCAAGGCCAAGGCGCTCGCCCTGCTGGAAAGCTACGCCCCGCCCGAGCCGCCCACCTACCAGCTCCCCGGTGCGGATGGCCGCGTGGGCTTTGCCATGGCGGTCAAGGAGTTCCGCAAGAAGGGCATCGCCACCCCCTATGATGAGGTGGTGGCGGGCGAGTTGGCCACCGTGCTCACCGGCGGCGAGGCCGACATTATCGACCGCCCGACGGAGCAGGACATCCTTGCCCTCGAACGCGCCGCCTTCACGCGGCTGATCAAACAGGACGGCACGCTGGCGCGCATCGAAACGATGCTCACCACCGGCAAGCCGCTCCGCAACTAAGGAGAGAAAGCCATGCAAACCTACACCGCGCCCCTGCGCGACATGCGCTTTGTTCTACACGAGCTGCACCCGGCCAAGCCCCTGCCCGGCACCGAGGAGTTCACGCCCGAACTGCTCGACACCATCCTGGAGGAAGCCGGAAAATTCTGCACCGATGTGCTGCTGCCCATCAACGCCAGCGGTGACGAGGAAGGCTGCCATTTCGAAAATGGCGTCGTGCGCACCCCGAAAGGCTTCAAGGAAGCCTACAAGGCCTTCAGCGAAGCCGGCTGGGGCGCCTTGAACGCGGACCCGCAATATGGCGGCCAGGGCCTGCCGGAAACGGTGGCGAAGCTGGTGGAGGAGATGATCTGCGCCGCCAATCTCTCCTTTGGCCTCTATCCCGGCCTCTCGCATGGCGCCTACCTGGCGCTGAAGAGCCATGGCGAGGCGGCGCTGAAGGATTTCTATCTGCCCAAGCTCGTCTCCGGCGAATGGGCCGGCACCATGTGCCTCACCGAGCCGCATTGCGGCACGGATCTCGGCCTGCTGCGCACCAAGGCGGTGCCGCAGGAGGATGGCAGCTACAAGCTTACCGGCTCAAAAATTTTCATCTCCGCCGGCGAGCATGACCTCGCCGAGAACATCATCCACCTCGTGCTCGCCCGCCTGCCGGACGCGCCGCCCGGCATCAAGGGCATCTCGCTCTTCCTGGTGCCGAAATTCCTGCCCGATGAAAACGGCAAGCCCGGTGCGCGCAACGGCGTGAGCTGTGCGGCCATCGAGCACAAGATGGGCATCAAGGCCTCCGCCACCTGCCAAATGAATTTCGATGATGCCACGGGCTGGCTTGTCGGCACGCCGCATAAGGGCATGCAGGCGATGTTCGTGATGATGAATTCCGAACGCCTCTCCGTTGGCACGCAGGGGCTGGGCATTGGCGAGGCCGCCTATCAAGGCGCCGTCGCCTACGCCAAGGACCGTCTGCAAGGCCGCTCCTTGGCCGGGGCGAAATACCCCGACAAGCCGGCGGACCCGATCATCGTGCATCCGGACATCCGCCGCAATCTGATGACCATGCGGGCCTATAACGAGGGCTGCCGCGCCCTGGGCGTGTGGGTCGCCAGCAACATGGAGATTGCCGCGCGCAGCGAAGACAAGCTGGCCAAGGCCGAGGCGGAGGAGTTCATCGCCGTCATCACCCCGGTGGTGAAGGCCCTGTTCACAGATCTCGGCTTCGAGAGCGCCAATCTTGCCGTGCAGACCTATGGCGGGCATGGCTATATCCGCGACCATGGCATGGAGCAGCTGGTGCGCGATTCCCGCATCGCGATGATCTATGAAGGCACCAACGGCATCCAGGCGCTGGATCTGGTGGGCCGCAAACTGCCCGCGAACATGGGCCGCGGCCTGCGCCGCTTCTTCCACCCGGTGGCGGAATTCATCGAGGCCAACCAGAACGACCCGGCCATCGGCAAACTGGTGCAGGGCTTTGCCCGCGCCTTCGGGGCGCTGCAGCTGGCCACCGGCTTCATCGCCGAAAAGGCGCTGAAGGATGCGGAGGAAGCGGGGGCGGCCGCCACGGATTATCTGCGCCTGTTCGGGCTGGTGGCGCTCGGCTTCATGTGGATGCGCATGGCGAAGATCGCGGCGGAGAAAGCCGCGCAGCCGGGGCCGGACCAGCCCTTCTACAAAGCCAAGCTCGCCACCGCGCGCTTCTATGCCGAGCGCATCCTGCCCCAGGCCGGCGCGCTGCTCTTCACCATCAAATCCGGCAAGGGCTCGCTGATGGCGCTGGAGGATGAGGCTTTCTAAACGCGCTGCCTGACGTCAAGCTGAGACCCGGAGGCGCATGCTTCCGGGTCTTTTTGCACCCTCTGGAGCGCGGCAGGTTGATTTCATACGATCATCATGAGGCCGCTATCCTCTACCGCCCTTTTTGTTAGCAACCCATTGATCCTCATCAGGGCGCTCTCCAGCTCTCCGATCGATGGACTACCAATGCAAAGCCGGATGCCGGCTTCTTTTGCGTTCGGATCGACCAAAAGCGCCGACGGCGGCGTGACGACCACCCCCACAGCCGCGGCGCGCTCTCTCAGGCTTTCGGCATCTGTCATTGGCATCGGCAGCCAGATGTGAAAGCCAGCTGTGTCGGCCGGCCAAATTCGACACGAGAAACTGGAGCGGGCAAGCGCCGTGCGCTTGATCGCCTCCAACTGAAGCGATGCTCCAACCGAGGCCGCCGTTCCGTCCATCAGCCACTGTTCGATCATCGCACAGGCGAGTGGCGATGCCATCGAACTCGTCACACTCAAGCTGGCAAGCGCGCGGTCAACCATTGCGCAAGGCGTGACCAGTATACCAACACGCAATCCCGGACTCAGGATTTTCGAAAATCCGTTGACATATAAGGTACGCTCAGGTGCCAACGCCGCAAGCGCTGGAAGGCCCGCGGGGGTGAAGAGCGAATAAACATCATCCTCCACGATCACTGCATCGTATCGTCGACAGAGGTCGACGATGGCTTGGCGGCGATGAAGCCCCATTGTGGCGGTCGTGGGATTTTGAAGGGTTGGCGTGATGTACAAGGCAGCCGGCGTATCGGACTTGGCTAGGCTATTTAAAGATCGCTCGAGGGCCTCGATCGTCACGCCTTCGTCGTCGATATCGAGCGGCTTCATCTGATAGCCGGCATGCCGGGCGATCGCGATTGCCCCCGGATAAGTCGTGGCTTCAATCAGCAGCACGCCGTTTGGCCGACAGGCCAGAGCAAAAGCCGTTAAGAGTGCGTGCTGCGCGCCGTGACACAAAAACAAACGCTCGGGCGATGCGTTCAGGCGATGACCGGCAAGCCACCGTGCGACTAGAACCCGGTGCTCATGCCGGCCGGCAATGGGTTGATACCGCCCAAAGCTATCCGCCGTTAAGCGCTTGGCCAGCGTCGAAAGCGTCGCAGAAAACAATCGTTCTCCCAGCATTTGGGGGGGCGTGTTGATGCTGAGATCGATCACAGCGCTGGGGCGGTACGCCGTGTCAGCCACGAACATCCCCCGGCCCCGCACACTCTGCACGAGTCCGCGCCGTTCGAGTATGCCATAGGCCTTTGTGACCGTTCCGAGGCCAAGCCCAAGCCGAAAGGCGAGATCCCGGTGTGGCGGCAGGCGGGCGCCGATTGGAATCACGCCTGAGGCGATATCTTCCGCCAGAGCCGTTACCAATCGCTCGTGCAGAGGCCCCGCCGTGTCTGCCAGCCGGCCTTTCCAAGGTGATGGGAGGCGCATGTTACAATCAGAATAGTGTCACATGACACTATTCTGATTGCTGATAAGTGTCACGCTTTATATCAGGATCAGATCACGCTCCAAGGTGCTCCTCTTGTCGACAGATCTTTTCCTGGCCTTCATGGCCTATGCCTTTGTGACATCCATCACGCCGGGCCCCAACAACGCCATGTTGTTGGCGTCAGGGGCTAATTTCGGCCTCAGAAGGACAGCGCCGCACATTTTGGGCGTTAATCTCGGCTTCTCGTTCATGCTCCTTGCAGTTGGTCTGGGCGTCGGCGGACTCCTCGTTGCATGCCCCCTCCTTTATATCGCTCTACGTTATGGCGGGGCCGCATACCTGCTCTTTTTAGCCTGGAAAATAGCGAGGTCGAGCACAGCGGCCGATCGCCTGACATCCACCAAGCCGATGAGCTTCGCGCATGCTGCAGCATTTCAGTGGGTGAATCCGAAAGCCTGGATCATGGCAATCGGCGCCGTGGCGACCTACACGCCGCATAACGGCTTCTTCCTTAACATTCTGATCGTGTCTGTCATCTTCGCGCTCATAAATGGCCCCTGCATCATGGTTTGGGCCGGCTTCGGCGTTGTCTTGCGCAAGGTCCTTGTGAAAGCCGCATATCTAAAGGCATTCAACGTTACGATGGCACTGCTCCTCGTGCTGTCACTTTACCCGCTCTTGAAGGCGCCCCTGCAATAGCCTCGCCAAGCCAACGATACCGGGTTTGAAGATGGCAGGCAGTTATCTGCAATCGCTGTGAAATTCACGAATTATACGCCGATCCAAATCCCTGATCGGAAGCAGCCTGTTCTGGTGCGGGAAGCTGGTGTGAAGATCCGTTTCTAGAGCCTGATCACCCTTCCCCCTCCTCCACCCGTCGCGCAATCACCGCATTGGCCTCCCTGATGGCGCGGCCCTCATCGCCAGTGCGCGCAAGACACTCATTGGCGACCTTTGCCCAAAGCTCCTGCAGCGCCCGGCTGCTCGCCTTATGCGTGTGGCTTTGCGCGTCTTGCGGTGTCCACGGCATCTTGGAAATCTCCAGAGACCCTAATATTGGGCCAATCTTGCCCCCGGCACCACAAAAAACCCGGAGCGCTTGCGCGCTCCGGGCCGGGTAAACCGCAAGGGTCTGTTTTTATTGCAGCAGCGTCGGCTGCTGAAGCGTTGTGGGCATCAGCATGGTGCGCTGGTCGAGAGACTGGAACATCCACACCGTCAGCCCGACGGTGATGATGAACAAAGGCACGGTGAGGATGAGCGACACGCTCTTCCAGATCTGCGAACGCGAGATGTCCAGCCCGTAATACAGCACCGCCTGGGAGAGCAGCGCCAGGAAGGCCAGCCCGCCCACCAGCTCCACGAAGGAGCTGTAGGCCAGGTCATGGCGCAGGGTGACGACCATCGCCGCCCCCATCAGCGCGACGGTGCTGATGAAGCCCGCGATATAGCGCAGCGCCCCGCCCTGGCGGACTTCCGGATGGGCGAGAGGATCGGAATGAGAACCGGCCATCTTCAGGCTCCAATCATGTAGACATAAATGTAGACGCAGACCCAGACGGTGGCCTGGAACTGCCAGAACATGCGCAGGTTCAACATCCGCGCCACCACCATCTCGTTGAAGCCGTAGCGCGGGATCTGCACCAGCATCACCAGCATCCAGAGAATGCCGATCAGCATATGGACCGCGTGCGTCAGGATCAGCACGAAATAGGCGGAGAGATAGCCGGACCGGCCCAGGCCATTGCCATGGGCGGTCAGGGTCGCGAGGTCGTTGAACCCGAAGGCCAGGAACACCACCGCCAGCACCATGGCCGCGATGATCCCCAGCGCCGTGCCGGCGCGGTTGCCATTCTTCATGGCCACGGTGGCCAGGCTGTAGCAGGTCACGGAGGCCAGGATGGCGATGGTCTGCCAGAAGCCCTCGATGGGGTTGACGATCTGCGAGGCGATCGGCCCGCCCGCCGCGTTCATCGGCGTATCAAGCACCGCATAGGCGGCGAAGAGTGCCGTGAACAGCAGCGCGTCGCTGAGCATATAGAGCCAGAAGCCCAGCGTACGGGCAGAGATCTGGCTATGCCCCTCAAAGCCCGGGTGGAACAGGCGCGTACCCGCGCCGGGTGCAGCTTGGTGGGCCATTAATGCGCCTCCACGTGATGCAGGTGAGTACGGACCGGCTGCTCCGCGACGATCGCGCCGGTGGCAAGGTTCTTCTCCATCGCTTCGATCTCCTGGGGTTGCAGGTGATAGCCCTCATTCTTGTTGAAGGAGCGGATGATCACGCAGACCACGATGCCCAGCAGCGAGATGCCCGCCAGCCACCAGATGCGCCAGATCATGGCGAAGCCCCAGATGCCCGCAAGCGCGCCGATGATCACCGGCATGCCGGTATTGCTCGGCATATGGATCGCCTCGAAGCCAGCTGGCTTGGCGCTCTCCAGCCCGTGCTTGCGCCGCCAGGACAGCTCGTCGCGGGTGTTCACCTGCGGGGTCACCGCGAAGTTATAGAACGGCACCGGCGAGGGCGTCAGCCATTCCAGCGTGCGGGACGTGCCCCACGGGTCCGCCCCCACGCGGTTCTTCGCGCGGTTGCGGATGGACACGACCAGCATGATCGCGAAGCAGGCCAACGAGACGACATACAGGATCATGCCGATCTCTTCCACCATCAGCATCGGCTTCCAGGCCGTGTTGAAGGTCCAGTCGAGGCGGCGGGTTTCACCCTGGAAGCCCAGCGCGAACATCGCGGCGAACACAATGATGGTGGCGATGGAGAAGGTCCAGAAGAAGGCCTTGCCCCACCCTTCGTTCAGCTTGAAGCCGAACAGCTTGGGGAACCAGTAGGTCACACCCGCGAAGGCGGAGGCCACCACCAGCAGCACCATGCAATGGAAGTGCGCGATGACGAACACGCTGTCATGCACCGTGTAGTTCACCGCCGGCAGCGCCAGCATCATGCCCGTCAGACCGCCGGCCAGAAGCAGGAACAGCCCGAACATCGCCCACAGCATGGCCACCGAATAGGTGATCCGCGCGCGGTAGAGGGTGAACATCCAGTTGAACAGCTTCACGCCCGTGGGAATGCCAACCAGCATGGTGGCGACGGAGAAGAAGCCGTTAATGTCCGGCCCGGAGCCCATGGTGAAGAAATGGTGCAGCCATACCACCCAGGAGATGCCGGCGATCGCGAAGGTCGCGGCAACCATGGTCACGTAACCAAAGAGCGGCTTCTCGGAGAAGGTCGGAATGACCTCGGACAGGATGCCGAAGGTCGGCAGAATGAGGAAGTACACCTCGGGGTGGCCCCAGATCCAGAACAGGTTGGTGTACAGCATCAGATTGCCGCCATAACCCGCCGTGAAGAAATGCGTGCCCAGGTAACGGTCGGCCCCCAGCAGCGCCAGCGCCACACCCAGAACCGGGAAGGCGGTGAGGCCGATGATGTTGGTCGAAAGCGTGGTCCAGGAGAACACCGGCATGCGGAACCAGGTCATCCCCGGCGCGCGCATCTCCACGATGGTCACGATCATGTTGATCGCGTTCAGCGTGGTGCCGACGGAGGAGATCTGAATGGCCCACATCCAGTAATCAACGCCGGTGGAGGGCGAGAAGGGCAGCTCGGTCAGCGGGATCAGCCCCACCCAGCCGGCGGCCGAGAAATCACCCACGAAGAGCGAGATCATCACCAGCGCCGCCGCCGCCGTGGTCAGCCACAGGCTGAGCGCGTTCATGTACGGGAAGGCCATGTCGCGCGCGCCGATCTGCAGCGGCACCACGATATTCTGGAAGCCGGTGAGGATCGGGGTGGCGGCGAACAGGATCATGATGGTCCCGTGCGCGGAATAGACCTGGTCGAAATGGAAGGGCGGCAGGAAGCCATGCTGCGCGCCCAGCACGCCAGGCGCGTTGGGCCCGTTGGCGATCACCTGCTGGGTGCGGATCATCAGACCGTCGGCAAAGCCGCGGAAGAGCATGACCAGGCCGACGATGATGTACATCACGCCGATCTTCTTGTGGTCGACGCTGGTCAGCCACTCGCGCCACAGATAGCCGACCTTCTTAAAGTAAAGAACGCAGCCAATGACGATGAGCCCGGCCAGCGCCGCACCCGCGAAGGTGCCCTGGAGAATCGGGTTGGTATAGGGAATCGCGTCCAGCGTGAGTCGGCCAAGGAGCGGCGACCAAGGACCCGGAACTTCTACTTGCATGATCTAACCTTCCTTCGCTCTATTTCTCGTTAGAGCCGATGCTCTTGGTCAACGCCGCGGGCACGGGGTAGACCACGCCTGCCTGCGCAGCGGCCACGACCTTGTCGAAGAGCTGAGGATCGGGGCTGGAGAAATACGAAATTTTCGCGCCGATATTGGCATGAGGCTGCGCCACCTGCTGGAACGCCTCGTAGCTCAGCTGATCGGAGCTGGCGGACGCCTGCTGGGTCCAGGCCGTGAAATCAGCCGGGGAGACGATCTTGGTGTCGAACTGCATCCAGGAGAAGCCGGCACCGGAGAAATCCGCCGCGAACCCGGTATAGTTACCCAGGGCCGGGGCATCGAACGTGTCCTTCGTCAGCATGCCCGGCATCACCGCGATCATCGGGGCGAGCTGGGGGATGAAGATGTCGTTGGAGACGGAGGTGGAGGTGAGGCGCATCTTCACCACACTGCCCTGGGGCACCACCAGCTGGTCGATGGTGGCGATATGCTGGTCAGGATAGACGAACACCCACTGCCAGTCGGTGGCGATGACATCCACGTTCAGCACGCTCTGCGGATCAGCCGCCTCCTGCTTCTGCAGCAGGCCGGGATTGTAGGGTTCCACGGCGTAGATGGTCTTGACCGAGTAATAGCCCAGCCCGGCGACAACCAGGAAGGGAACACCCCAGACCAGCAGCTCCAGCGCCGTATTATGCGACCAATCAGGGTCGTAGGCGGCGCCCGCGCCCTTACGGTAGCGCCAGCCGAACAGCGCAAGAACCAGCAGCACCGGCAGAATGATTAGCAGCATGACGATCGTATCGACAATCGTGGCGTGCCATTCCTGGGTGGCGATCAAGTTAAGGGGGTGGAAAAGCCGATAATCTCCGCTTGAACAGGCGGCCAGCGCCAGCACCGGTAGCAGAGCGAGATATGGTTTCAGTCTCAAGGCTGCCTCGCATCAAAATGGCTGGCACCCAGGCGCGGCAAGCAAACCGGCCTTGGTACCATATTCTCATGGCAAACCACACGACACAATTGTGCCGCGCAGCGAACTCTTTTTAGCCTTTAGAGCCATTGCGTGAAGACTTAAAGCCATTGTCACGTTTTGGCATGGCATATCAGCAATCTAATGCCGCATAGTCGTGCGTTCACCTCAGAAAACGAGGCGCCGGGCCAAGGCAAACGCATGGGAGCGATCGCCAGGCCAAAGGCTGCAGGCACACCAACAGGTTGAGCCTGGAGGGTCGACCTAATCACGCGGTCCTATGGATTCAGGGATTTTTTAGAGGGCGATTCAGACAACAAGCCGGGCCGCCTTATAACCCAACTCAACGCCTTCGCGCTCAAGCACTTTGATGGGCGGCTGACCCACGCCTCGATTGGCGCGCCGGTGCGCGCGATCAGGCTCTAAGCGGCTGTCACCAGCCGCCGGTAGAGATGCCAACTCGCATGGCCGAGGATGGGAATTGTCACAGCCAGCCCCAGCAGGCCAGGGATCGCCCCGATGACCAGCCCCGCCACGACCACGCCGCCCCAGCCCAGCGTGACCAGGGGATTCGCAATCGCCACCCGCACGGACGTGGCAATCACCGCGCCCAGGCTCATTTCCCGGTCCAGGGCGAGCTGGAAGCCCACCAGCCCCACCACCAGCCCCACCAGCGCAAAGGCCGCGCCGACCAGCACGCCGGTGATGATCATCTCATGCCCGGCCGGGGTGGTGAACACGCGGGTCAGGAAGCCCTCGGCGGGCGGGGTGGCGAAGGGACGGGTGAGAAGCCCCCCGCCCGCCTGGCCGCTGCCCAAGGTGATGGCATAGATATAGCCCGCCGCGGCGATCCAGAGCGCGAACAGCCCGATGAGCAGCAATGCCAGGCTCTTGATGGTGCGCAGCCGGGGCGAATCGAAGATCGCGCCGGCGGATTCGGAGGTCGCGACGCCATCGCGCTCACGCTGGCGGCTCAGCGCCGCAAACCAGAGCGTGGCCACCGGGCCGATCAACGCCAAGCCGGCACAGATGGGAAAGACGAAGGGCAGCAGATTCCGGTCGACGATCACGCCGGTGAGACACAAAGCCGCCAGAGGGTAGAGCACCACCATCACCAGCACATCCGTCCGGAAGGCGAGCCAGTCGCGCGCGCCATCTGCCAGGGCGGCGGTGATGGCGCCAAACCCCACGCGCTGAATGCGGATCGGGCCGGTCGCGGCCTCAGGGTGGGTGGTCTCGGGGTATTGGTCTCCGCCGGGCACGGTGTAAGGGCGGGCGGACTCACTGAACGTAGCAGTCACTCTTTTTCTCCCACGCTTGCGCCCCATTCCGGCGGGCATCTTGTCGTCTTCAGGCGAGTTAAGCGCGTTTTCCCGAATTCAACCAGAAAAATCGCGCCCGCCGCCGGGATTGGGCGGCAGGCGTGCCCTCCGGCTTTTGCATGGGCGGCGGCGCGTGCAATGCAGATGATCGTGGATTGATCGCCCCGGCAAAGGCAGCAGCGCCTTGTTCTTTCATCAGCACAGCATAACTGAAAGGCATCAAAACCATGCCTGGACGCGGGTCTTCGGCAGGCGCAGCTTCCAGCCGGTTCTTGGCTTTCAGGAGCATGTCATGCGCAGCTCAATCTTTCCCATCCTGGTTCTGGCGGCCCTTGGCGGCGTGGCGAAAGCGGCCCCCGCCGTGCCGCCGCCCGCCTATGACCCGCCCGGCACCGCCACAAGCGAGACCGCCCTTCTCTCCGGCGGCTGCTTCTGGGGCGTGCAGGGCGTGTATGAGCATGTGAAGGGCGTCACCCAGGCGCTCTCCGGCTATACGGGCGGCCAAGCGGCCAGCGCGCGATATGATACCGTGAGCACTGGCAGCACCGGCCATGCGGAATCGGTGCAGATCATTTTTGATCCGCGCGTGATCTCCTACGGGCAGATCCTGCAGATCTATTTCGCCGTCACCGCCGACCCGACGGAGCTGAACTACCAGGGCCCGGACCACGGCACGCAATACCGCAGCGAAATCTGGGCCGAAACGCCGCAGCAGCAAGAGATCGCGACGCGCTATATCGCCCAGCTCAGCGCCGCGCATGTGTTCCCCGCCCCCATCGTCACCCGGGTGGAGATGGCGATGCCCTTCTACAGGGCCGAGACCTATCATCAGGATTTTCTCGTCCTGCACCCGGATTACCCCTACATCGCCTATAACGACATTCCCAAGGTCCAGGCCCTGCAAGCGCAGTTTCCGGCTTTATACCGGGCCGCTCCCGTCACCGTCCTGAAAGGCCCGTCATGATCAGCCGCCGCGTCCTGCTGCTCTGCGCCAGCGCGCTCGCCCTGGCGCCGCGCGCCAGCACCGCCGCCTATAAGGTGACGCACACGAATGCCGAATGGCGCAAGCTGCTCACCCCGGCGCAGTACAACATATTGCGCCAGGCGGGCACGGAGCCGCCCTTCTCCTCGCCTTTGCTGGATGAGCATCGCAAGGGCATCTTCAACTGCGCCGGCTGCGCCCTGCCGCTTTTCTCCTCCGCGACAAAATTCGACAGCGGCACGGGCTGGCCGAGCTTTTATGCCCCCCTGCCCCATGCGGTGGATGAGGAGAATGATGAGTCGCTCGGCATGGAGCGTACCGAGGTGCATTGCAGCCAATGCGGCGGGCATCTGGGCCATGTGTTCCCCGACGGCCCGCCCCCCACCGGCCTGCGCTATTGCATGAACGGCCTGGCGCTCAGCTTCACCCCGGCCTGAATTGACGGGATCACGCCCCGGCCAGCTTCGCCGCCTCTGCCGCTTCCTGGGTGATGGCGTCCCAGTCCTTGGCCTCGATGGCGGCGCGTTTGACCATCCATGACCCGCCGACGCAGATGACGTTGGGCAGCTTGAGGTAGCGCGGCGCGATCTCGGGCGTAATGCCGCCGGTGGGGCAGAAGCGCAGCTGCGGCAGCGGCGAGGCGATGGAGGCCAGGAAGGGCGCCCCGCCCGCCGCCTCGGCGGGGAAGAATTTCGCGAAGCGGTAGCCGCGCTCGATCAGCGCCATCGCCTCCGAGGCGGTGGCGATGCCGGGCAGCGGGGCGAGGTCGGCATTCTCCGCCGCGTCCAGCAGCTTCGGCGTGGCGCCGGGGGAAACGGCGAATTTCGCCCCCGCCTTGGCCGCCTGCTTGTAGTGCTTGGGCGTCAGCACCGTGCCCACACCGGGCACCGCGCCTTCCACCTCCGCCGCCACGGCGCGGATCGCCTCCAGCGCCACCGGGGTGCGCAAAGTGATCTCGATGGCCTTCAGCCCGCCTTTCACCAAGGCCCGGGCCAGGGGCACGGCCTCTTCCACGCTTTCCACGATCACCACCGGAATCACCGGGGCGAGGCGCAGTATGGGCTCCAGACCGTCCTGAATGCTGTCATGGCTCATGTCAGCTCCTCCTGATAGGCAAAAATGCTCGCCCCGAGATCGGCCCGGCTGACGAGATGGCGGAATGGCGCGAACAGCTCCCGCCCGGTGCCGTGATGGCTGGAATCGAGGTCCGCCAGCGCCGGCTTCCTTGCGGCCCATTCGGCTGCCGGCACCAGGGCCTCCAGCGTGCCCTTGGTGGCGTCCACCCGCACGATGTCGCCGTCCTGCAGCTTGACGAGGGGCCCGTCCGCCAGCGCCTCGGGGGTGACGTGAATGGCCGAGAGCACCTTGCCGGAGGCGCCGGAGAGGCGGCCATCGGTCACCAGGGCCACGGCAAAGCCCTTGTCCTGCAGCACGCCCAAAGGCGGCATCAGCTTGTGCAATTCCGGCATGCCATTGGCCTTGGGGCCCTGGAAGCGCACCACCACCACGACATCCTTGTTCAGCTCCCCCGCCTTGAAGGCCGCCTGCACGTCCTCCTGGGCGTGGAACACCCGGCACGGCGCCTCGATCACATGCCGCTCGGGCGCCACGGCGGAGGTTTTGACCACACCCTGGCCGAGATTGCCTTTCAGCACCTTCAGCCCGCCCTCGGGCTGGAAGGGGGTTTTGTACCCCCGCAGCACGCTCTCATCGCCGCTTGTTGCGGGCGGCTCGCGCCAGGCGAGTTCACCGTTCTCAAGGTAAGGCTCCTTGATGTAGGCGCAGAGCCCCTGCCCCATCACGGTCTGCACATCCCCATGCAGCAGCCCGGCCTCCAGCAGCTCGCGGATCAAAAACCCGGTGCCGCCGGCGGCGTGGAAGTGATTCACATCCGCCTGGCCGTTGGGGTAGATGCGGCAGAGCAAGGGCGTGACGGCGGCGATGTCCGCCAGGTCTTCCCAGGTGAGGGTAATGCCCGCCGCCGCCGCCATCGGCAGCAGATGGATGGTATGGTTGGTGGAGCCGCCGGTGGCGTGCAGCGCGACGATGGCGTTCACGAAGCTGCGCTCATCGATCATCCGCCCCACCGGCGTGTACGCATTGCCCAAGGCCGTCAGGGACATGATCCGCTGCGCGGCGAAGCGGGTCAGCGCATCGCGCAAGGGGGTGCCGGGATTGACGAAGGCGCTGCCGGGCACGTGCAGCCCCATGATCTCCACCAACATCTGATTGGTGTTGGCGGTGCCGTAGAAGGTGCAGGTGCCGGGCGCGTGATAGGCCTCGCCCTCGGCCTTCAGGAGTTCGGCGCGGTTGACCTTGCCCTCGGCATAAAGCTGGCGGATTTTGGCTTTTTCACTGTTCGGCAGGCCGGAGGGCATCGGCCCCGCCGGGATCAGCACCGAAGGCAGATGCCCGAAGGTGAGCGCGCCGATGACCAGCCCCGGCACGATCTTGTCGCAAATGCCCAGAAACACCGCCGCATCGAAGGTGGCGTGGCTGAGTGCCACGCCGGTGGCGAGCGCGATGACGTCGCGCGAGAACAGCGAGAGCTCCATGCCCGCCTCGCCCTGGGTCACGCCGTCGCACATCGCCGGCACGCCGCCCGCCACCATCGCCACCCCGCCCGCAGCGCGCGCCGCCTCGCGGATCAGCTCCGGGTAGGTCTCGTAGGGCCGGTGGGCGGAGAGCATGTCGTTATAGGCGGTGACGATGCCAAGGCTGGCGCCCGCGCCGTCGCGCAGCACGGCTTTATCCGCCGCCCCGCACCCCGCGAAGCCATGCGCCTGGTTGGCGCAGCCCAGCGCCTGGCGCTTGGGCTTGCTGCTGGCGGCGGCGGCAACGCGCTGCACATACAAATCACGGCGCGGTCGGCTGCGCTCAATAATCCGTGACGTAACCTCTGCGATGACAGGGTGAACCATTCTCAGGGACTCCAGTAAATCTGCGGATCATGGCGCAACACGGCGCGCACCGGCATGGCCTCGATCGGCCCTTGCGCCAGCGCCTGATCCAGAACCTCGCGCTTGCGCTCACCCTCTATGTGCAAGGCGAGCAGATCCGCCGTGATCAGCGCAGGCAGCGTGAGCGTGATGCGCGGCTCATCCGCGCCGGGGGCACGCATGGTTTCCACGATCTGTCCCTGCGCCGGATTGAGTGCAGCGGCCAGATTGTCGCCACCTGGGAAGAAGGAAGCCGTGTGGCCGTCCTCTCCCATACCTAGGATCACCGCCGCCAGGGACAAGGGCAATTGCGCAAGTTGCGCCTCCAGCGCCGCGCGCCCGGCCTCCGGCGTTTGCGCGCCGTTATAGAGCGGCAGGAAGCGCGCCGCGGCAGCGTTGTTGATGAGCAGCGCGCGCCGCACCAGGGCGGCGTTGCTGCGCGGCGAGCTTTCCGGCACCCAGCGCTCATCCACCAAAGTGACAGCGACACGCGACCAGTCCAGCGCCGCCTTGCTCAGCTCACTGAAGAACAGCCCCGGCGTGCTGCCGCCGGAGACCGCCAGCACGGCTTCCACCTGCACAGCCAGCCGGGCGCTCAGCGCCGCCGCCACGTTGCGCGCAAGATCCTTTGCCAGAGCCTCGCGATTTGCAAAGGTAAGCATCACATGCTGCCATCGGCCCAGGTGCGGCCGTCGCGCTCAATGAGCGCGATGGCGGCACTCGGCCCCCAGGTGCCCGCCGTGTAGGGCTTGGGCAAATCAGGAGACAGGCTCCAGGCCTCCAACATCGGGTCGACCCAGGCCCAGGCGGCCTCCACCTCGTCACGGCGCATGAACAGGGTCTGGTTGCCGCGCACCACATCCAGCACCAGACGCTCATAGGCATCCGGGTTGCGCACGGCGAAGGCGGCGGCAAAGCTCATATCCAGCGGCACAGGGCGCAGGCGCATGCCGCCTGGGCCGGGATCCTTGATCATCAGCCAAAGCTTCACGCCCTCATCCGGCTGCAGGCGGATGACGAGGCGGTTGGGCTGGATGGGGCCCGCGCCAGGGCCGAACACCGAATGCGGCACCGGGCGGAAGGTGATGACGATTTCCGACACACGCTCGGCCAGGCGCTTGCCGGTGCGCAAGTAGAACGGCACGCCCGCCCAGCGCCAATTCTCGATCTCCGCTTTCAGCGCCACGAATGTTTCCGTCTGGCTTGCTGGCGCGCCCAGCTCCTCCAGATAGCCGGGCACCGGCCCGCCGGCGGAGGCGCCGGCACGATACTGGCCGCGCACCCAGTCATGCCGCTCAACGGGTTTGAGCGCGCGCAGCACTTTCAGCTTTTCATCGCGCACCTCATCGGCATTCAACTGCCCCGGCGGCTCCATGGCGACGAGGCAGAGAAGCTGCAGAATATGGTTCTGCACCATGTCGCGCAACGCGCCCGCCGTGTCGTAGTAACCGGCACGGCCTTCCACGCCGAGCGATTCCGCCACGGTGATCTGCACATGGTCGATATGCGCGGCGTTCCAGAGCGGTTCAAACAGCCCGTTAGCAAACCGCAGCGCCATCAAATTCTGTACCGTCTCTTTGCCGAGATAATGGTCGATACGGTAGACGCGGTCTTCCCTGAACACCTTGCCGATGGCCTCGTTCACCGTGCGGGCGGATTCGCCATCCTTGCCGACGGGTTTTTCCACCACCACCCGCGCATCGCCCTCAGCCAGCCCGAACCGCCCCAGACGCTCGCAGATGGGCCCGAACAGAGCGGGGCCGGTGGCGAGGTAGAAGACGATGATCCGGTCCCTGAACGGCTTCAACTCCGCCGCCAGCTCCGCCCAGCCCTCATCGCCCGTGGCATCAACCGAGATATAATGCAGGCGCTTGAGGAAACGCTCGAGGATCTGCGCCGGGCGCTCGGCCTGCGGCACATGCTCCTCCACCGCCACCTTTGCCTGGGCCACGAATGCCTCAGCGCCCAAATGCCCGCGCGCGGCGCCGAAAATCGCCGCCGCCTCCGGCAACTGCCCGGCGGCGTCGCGCTGGAACATCGCCGGGAGCAGCTTGCGGCGGGCCA
>DATJXU010000078.1:0-2924 GCA_035499915.1 Acidocella sp.
GCGGCCGCGCTTGGGTTGCTCAGCGCCTGCGCCACCTCCGCCTCGCAAACAGCTTTCGACGCGACTCCGGCTTCCGAGCAGGTCCTCAAAGGCTCCACGGCCCAAATTCTGGATGCTGATTTCGGCGAACCCGTGCTGCGCCGGGTGGATGGGCCGGCGCAAGTCTGGCTTTATCACTCCGCAAGCTGCGGGCTGAGCGTGTTCCTCTACCCCGACGCGCAAGGCGTGCCGCGCGTGGCGGCGGTGGTGGCGGATAATGGGGAGGACCCGCAGAGCTGCATGCAAAGCCTGGCCCGTCCCACCACGGCGGCGGCACTGGAGCGCAGCGCCTCCTCCTGATAGCCTGCCCGGGCTTGAAACGAGGATGAAATGGCGTCTCTGAACATCGCCGTGCAGATGGACCCGCTGCACAGCATCGACATTACCGGCGATTCGACCTTCGCGCTGATGCTGGAAGCCCAGGCGCGCGGCCACAGGCTCTGGCATTACGAGGTGCCGCATATGTGGCTGGATGGCGCGGTGCTGAAGGCGCGGGTGAAGCCCGTGACCGTGCAGAACGTGGCGGGCGCGCATCATGAATTCGGGCCGGAAGAGGTCATCGATCTCGGCACCATGGACGTGGTGCTGATGCGCCAGGACCCGCCCTTCGACATGGCCTATATCACCGCCACCCATCTGCTGGAGCATATTCACCCCAGAACGCTGGTGGTGAACAATCCGGCCTCAGTGCGCAACGCGCCGGAGAAGCTGCTGGTAACGCATTTCCCGCAGCTCATGCCCCCCACGCTGATCTCCTGGGACCGCGGCGCGATCCGCGATTTCAGGGCCTTGCACAAGGACATCATCGTGAAACCGCTCTTTGGCAATGGCGGCATCGGGGTGTTTCGCATCAAGCCGGACGACGAAAACCTCGGCTCGCTGCTGGACATGTTCTTCACCGCCTCGCGCGAGCCCTTGATGGTGCAGCGCTATGAGCCCGCCGTGCGCAAGGGGGACAAGCGGATCATCCTGATCGACGGCGAGCCGCTGGGGGCCATCAACCGCGTCCCGGCGGAGGGTGATTCGCGGTCCAACATGCATGCGGGCGGCAAGGCGGAGCCGACCAGGCTCACCGCGCGCGAGCAGGAGATCTGTGCCGCCATCGGCCCGACGCTGAAGGCGCAGGGGCTGCTTTTTACCGGCATCGACGTGATCGGCGATTATCTTACCGAGATCAACGTGACCTCGCCCACCGGGCTGCAGCAGATCTCCCGGTTCGATAATCTGAACCTGGCCGCCGCCATTCTGGAGAAAATCGAGGCCATCCGCGCCGGGTGATCCCCGGCGCGCCCGGCTTTCAGCCCAGCTTCTGCAGAATCTGATGATAGGCCCGGCCTTGATAGACGAGGCCGGAGCCGCTGGGGCCGAGATGGATGGCCTGCACTTCACAGAAGAACACCGTATGGGTGCCGACATCCACGCTCTGGCTCACCTTGCAGTCCAGGCTGGCGGCGGCATTTTCCAGCGCCGGCGCGCCGGTTGCCAGGCGGATCCATGTGCCATGGGTGAAGCGCTCGGCCATCGGCAGGTTGCCCTTGCCGGCGAAGATGGGGGAAAGCTCCTCATGCTCATGCGTCAGCACATTGACGCAGATGATGCCGGAAGACTTGTAAATCTCATGCTGCCGGCTGGAGCGGTTGATGCAGACCAGCACGGTGGCCGGATCGTCGGTAACGGAGCAGACGGCCGAGACGGTCATGCCCGCATCGCCCCGCGGCCCGGTGGTGGTGATGATGTTCACCGCGGCCCCCATGCGCGCCATGGCTTCCCGGAATGCCGTGCGGTCAAAGGCGGCTGCGGTCATGTTCATTCTCTCTCTGCAAGCTAGGCTTTTCCTAACCCTTTCCCTTGCCCGGCCGCAAGGCGCGGCCGCGCTGCACGGCATCCTCGCCAAAGCGGGCGCGCAATTGGTCTATGGCGTCCTGCCGGGCGCGGCGGCGCGGGGTTGTGGTGTCCGCCAGATCGCCCTGGTCGGCCATCGCGGCGGCGGCGAGCGGTGCGGCGCCGATGCCGATGAGCCGGAATGTGGTGCCATCCGCCTCGCGTGCCAACAAGGGCTGCGCGGCCTCGAAGATGGTCTCGGCCAGCTGGGTGGGCGCGGGAAGGCGTTGGCTGCGGGTGCGCAGCTGGAAATCCGCGCTTTTCAGTTTCAGCACCAGCCCGGCGGCGGCCTGGTTCTCACGGTGCAGGCGCCGGCCGAGCTTCTCGCAAAGCGGCCAGAGTTCGTTCTCCAGGGCCGCACGGTCCGAAAGATCGGTCTCAAAGGTGGTCTCGGCGCTGATGGATTTGCTTTCCCGCGCCGGGCGTACGGGGCGGGCATCCTGCAGCCTGGCGCGGGCGACCAGGGCGGCGCCTTCATTGCCCAGCCGCGCGGCTTCGCGGTCATCCAGCGCCGCGAGCTGGCTGATCGTCACGATGCCCATGCCCTCCAGCCGCTTCACCTGGGCGGGGCCGATGCCGGGCAGCAGGCCAACCTTCTCCTGCGCCAGCAGGCCTGCCGCCTCCGCACCCAGCACGCAAAAGCCGCGCGGCTTGCCGCGTTCGGCCGCCAGCTTGGCCAGCATCCGGTTGGCGGCGAGGCCGATGGAGATGGTGATGCCCAGCTCCGCCTCGATGCGCCGCGCCAGGCGCGCGAGCACGATGGCGGGCGGGGCGCCGTGCAGTGCCGCGGTGCCGGAGAGGTCGAGTGCCGCCTCATCAATGGAAAGCGGCTGCACCAGCGGGGTGAGGCTGTCCATCATCGCCCGCACCTGGCGCGAGACCGCCGCGTATTTCGCGATGTCAGGCGCCAGCACCACCGCTTGCGGGCAGAGCTTGCGGGCCTTGAACATCGGCATGGCGGAGCGCACGCCATAGATCCGGGCGATGTAGCAGCAGGTGGAAAC
>DATJXU010000079.1:0-2453 GCA_035499915.1 Acidocella sp.
GCAGTGTATGACGGCTCGTTGAACGAGTGGCGCGCCAACCCGGCCCGGCCGTTGCAAACCGGGGCGTGAGGGGCGCGCGTGCAAGCAGCCGACATGTTTCCGCCGCTGAGTGCGGCGGCGCTGCGGGAGGGGTATGCCCGCGGCACGCTGAGTCCGGTGGCAGTGCTGGCGGACCGCGACACGACCAGTGCAGAGCAGCTGGCAGGGGACCAGCGGCAGGCGTTTACCCCTGCGAAGCTCGCCAAGCTGTTCGACTGGGCGAACAAGCTGGCCGCCAGAGGCTACACTCCGATTCAGCCCGGCCCTGAGCAAAGAACCGCCGCGGCATGGTCAAAATGCCTAAGCCGCTACCCGAACGCAAAGGTCAGCGATGATCCGCAACTGGTGCTGTTTTCGTTGGGGCACTCGTTTCGGCAGATGCTCCGGGCTGGCAACATTGGCGATGAACTGCCAGACAAAATTTTGGGCATTCGACAGGAAAGGTCGGGGCCGGGTATGGGCGAGACCCCAGCTTCGCCGAGGCGCAGCTGTTCATTGCCAGCGTAAAGCCGCCTGTGTGTTTGCAACCTTTATGGCGGCTACCACGAGCCAAGCCTGCCGCCGTTGACATGACGACGCAGACGGGGCTTCGCTGCATGTGTCGTCACCGTCCTTGGAGATCCAATGCCGCCTGACCTGATCATCCGCGACGGCGCGATCATCGCGTTCCGAATTTTTGGCATCGCCCATGAAATCGACCTAAAGCAGGTGGAAGCATTGTGGGCCAGCCAAGCCCGCGCCGCCCGCCGTGGCCGGCTGACCACCACGCCGCCCAAGGCGATGGCGTTCGGCGTGCCACCGGTGGCGCTGCCACTTAATCCGGTCACACTGGAACTGGAGGGCGCAAGCGTTGCCGCCGAGGTGACGGCGCGCGTCTATGATTTCGGCGCCATTTCCTTTGCGCTGCGCGTGCCTGTCAAGGAGCTGCGCTGGCCGCATTTCATGGCCCAGTTCGGCGCTGTGGACCGCGCGGTCGGCCAAGCCTCTGGCACCACCATCTGGGCCGACCTGCTGCGGCATGTGCGTGGCCTGTTGGCGCCGGCGCTGGTCCGCCCAGCCTTGTCGCCGCTCGAAGAAGACTATCTCATCGGCTTGGTGCACGGTTTCAATGAAGAGATGGCGGCCGCCGCATTGCTTGAGCGCATCGACCTGGTGCCGCTACTCTCTGGCGAGCGGCGCCCGCTCTCGGAGGGCGCACGCCAGGACCTGATGCGCCAGCGCTTCTCCTACTACACCGATGATTTGGTGGTGCTGACCTGGGCCCGCGCCTTCATCTATGAGCCGCGCGGCGACACTGATGTGATGGACGTTCTGGAAGTCGCGAACGCACGGCTTTTGGAGACCCGCTACTATGATGAACTCCTGGATGCCGAGCTACCGCGTATGTACGACTTGATCAACAACGCGCACCGCGCCAACGTCATGTTCGCTCCCCGCCGTTTCTCCACCTTGGCCCGCCGCCTGTACACGCTGGTCGCGGAGGTGACGGAACTCACGGAAAAACTGGACAACGCCTTGCAAGCCACCGGCGACGTGTATCTGGCACGAATCTATGCCGCCGCACTGGAGCTGTTCCGCGTGCACGCTGTAGGTACCGCCGTGGACCGAAAGCTGGCGATCATCCGCGATACCTATGCGGCTTTGCATGACGAGGCCTCGAGCGCACGAGGGGAACTTCTGGAAATCCTCGTGGTGGTGCTGATCGGGTTGGAAATCGTGCTGCCGTTTGTGCATCTGTGATGTGGATGTCTGGCCAGCTAATTTCCGAGCGGAATCTTTCAGGCGCGCCGCATCGCTTCTCCGCCAAAAACGACACGGTGTTAGCGTGTGCGTTGAGCGCCGGCCTGCCTGCGGGGCAGACTCACCAACCACGTAAAATTCCTTGTTCCAGCGCACTCCATAAATATACTTGGCATATATTTTCCGCGATTCCATATCTTGCCAAGAACGTTTGGAACAAGCACGATTCTTAATTAAATCAATACCTAAGTGCGTTTACGCCAAATACCATCGGGAGTTCACCGCATGGTTTCAAACGACTTTTATTTCGACTTCGAACGCCAATTTCGTGGAAGCCGCGACAGCGCCGTGGCGGAGATCCGCATCAACGCCGTGAATTTGTCGAGCGGATTCCCTGACGGATAATCTCCCCTTCATCCGTCACTTTCCGGGCACGCCTGCAACGGCGCTGTCCCGCGCGGCGCGTTCCAGAAGCACCATCGCCTGAGTCAGCACCCCGGACAGCGCATTGCTTTGCGCTGCCGCCATTGCTGCCGGGTCATCGCCTTGCAGCGGCGCGGTCGCCTGCAACCGCGTCTGCGCCACGGGCAGAGCCGTGCCCGCGAGTGTTCCCGCAGGCTTGATGAACACCAGCGTCAGCGCGGCGCGTGCCTCGCCCCGGCCCGGATCCGCCA
>DATJXU010000080.1:0-3428 GCA_035499915.1 Acidocella sp.
CCCGCAACCCAGCCAGGGCGTCTTCATCCACCGGCAAGGGCGCGGCGAAGAATTTCAGATTGCCCCATTCCAGCACAGGCTCCGCCCCCAGCGCCCGGAAATTCGCGGCATCCCCGGCCGATTGCGCATGAATGGCGGCAAACCCGCCCAAAAGCCGCCTTGCCGTGCCGGGCGCGCGCTTCCAATTGCGGGTGGAGGCGGCGGACAGCCTGCCATTGACCAGAAAGCGCTTAACCCCAAGCGCATCGCAGGCTTTCAGCAGGTTCGGCCAGATCTCGCTTTCCAGAAACACCGCCGCATCAGGCCGCCAATGCGCCAGAAACCGCGCCACCCAGCCCGGTACATCCAGCGGCACGAATTGATGCACCGCCCCTGCCGGCAGACGCGCCGCCGCCAGCCTGGCCGAGGTCACCGTGCCGGTGGTCAGCAGCACGGCCCCGCGCGCCGCCAGCAGCCGGATCAGCGGCAGGGCGGACATCGTCTCCCCCACGCTGGCCGCATGCACCCAGATGAGCCGCCCCGCCGGGCGCGCCAGTGTGGCAACCCCCTGCCGCTCGGCCAGCCTCTCCGGAATCTCCTTGCCCCTGGCGGCCCGGCGCCGGAGCATGCGGCGCAGCGCCGGGGCCGCCAGCCTCGTGGCCCCGGCATAAAGCCCGAGGATCATGGCACCGCCCGCGCCTGCGCCGCGTTCAAGGCCGCCTCGATCTCCGGCAGCGCCGCGCGCCAGTTTTCACGCGGCACGTCGATCGGCGCCCCGCACACCAGCACCATCCGCCCGAAAGGCAGCGGAATGCGCATGCCATCCCAGCTTTTCCTCATGGGGAGGTACCTGCTCGTCGCCACCCCGCAGGGAAGGATCCGCGCCCCGGTGAGCCCGGCCAAAGCCGCCACCCCGGCCGCCGCATGCCGCGCCGGGCCGCGCGGGCCGTCGGGCGTGATCGCCACATGGGTGCCCCCGGTAACAATGCGCACCAGCTCCTGCAGGCTCGCCACGCCGCCACTGGAGCTGGAGCCGGAGACCAGCCCCATGCCAAAGGCACGCATGATATTGCCGATCAGCTGCCCGTCGCGGTGACGGCTGGCCAGCACCACGGCGGGGCGCGTCATCCCCGCCTTGCGGGCCTCGCGCCAGAGTGCTGGCATGGTTGGCAGGGTCTCGTGCCAGAAGGCGGCGATCATCGGCGCATCGCCAGCCAACAGGCGCAGATTCTCCCGCCCCTCGACCCTGAAGCCGAACTGCAGCCGCAAGGCGGCGCCTATATACCAGGCCAGAAGCCGGGCCAGAAAAGCCTGCATAGGCGAGGATTTCAGGAAGTAACTCACCCTGGGCGGGTAGCATCAACCGGGCCCAGCGCCAACTGGGCGTTGTTGCCAGCGTGCCCCGCTACGGATAACGCGCGCCCATGCTGTGCCCTCGCCTCGCCTTGCCCCACGCTCTCTTCCGGCCCAGCCTGCGGTATAAATCCGCCGCCCCCATCGGGCTGCTCGCCGGAGGTTTCAGCGGCCTCATGGAAGGCGTCTGCGCCATTCCCGGTCCAAAGCCGCGTTGAACTCCGCCCCGAACAGCACGACATAGGCGGAGATATAGAACCACATCATCAAGCCGATAATGGTCGCCAGCGGGCCATAGGCGGCGCTGTAGGCGGCGAAGCGGCCGACATAAAGCCCGAAGGCCCAGCTCGCCAGCATCCAGGCCAGCGTGGCGATCGCCGCCCCCGGCGCATAAAAGGTGCGCCCCCCGCCCGCCGGGCCGAAACGGTAGAGCAGGCCGAGCGCCACGGTCACGAAGGTGATCATCGCCGCGAAGCTGATCAGCCCGACCAGGAATTCCATGCTGGCGGGCAGCCCGAGAAAGGCCAGCGCAATGGGCAAGAACACCAGGAAACCGATGGCCAATATGGTGCCGAGCACGGCGATGAAGGTCATGCCGAGCGAGACGAGCTGAAAGCGGATCAGCCCGCGCGTCTCGTGCTCGTTATAAGCCAGCGTCAGCGCGTTGAGCACGGATTTGGTGCCGGTGGAGGAGGACCAGAGCGAGATCATCAGCGACACGCCAAAGGAGATGCCCAGCCCCTTGGCGGGCTGCGACACCAGGTTCTGAATACGCTGGGAGATCAGGCCATACACATCCGGCGGCATGAAGCCTTGCAGATAGCGCAGCTGCGGCTGTACCGTGTCCGGGTCGAACACCAGCCCGTATAGCGAGATGAGCATGGTGATCGTCGGAAACAGCGCCAGCGTGGCATAGAAGGCGCAGCCCGCCGCCACCAGCGACACACGCTGCGAGGCCGTGGCCTGGGCGGCGGAGATCGCGGCCTTTCTCACCAGCGGCAAATGCGCGCGATTGAATATTTTGCCCACCATACGGTGAGTTTAAAAGCTTGGGCGGCGCGATCAACCGCGCAACGAAAGCTTCATCCGCCGGCGGGCTGAAGCGGCCGCCTCAGCCGCCAAGCAGAAACGCCTTGATCCGCGCCTGGCTTTCATAATCCATCAGCGCCGGGGCGTGGCCGGCATCCGCCACCACATAGCCTTCCGCCCCTTCCGCCTGCATGCGCTCATAGGTCTCCGCCAGCAGCAGATCGCTCTGCGCGCCGCGAATCACCAAACGCGGCATATGGATCAGCTCCCAGATCGGCCACATATCCGCATCCAGCGGCACGGTGGCGCGGATCGGATCCACGATCTTGGGGTCGTAATGCATGGCGATGTTTTTGCCCTCGCCGGTGTGGTCCATAACCTGCCGGGCGGAGAAACGCGCCAGATGCGCCCATTGCGCGTCAGAAAGCTGGCCAAACGGCGCGTGCACCTCGCGCAGATGCGCCGTCAGCGCCGCCTGGGAGGGGAAACGCTCAGGCGCGGAAACCATGTATTCGCGGATGCGCTGCAGCGACGCGGCGGGGATATGCGGGCCGATATCGTTGAGGATCAGCCTGGTGATGGGCGTGTTCTGCGCCGCGGCGATCATCATGCCGCAAATGCCGCCCAGCGAGGTGCCGACCCAGGACACCGGCTTGTTGATCTGCGCCAGCAGATGCGCCAGCGCAACCACATAGGTCGGCGGCTGATAGGCCAGCCCATCGGGCAGCCAGTCGGATTTTCCGCGCCCCGGCAGGTCCGGGCAGATGACATGAAACCGGTCCGAGAGCGCCTCCGCCAGCGCGTCGAAATCCCGGCCCGTACGCGTCAGCCCATGCACGCACATCACGGCCGGCGCCGCGGGATTGCCGAACTCGACATAGGCCATCTTGTAGAAGCGCGTGCCAAACAAATAATTGACCGACCCCGCCCGCGCCATGCCCCGCTCCTTCTCTCGACCACTCTGAAATCCTGGCCTATGGCCATAAATGATGCTGCCCTCCGCCACAACCTGCCCGGCCAGCCGGACGATCACCATCCTGGTCGCGGCGGGAGGGGCGCTGAACCTG
>DATJXU010000081.1:0-19956 GCA_035499915.1 Acidocella sp.
CGCCCTGCCGGGGCTGGTGTAAAGCTGGGTCCAGCCCCTTGCATCCGTGTCACACTTGCGACACATGCCGGAAAGAGCTAGGAGGCTGGCTCACTTACCGCGCAGAGTTCGGACTCACCTAGGCTTGCCTGCAGTCCGTCCGGAGCTTCAGCCGCGAAAGCGCGAAGCCCTGGTGCCGTTTCCCCGGCAGGGTTGCGATTGGCAGGAGGCATTGGGTTTCAAGGTTGAGGTACGAAGGCGTTTCCCGGCATGTTCATGGTTTGCGGCAGGTGGTCTGTCGTGGCTGGGTTGCGCCCGTGTGTCTGGTCCCGTCATCCATGATGGCGTCCTGCTGCCCGACAGATTTTAGCGAGAGACGAGGTTGATTATGGCGAAGAACGGCGGCATCCGCATCGCGATCGCTGGCATTGGCAACTGTGCCAGCTCCCTGATTCAGGGGCTCTATTACTACACGCCGGAGCGCTGCGCCGAGGGCGTGGTTGGCCTGATGCACACCGAGATCGGCGGCTACCAGCCAAACCACATCAAGGTGGTGGCGGCCTTCGACGTGGATGCCCGCAAGGTCGGCCAGGATGTGAGCCGCGCCATGTTCGCCAAGCCGAACTGCACGAAAGTGTTCCAGGCCGAGATCCCCGAAATGGGCGTGATCGTGCAGATGGGCCAGGTGCTGGATGGCATCTCCGAGCACATGGCCAATTACGACGAGGAGCGCACTTTCGTGCGGTCCGAGGCGAAGGAGCTGAGCAAGGCCGAGATCGTCGCCATCCTGAAGGCCAGCAAGACCGACGTGCTGCTGAACTACATGCCCGTGGGCTCCGAGAAGGCGGCGCGCTTCTATGCGGAGTGCGCGCTGGAGGCAGGCTGCGGCTTTGTGAACAACATGCCGGTGTTCATCGCCAGCGACAAGGCGTACGCCGACCGCTTCGCGGCCGCTAACCTGCCGATCATCGGCGATGACATCAAATCCCAGGTCGGCGCCACCATCACCCATCGCGTGCTGACGGATCTGTTCGCCAAGCGCGGCGTCAAGCTGCTGCGCACCTACCAGCTCAACACCGGCGGCAACACGGACTTCCTGAACATGAAGAACCAGGATCGTCTGGCCTCCAAGAAGACCTCCAAGACCGAAGCCGTGCAGGCTGTGGCGAAGAAGCGGATGGAGACCGAGACCATCCATGTCGGCCCGTCCGACTATGTGCCCTGGCAGAATGACAACAAGATCGCCTTCATCCGCATGGAAGGGCTGCTGTTCGGCGACGTGCCGATGGATATCGAGCTGCGCCTCTCCGTGCAGGACAGCCCGAACTCTGCTGGCGTGGTGATCGACATGATCCGCTGCTGCAAGCTGGCGCTGGAGCATGGCGTTGGCGGCGTGCTGGCCGGCCCGAGCGCCTATTTCTGCAAGCACCCGCCCGTGCAGTACACGGACGATGTGGCCTACGAGATGACCGAAGACTTCATCCACACCCGTCCGGCGCTGGCGGTGACCGCCGCCGAATGAAGTGCCTGATCGTCGCCGCCGGGCAAGGCACGCGCCTGCGCGAGAAGGGGGAGCTGAAGCCGCTCATCCCCATCCGCGGTGTGCCGTTGATCGAGCGCGTGATCGCCAATGGCCGCGAAGCCGGGATCGACGAGTTTCTCGTCGTCACCGGCTACCGCTCCGAGGAGTTGCAGGCGCGGCTGGGGGAATTCTCCCGCCGCTCCGGCATCCATATCACCCGCATCTTCAACCGCGCCTGGGACCGGGCGAACGGCGTTTCCGTTCTCACCGCCAAGCAATATCTGGATGAGCCCTTCCTGCTCACCATGTGCGACCATCTGGTGGACCCGCAGATTCTGCGCCGCCTGATCCAGGCCAAGCAGGAGCCGGACACGGTCACGCTGGGGGTGGATTTCAATATCGATAATCCGCTGAACGACCCCGAGGACGTAACCCGCGTGAAATGCGAGGGCGAGCGGCTGCTGCATATCGGCAAGGTCATCAGGGACTTCAACTGCTTTGATACCGGCGTGTTCCGCTGCACGCCCGTGATGTTCGACGCGCTGGAGGCCTCCCAGACCCGCGGGGATGACAGCATCTCCGGCGCCATGAACGTGCTGGCCGAATGGGGCAAGGCGCGGGTGCTCGACATCGGCGACAAGCTCTGGGTGGACGTGGACGATCCCATCGCCTTCGGCAAGGCCGAGATGCTGCTGGACGAAGGCCGGCTCTGAAAGACCACTGATATGAGCGACGCAGCCGGCCAGGCCGCGGCGGACCCGATCCGCCGGACCTTTGAAATCGAGGACCCGACCAACCTCTATTTCATCCACCCCCTCTCCGCCCGGCTGGTGCCTCTGTTCGTCAGGCTCGGGGTCACCCCCAACGCGGTATCGTTCACCGGCATGGGCTGCGGGATTCTGGCGGGCGTGGCTTATCATTCCTACGGCGCCACCTGGTGCGCCGTCGCCGGCTTCGTGCTGATGCTGGCCTGGCATGTGATGGACGGGGCGGACGGCCAGCTCGCCCGCCTCACCAAAACCTATTCCGAACTCGGCAAGCTGCTGGACGGCATTTGCGACTACGTGACCTTCACCGCCGTCTATGTCGGGCTGGCGCTGGCGATGAGTGCTACGATCGGCGGCTGGATCTGGCTGCTGGTGGCGCTCTCGGGCGCGGCGCATGCCGTGCAATCCGCCGCGTATGAAATGCAGCGCCAGGATTATAATTTCTACGGCTGGGGGCGCCAGTCCGCGGCGTTGCCGAAGCTGGATGCAAAGCCGCAAGGCTTCGCCGGGCATCTGCATCATCTCTATGCGCGGGTGCAGCTCTGGGCCTCGGGCGGGGCGGCGGCGTTCCATGAGGACTTCTCCACGCTGCTGGCGGCGAAGCCCAAGCGCGAGGCGGCCTTGCGCGCCGCCTACCGTGAATATTTCGCGCCGGTGATCCGCCGCTGGGGCGTGCTCTGCGCCAATTACCGCACACTCGGCCTGTTCATCGCGGCGCTGATCAAGCTGCCGGTGCTGTATTTCGTGTTCGAGATCGTGGGCTTCGGCGCTGTCCTGTTCATCCTGCTGGAGGCGCAGAAAGTGCATTACCGCGCCTTCCTGGAGCGTGTGGCCACCACCTAGAGCCTGATCGCTCCCGGTTGGCGCGCATGCGTCAGCCTCAAGCCATTGCGCTTTGCGAGACGGGCCGCGCCCGGTTGTTCAGGCCCAGCCGCTCTGCTTCAGAACGCGTTTCCCGGATGCCGGGAATTTTTCCAGAAGCCGGGCCGGCCGGATGGGGCGCTCGACAAGATTGCCGCCGCAATTGGGGCAGGTATCCGCCAGCTTGTCCGCGCAGCTCGCGCAGAAGGTGCATTCGAAACTGCAGATGCGGGCCTGCGCGCTCGCAGGCGGCAGGTCCTGGTCGCAGCATTCGCAATTGGGCCTCAGCTCCAACATGCGTTTTCTCCCTTTTTCCTGGGTTTTCCCTTTGTTTTCCCTTTTGCCGCCGCTAGGGCGGGCCAAGGCGCGGCCGCAGTCTGACATAGCCGCGTTCCAGCAGCCAGCCCCCCAGCAAGAGCAGCACGATGGACGGGCCCATGGCCGCAAAGGCCGGGTTCACCGCCAGCAGCAGTCCCAGATACCCCGTGATCTGCTGCACCAGCAGGAACACCATGCCCAGCAGCGCGCCGATGACGATCTGCCGCCCCGCCCCGCCCGCGCGCGGCGACCCGAACACGAAGGGGGCCGCGATCAGCACCATGCCGATGAGCGAAAGCGGGATGGCCACCATGCTCCAGAAGGTCTGTTCGTAAACCAGCGCCTCCTGGTGCTGGTGCTTCAACTGCCGGACATAGGCATAGAGCGCCAGAGGCGGCATGGTCTCCGGCGGGATCGCCAGCAATTGCAGCTGCCTTGTGGAGAGAAAGGGCTTCCAGCTCAGCGTGGCGGGCTCGTCGGTCTCGGTCTGGCCGTTGGTGATGCTGTCGCGCACCACGCCGCTCAGCACCCAGCTGCCGTCGGGCTGCGGCGCCGCGTTTTCGGCCTGGACGAGGCTGTGCAGCGTGCCCTCCGGCCCGAAGGTGAAGATCTCGACACCGTGCAGCTCATTGCCCCCCGCGAAGCTCTGCACGTTCAGGAACACGCCGCTTTTCTGCGCCCAGAACCCGCCATTCGAGAGGCCGGGCAGCGCATCGCCCAGGGCGGCCGCGCGCTCGCGCTGGGCCGCCTGCTGGGCGGGCGGGATGATGAATTGCGCGATGAGAAACAAGGCCAGGATGATGGGCAGGCAGAGCTTCACCACCGCGCCGATGATCCTGGCCTGCGAGACGCCAAAGCTGCGGAAGGCGGTGAGCTCGGAATGCTTGGCCAGCGCGCCCAGCCCCATCAAGGTGGCCAGCAGCATGGCAACCGGGGCGAGCTGCAGCAGCCTGTCCGGCGAGGTGAGCAGCGTGTAGGTCAGCGCGTCGCGCAGGTCATATTGCCCCTGGCCGATCAGGCCCAGCTGCTCGACAAAGCCGAGCAGGCTGAACAAGGCGGTGAGGCCGACGGTGATGAGCAGGAAGGCGCGGCACACCGTCCAGCCGATATAGCGGTCAAGCAGCATCGTGGCTGCTCACTGGCCGCAATTTCAGCGTTTGGGCGGGGTGCCGGCGGGGCGTGGGGGTAGGGCCCTTGGGCGGGGGGCGGAAGAACCGGCGCAACGCCGGCACATACCAGATCAGCGCCATGGCAATTGCCAGCGCGGCGGGCGCCCACCACAGACCGGGGAAGCGCCCGACATCGCCATGCTCCACCCAGGTGCGCGCCGTGGTGCAGAGCAGGTAGTATGCGGAATAGGCCAGAATGGCCGGGCCGAATTTGGCGAAGCGGCTCTGGCGCGGGCGGCCGCGGCTCAAGATCGCGCCCAGCACCGCCAGCAGCAGGGTGGAAAGCCCGGTGGAGAAGCGCCATTGCCGCTCCGCGATATCCGCCGGGTTCCTGGACGCCAGGAGGCGCGCCGTGCCGGCCGCCACCGGGCTGTAGCCGGCAGCACCGGGGATGGTGCCGTCCGGGTCCACATTCAGCCCCGCCGCTTCCAGGGACTGGTCGCTGCCAGGGGCGTCGCGGTCGAACTCATAGACATGCGCATCGGAGAGATGCACGCTGCGCCGCCCATCCGCGCCGGCGGTGGCGGGGGTGGCGCTGCCGGCGAAGATCACTTCGATATGGTTGCCGTCGCGCTGCGCCACGAACACATTGCGGGCCTGCGCATGCGGCCCCGCCCGGTTGCCGAGGAAGATGACGCGCGCGCCGTCCGGGCTCGCATAGAAGGTGCCCGCCTCCATCGCATTGACGTTCAGCATCACGGCGGCGCGGCGGGCGATGTCGTGCGAGGTGGCATAGGCCCAGGGGCGCACGAACAAAGACAGGCAGGCCACGCAGATGGCCATCCCCAAAGCCAGCCCCAGCACCGGGCGCAGGAGCTGGCGCGGCCCGATGCCAAGCGCCAGCATGGCGGTGATCTCGCTATCGGCCTGCAACCGGCCAAACCCGGCCAGCACCGCGATGAACAGCGAGATGGGGATGAGAACATCCAGAGAGATGAGTGTTTTGAGAGAGGTGAGGGCGGCAATGGCCCCCATCGGCAGCAGGCCGTTCACGGCGTCCGACAAGATCCCGGCCAAGCTGTATCCCGCGAACAGGAGGACCAGAATGCCCAAAATCGCAGCAAAGGGCCGCGCTATCTCGCGGGTCAGATATCTGTCTGTCTTCAAGGCGCCTAACCAACTCTCTCCAGGATATTAGAATGGTCGGCCCCGCCGGACCATACCGGAGATGCAAAGGCGCCATAAGCTTTCCAGAAGGCCCGTGACAACGCGGTGCCCGCTCTTTAATAGAGGGGCCGGTGAATTGTATAGTTTTTCTTGCACAAATGTCATGGGCCGCCTTTGCGGGACTGGCGTGCATGGAACAGCAGAGGAGCTGCGCGCAGCCAAATGTCTGATCAGGCCAATGAGATTCGGGGCGTCATTTTCGAGACGCTGCGCGCGGCGCTGCCGCAGGACCGCCCGCTTTCCGACGAGACGCACATCATCGAGGATCTGGGGCTCGATTCCGTCGCGGTGATGGATTTCGTCATGGAGATCGAGGACAAGCTCGATATTTCCGTGCCGCTGGACAAGATCGCCGAGGTGGAAACGCTGGGCGACCTGATCGCCACCGTGCTGCGGCTGAAGGAAGCCGCGTAAGCAAATGGCGCTGTTCGACAAATATGCGCCGCTGGCAGAGCAGTACCGCCAGCTGGAAGAGGCCGGGGCGAACCCGTTCAACGTGCCGTTCGAGGAGGTGCTCTCCCCCACCGAGGCGGTGATCGGCGGGCGCAAGACGCTGCTGCTCGGCACCAATAATTATCTGGGCCTCACCTACGACCCGGCGGTGGTGGACGCCGCCAATGCGGCCACCAGGGCGGCGGGCACCGGCACCACCGGCTCGCGCATCGCCAATGGCAGCTATGGCAGCCACCAGCGGCTGGAATCCGCATTGGCGGATTTCTATGGCCGCAGGCATGGCATGGTGTTCTCCACCGGCTACCAGGCCAATCTCGGCATCATCTCCGCCCTGGCGGGCAAGACTGACCATCTGCTGCTGGATGCCGATTCCCATGCCAGCATCTATGACGGCTCGCGCCTTGGCTATGCCCAGGTCACGCGCTTTCGCCATAACAGCCCGGAGGATCTCGCCAACCGCCTGCGCCGCCTGAGCGGCGAGCCGGGGGATAAGATCATCATCGTCGAGGGCATTTATTCGATGCTGGGCGACACCGCCCCCTTGAAGGAATTCGCCGCCGTGAAGCGCGAATTCGGCGCCTATCTGGTGGTGGATGAGGCCCACTCCCTGGGCGTGCTCGGCGCCACCGGGCGCGGCCTGGCTGAGCAGGCCGGGGTTGAGGCGGATGTGGATTTCATCGTCGGCACGTTCTCCAAGAGCCTGGGCGGGGTCGGCGGCTTCTGCGTCACCGACATGGAGGGCGCGGATATTCTGCGCGTCGTCAGCCGGCCTTACATGTTCACCGCCTCGCTGCCGCCGGGCGTGATCGCCGCGACGGAGGCGGCTTTGCACCAGCTGCGTGTCCGCCCTGAGCTGCGGACACAGCTGAACGCCAACGCGCTGCGGCTCTATCGCGGGCTGGAGGCCTTGGGCTTCGCATTGGGGCCGGAGCCGAGCCCGGTGGTCTCCGCCATCATGCCCTCGCCGGAGGCGGCGTTCGGCTTCTGGGCGGCTTTGCTCCAGGCCGGGCTGTACACCAATGTCAGCCTGCCGCCCGCCACGCCCAAGGGCCTCGCCTTGCTGCGCTCCAGCGTGAGTGCCGCGCACACGCCCGCGCAGATCGACCACGCCATCGCCCTGTTCGCCGAAGTGGGCAAAGGGCTGGGGCTGCTGGCGGGTGAAGCCGCTCTGGCGGCGAAATAACGCTGCCCCAGCTGAGCGGAGGGCGGATGCGCCAGGTCGGGATCTTCCGGCATAATCTGTTCAAGCTGTCGGAGCCCTTCATTGCCCAGCAGGCCCAGCGCCTGCAACGCTACCGCCCGCTCTACCTCGGGCGGCTGCGTTATGGCGCGCCGCCGCCGGGGGCAGAGGCGCTGGCGCTGGAGGATCTGGCACCGCAGATGCGGCTGCTGCCCGCCGCCTGGCACATGCTCTCGGCCAGCCCGCACCCTTATTTGCATATGCTGCAAGGCCGCCGGCCGGACCTCATCCACGCCCATTTCGGGGTGGAGGGCGTTTACGCCCTGCCCCTGGCCGCCCGGCTCGGCGTGCCTTTGGTCACGACGTTTCATGGGTTCGACGCCACGCTGTCCCCCGCCGGGCTGCTCGCCAACCCGGCCTGGGCGCGTTACGCGCTGGGGCGCGGGCGGCTGGCGCGCCAAGGCAGCCTGTTCATCGCCGCCTCCAATTTTCTGCGCGAAAAACTGCTGGCGCTGGGTTTCCCGCCCGCGCGCGTGGTTGTGCATTATATCGGCGTGGACCCCAGCAGCATTGCGCCGCGCCCTGCGGCGCAGGAGGAGCCCGTGCTTCTGCACGTCGCGCGGCTGGAGGAGGTGAAGGGCACTTCGTTCCTGATCCGCGCCTTCGCCCGGATTGCCCCGCAACACCCGCATGCCCGGCTGGTGATCATCGGCGACGGCAAATTGCGCCACAGCCTGGAGCGGCTGGCGCGGGAGACAGGGTTTGCAGAGCGCATCAGCTTTCTCGGTGCACAGTCGCATGAAGAGGTGCTGGGCTGGATGCGCCGCGCCGCCATGCTGGTGCTCCCCAGCGTGAAAACCCAGTCCGGCCGGGAGGAGGGGCTGGGCATGGTGATGCTGGAAGCCGCCGCCACCGGCGTGCCGGGAATCGGTTCGCGCGTCGGCGGAATCCCGGAGGGCATCGCGGAGGGCGAAACCGGCTTCCTGGTGCCCGAGCGCGACCCCGAGGCGCTTTCCGCCGCCATAGGCACGCTGCTCGCCACCCCCGCATTGCGCCAGCGCATGGGCGAGCAAGCGCGCCGCCGGGTGGAGCGCCTGTTCGACATACGCCGCCAGACCGCGGCGCTGGAGGATATTTATGACGCGCTGCTGGGAGGGCGGGCATGAGCCGCGCCGTGCTCGTCGCCGCACACCCAGATGACGAGATCCTCTGGCTGAGTTCCGCCATGGCGCAGGCCGACCCGGTGGTGCTGTGCTACGGCGCGCCGTTTGGCAAACCGGAAAAGGCGGCGGCGCGCGCCAGGGCGGTGGCGGCGCTGAAACTGCCGAAGCTCGTCAACCTCGCCATCCCGGAAAGCGGCGTGCGGCTGCTGGTGGATTGGGCAAACCCCGTCCTCACCCCAACCGGCATGGCAATTGCCGACCCAGCCGCCCAGGCCCGCTACGACGCCAATTTTTTCACGCTGGTGGAGCGGCTGCGCCCGATCCTGGCGGGGGCGGATGAGGTCTACACCCATAACCCCTGGGGCGAGTACGGCCACCCGGACCATATCCAGGTCCACCGCGCCGTCGCCGCCTTGCAGCCGGAGCTGGGTTTCACAATCTGGTTCTCCAACTATGTGGCGCCGCTCACCTGGGCGCTGGCCCGGAACCTCGGCGCCGCCCCGCTCTGGGCCGCAAAGCGCCTGGCGGTGCCGGATATCCGCCTCGCGCGGCGCCTGCGCGGGGTCTATCTGCGCCACCGCGTCTGGACCTGGTCGCTCTTCCATAGCTGGCCAGCCGTCGAAACCCTCTACGCCCAACCCCACGGCGGGCGCGAAGGCTGGCGCAGCCTGCAAGGTGAAACGCTGCTGGACGTGACGAAGCTGCGCTGGTGGAAACCGGACGCCTCTGCCCGCCGGGTGGTTTAAGGGGGCGTTGGTCGGGATGGCCGCTTGCGATCCAGATCAATCATTGGCGCACGATATAACCGGTCTCACATTTGGACGTTCCTAAGGCCTGATCGCCCTCGGTCGCCGCGCCAGGGCGCATCATGACCAGCCATTGCCTGGGGCCGCATCTGGAGATGACGATTTGAACTATGCCATCACGCGGTTTTTGCCGCCACGTTTGGCTAAGTACATCGCCCTGTCAGCCCTTTCGATTAAACCCTCGGGGCTGTCTCCGTCTTTGAAGGCGGCGACACCGATGCTGATCGTAACGGGTATCGGCCCCGCAGCCGTTTCAAAAGGAGTCGCAGCCACCGCGCCCCTCAGGCGTTCCGCGAGAGGCAATGCTTCGCCGAGCGTGACCGACGGCATGCAAACCGCAAATTCTTCGCCACCGAGGCGTCCAAATAGATCCGACCGGCGCAAATTTGTTTCCAGGCGGTCGGTGACGCCGCAAAGCACATCATCGCCTGCCGCATGGCCAAACATGTCATTCACCATCTTGAAATTGTCGATGTCGATGAAAGCGATGCAGGGCCCGCTTGCGGCTTGCTCGAGCTGTGCCAGCACGATCTCGGTTTCCACGGCTTGCATGAGTGCGTGGCGGTTCAAAATGCCGGTCAGTGCGTCTCGCACGGCCAGCAATTCGAGCTCATCAAGGCGCCGCTTTTCGAGGGTCACGTTTCTTTGGATCGCGGCGAAATGCGTAATGTTTCCATCGCCGTCGCGTAGTGCGACAATCCGCAGATCAAGCCAATACGGCGTATTGTCCTTGGCGAAGTTCAGAACCTTCTCGTGAACCGCCGCGCCCGCCTGGAGCCCCGCGCGGATGGCATCCAGCGTGGCTCTATTGGTCGCCGGTCGCTGAAGAATGCGGGGCGTAAGGCCGATCACTTCCTCCGCGCTGTATCCGGTTAAATGCGTGAAAGCCGGGTTCACATAAATGATTGCCGGACCTGGCGGATCCAATTCTGGCGTTGTGACGATAACGATATCGTTTGCGGTCTCCACAATCTGCAAGAATGATATCTCAGGGGGCGGTAGAGGGCACATAAACTTGTTGTCCTTGGCGCAAGCCTTGGTTTGCAAAAAATATTACCAAATATTTATTGCAAACGTAATACAGGATTCGCCTGGAACGAAATGCACGAATTCTGCGCCACGCGCCTGACCTGGATTGGTCAGTCATTTGCGTGTCACAGCGTCCGGCGCGAGGGGCTTTTGCTTTCACCACATCCAGGTCCGCAAGCCTGCCAGCCGCGCCCTGCCTGAGCCTGTCATCCCGACAAGCCCAGGCAGCTTGCGTGCCCGCTTGGTCTAAGCTTCTAACGCGCCGTTATTATCTGGAGTCCCACTTGCGTTCTACGTGGAACGTTTTTGCCTCTGCCAGCGCCCCTGCAAAACCAGCCCGCCATAAGCCAGCCCCGTCGCCATCGCCGCCGCCGCAATGCGCGCCACCGCCTCATTGCCACAGGGCAGCGCCCGTGCCCCCAGCGTGAACGCCACCATGAACGCCACCGCCAGCGCCGGCATCACAAACGGCCGCAGCAGCGCAAGCGGCGCCACCTGCCATGTCCTGCGCAAATAATTCACGCTCCAGCTCAGCAGAAACGGATAAATCGCCAGCCACGCGGCGGAGACCGCGATCAGCCCCCTCTCCCCATGCACGCTCAGCCCCGCCAGCAGAATAAACCCGCCCAGCAGTGCCAGCGTGGCGAAGGAGAGTGCCGCCGCCTTGCCCGGCTGCCCCGTGCCCATCAGCACCGGCGTGATGAGTTGGGAGGTAATCCGCAGCGTTGCCGCCGTGGCCAGGATTTGCAGCGGAATCGCCGCCGCCGCGTAGGAATGGCCCTGGGAATCATGCAGCAGCCCGGTCAGCGGCACCGCCATCAGCCCCAGCCCGGCCATGCAGGGCGCCACCAGGGTCGCCAGCCTTTGCAGGGACCAGAACAGCGCCTCGCGCAGATGTGCAGGCACGGCCGCCACCCGGGCAAACACCGGCAAGGCGGTGCGGTTGATCAGCGTGCCCACCGCCATGGCCGGTTCCATCGCCACGTCGAACGCCACGCGGTACACGGCCAGCGCCGCCGCGCCGTAGAACCAGCCGACCAGCAGATAATCGATGTTCTTGAAAATCTGCTCGAAGATATTGGCGCTGGCCGAGCGCAGGCCAAACGCCACCAGCGGGCGGATTTCGGGGAATGAAAAACGCCATCCCGGCCGGAAGGGCCGCGCCCAGATCGCCCCCGCCAGAATGAACACGCCGGAGGCAAAATACCCGCCCACCAGCGCCCAGGTGCCCCCGCCCGCCAGCGCGATGCCAAACCGCACAAGCGCCGCGCCAAACGTGGCGCCGACATTCACGGCGGCGATCTTCTCGTATTTCAGCTCGCGGTTGAGCAAAGCCAGCGGAATCACCGCCGCCCCCACCAGAGGCTGCTTGGCCGCCAGGGCCAGGAAATAGAGCGGAATGCCCTGCATCCCATAAACCCACCCGACAGCCGGGGAGAGCGCCACCGCCAGCCCCCCCACCACCAATGCCGCCGCCATGATGAACCAGAAGAGCGACTGCAATTGCCGCGCCTCCACGCTCCTGGCCTGCACCAGCGCATCGCCCGTGCCCAGCCCGTCGAACGCCTCCACCACCATGCCGATGGAGAGCACCAGCGAGCCGATGCCCACCTGCACCTTCGTCAGGTACAGCAGCACCGCGATGATGGTGACGAAATCCGTCACTTTCGCGATGATGGTGGCCCCGCCCAGCCAGTTAAAGCCCCGGCCGAGCGCGCGCTTATGGCCCTCCAGCCCGTCTTCCTGCGCGTCCGCCATTCAGCGCGGCGCTTCGCCGGGCGGCAGAATCACCGCGCGCGTGCGGGCGAAATGCGCGAACCAGCGGCGGGATTCGCGCTTCCACACCTCGTTCTGCGCGGCGCCCCAATGGCCGGGCTTGGGGGTGGCTGCATCCGCCCGCCAGGCCTGGATGGTGGCAAAAATCTTCTCCGCCCGTGCACTCCAGGTATAGTTCTGGCTATCCTCCCGCGCGCCTTGGGAAAGCCGGGCGGCCAATGCATCATCCTCCGTCAGCGCCTGCAGCCCCGCCACCAGCGCCTCCAGCGAATCCGGCGCGCAGAGCAGGGCGGTCTCGTTATTCTTCAGCACCTCCGCCACATCCGGCGTGTTGCCCGCCAGAATGGGCCGGCCGGAGCCGAGATAGAAGAAGAGTTTCAGCGGCAGCACCGTGGAGCCGAACTTGGCCAGCGGCTGCAAGGAGGGCGGGATGAGCAGCACATCGGCGGCGTAGATATACTGGCCGAGTGTCGCCTCCGTCTGCCAGGGGACGATGATGATGTTCGGCACCTGCCGGGCCAGCGCCTCCACCGGCCCCTCGCCATAGGAGCCGACGAACAGGAAGGTGAGGTTCGGCAGGCGCTTGGCCGCCTCGATCACGAGTTCCAGCCCCTTCTTGTGGTTCACCCGGCCGGTATAGATCACGGTTTTCGCATCCTCCGGCACGCCGATCATCCGCTTGGCCTCGGCCAGCGGGATCGGCGCCTGGAAGCGCCGGGGCTCGAAGCCGTTATGGATGCAGCGCAGCTTCTGCGCCGGCACCCCCAGCTCGATATATTTCTGCCGCGTGTACTCGGAGTGGCAGACGCTGCCCAGGAAGCGCGGATGGCAGAACAGCTTGTAGAGCCAGCGCTGCAGGGGCGGAATCTGGTCCGGCCAGGGGCGGTAATGGTCGAACACCACGCGCTGGCCGCAGAGGATCGACATCCACGCCACCCAGAGATTGCGGGTATAGACCAGGTCCGCCTGCCGGAAGGCCCGGCGCAGCCCGATGGTCAGGCCGCTGCAGAAATGCCGCAGGGCGGCGGGCTTCAGGGGCGCGAAGGCGCGCAGAATGGGCATGTTGGCCAGCTTGGCGGCAACGCCCAGATTGGGCCGCGCCACCGGCACATGCAGCCAGCTCTCTTGCAGATGCGCGCCCAGATAGCGCGCGGTGGTGACAAATACTTCCGCATCCGCCTCGGCATTGGGCAGGGTGTTCTCGAAGGCGAAGAGGATTTTCATGGCAGTCCCGGCAGAGGCCCGGCCCAGAGGGCGGGCGAGGCGAAAAAATGAACCGGGCAACCGGCGGCGCAAATTAGGCGCAAGGGCGGGGCGGGATCAATATCCCGGGGCGCTGGGCTGTTGCGGGCAGCACGCCGCCAGCCCGGCGGGGCGTGATGGTTTGTTGACAATGTTTCTTAACTCAATTGCGAGGCATTCTCATTCATGCTAGCAAGGCGTGATCCATTCTGAGGGCCCGACGTGTATCTCTGCATTTGCAATGCCTTGACTGACCGCAAGCTGAAAGACGTGATTATCCGGGGCGACAGCGCCAATGCCTCCGATGTGTATGAAGCCTGTGGCTGCCGCGCCAAATGCGGGGAATGCGTGAAGATGGTGAAAGCCATGATCGAGGAGCTGGCCCCCGGCGCGGCGCCGGAGGCCGGCTGACTCTCGCTTCTGGACCTGGGCGCCCTTCAGCGGCATAGTGGCCGTCCGCCATTGAGGGGAGACAACCCATGCTGCGCGACCCAAAAGTCATCGAGCATCTGAACACCCAGCTGACCAATGAGCTGACCGCGATCAACCAATATTTCCTGCATGCCCGCACGCTGCGCCATTGGGGCGTCACCAAGCTCGGCAAGCATGAATATGACGAATCCATCGAGGAGATGCACCACGCCGATTGGCTGATCGAGCGCATCCTGTTCCTGGATGGGCTGCCGAATGTGCAGCGGCTCAGCCAGATCCGCGTGGGCGAGACGGTGGAGGAGATCCTGAAATCCGACCTCGCGCTGGAGGAGAAGGCCATGGTCGATCTGCGCGAGGGCATCGCCTATTGCGAGAGCGTGCGCGATTATGTCTCACGCGACCTGCTGCGCCGGATTCTGGATAATGAGGAAGAGCATGTGGATTTCCTCGAGCGCCAGTTCGACCTGATCGCCAAGATCGGCATCGAGAATTACACCCAGCTCAACGCCGCCGCCGCACCCGAGCAGGAGTGAGGGCGCCGGCCCCGCATCGCAAAACCCCACCGGCGCCATGGCCCTGGCCAGCCCGCCTATATCGCCGCCGATACTGAGACGCTTGGTTTTTTCATCCTGGTTTCCCGTTTAGGGCGCGCCGCGCGCGGGCGGTGTTGAGATGAGAAACCTTTGGGTCTGTTAAAAAAAGGTATAAAGTGGGGTGTATGGGACGGCCATTGGTGATGACCGCCAACGAGCGTAAAGCGCTGATCTTCTCGGTGGCAGAAGGGCTGTTTGGCGCACGCGGCTGTGAAAAGGTGACGATGTCGGAGATCGCCGCGCAGGTCGGCATGTCCAAGCGCACGCTTTATGTGCTGTTTCCCGACAAGGGCGAATTGCTGAAGGCGCTGGTCGCCTCATCCTATATCTGGCCGGAGGAGGCGTTCGAGGCGGGGGCGGGGGATCCGGTGGCGCAGCTGCGGCTGCGGCTGGGGGGGATGGCCGAGCATGCGCTCTCGGAGCGCCATGTCAGGCTCTGCCGCCTGGCCTGCCGGGAATGCGCCGGGACTGCGGGGCTGGCGGAGGCGTTTCTCGATAGGGGGATCGCCGCCAGCCGCACGCATCTGATCCAGGTGATTGAAACCATCCCCAAGGCGCGGCGCAAGCTGGATCTGCCGGCACCACTCCTCGCGGATATGCTCTATGGTGCCACCTGCGGCTTCCGGCTGATGCAGGCCTTGCTGACCGGTTGCAAACCGGCGCAAGCGGAGGTGGAGGCCGCCATCGCGCTGGTGATGGACGCACTCTTTATCTAGGGCCTGGCCGCTTGCGGGTGGCGCGCATGTGTCAACCTCAACCTGTCGCAATCTAGCCACCGTTTTAGCCCGGCAGCGGCGTTTCGCCGCCAAAAGGTGGCCGCCAGTCGAAGGGCGGGGAGAGCCCAGCCGGGCCGTCCGCGCCCCGGTTGCTTCACCATTCGGCGCAGATCTTGCCGAAATGCGCGCCGCTGGCCTGGTGGCGGAAGGCCTCGGCCAGCTGGTCCAGCGGGAAGCTGCGGTCCAGCACCGGGCGTAGGCCCGCTTGTTCAAGGGCGGCGACATAATCCTGCTGCTGGCGCCGGCTGCCGACGACAAGCCCTTGCAGACGCGCCTGCCTGGCCATCAGCAGGGCGGTCGGCACCTCACCCTGGAGGCCGGTCAGCACGCCGATCAGCGAGATATGGCCGCCCACGCGCACGGCGGTGATGGATTGGGCCAGCGTGCCGGGGCCGCCGACCTCCACGACATGATCCACGCCGCCGCCGGTGATCTCCTGCACCAGCCGCCCCCATTCCGGGGTCTGCCGGTAATTGATCACCTGATCGGCCCCCAGGGTGCGGAGGCGTTCGCGTTTTTCATCGGAGGAGGTGGTGGCGATGACCGAGGCCCCCGCCATTTTGGCGATTTGCAGCGCGGCGATGGAGACGCCGCCGCTGCCCAGCACCAGCACTTTATCCCCCGGCTTGAGCTGCCCGTCGCCGATCAGCGCGCGCCAGGCCGTCAGCCCGGCGGTGGTGATGGTCGCGGCCTCGGCGTGGCTCCAGCCGCGCGGGGCGTGGGTGAAGGCGCTCTCGGGGCGCACGGCATATTGGGCCGCGAACCCGTCCGTCCCATCGCCCGGTGTTTTGGAGAAACTGCCGACCTCCGCCATCGCCCGCCCGTCCGGCCATTGCGGGAAGAAGCAGGAGACGACGTGCTCGCCCGGCTTGAAGGCAGTGACGCCATCGCCCACCGCCTCCACCACCCCCGCGCCGTCGGACATCAGCACCCGCCCATCCGCCGTGGGGATGGCGCCCTTGGCGACCAGCAGGTCGTGGAAATTGAGCGAGGTAGCGTGCAGCGCAACCCGGATCTCCCCCGGACCGGGCTGGCCGGGGTCGGGGAGGTCGCGGATGGCGATGCGCTCAAACCCGCCGGGGGCCTGGAGGATGGCGGCCTTCATTGCGCCGTTTCCTGGTGCGTTGCGTCGGGCCCAAGGCTTTTGATTCGGCCTGCGGGCCGGAAACGCTCGTTCATCGCTCGATCCCTGTTCCAGGCGCGCGGCCCGGGGTTGCGGTTTGCCGACCGCTCACATGGGGCTGCGCCCGGGCAAGGCAAAGGGCGTTTTGTGAAAAAACGCCTTTTGGATGCGCGAGACCGGGACATCCGGGGCGCACCCGCCTTGGGCTGGTTCAGGCGGCCAGGGCGAGCGCCTTGCGCGCCATGGCGATGGCGCCCTCGCGGGTTTTTGCCCCGCCGACGAAGCGGCGCACATGCACGAACACCGCATCCTCCACGCCGCTGGCCTGGGCCAGCGCCTCGGCCTGCAGCCCGGCCCAGTCTTCCGGCAAGGGCAGGCGCTGGGCGAAGGAGCCGGGCTCGGGCGGCACGGTGTCGATCATCCAATTGCCGTTGGAGGCCGGGGAGACCGCGAGCAGCACCGGCAGCTCATGGCTGAACACCACGTTCTTCCAGGGCATGCCGGTCTCCAGCACCAGCAGGCGCTTATCCTCGGCGGCGTCATGCGCGGCCAGCACCAGGGCTTCCGCCTCGAGCTTGGCGCGCTGGATGTCCACCTGCCTTGCCAGCACGCCGCGCACCATGGCGGCGGCGTGCTGGAAGGCTTCATCCCCGGCGGTGGGGCCGCTGGCCTCCGGGCTGTCCCAGGGCGGGTTGAAATCCCCCACCAGGGCGGAGAGGTTCAGGGAGTCGCGCACCACCGGGCCGGTGGCGGAGACGCCGTTATCGATCTCGTCGATGCGCTTCACCAGCTTGCCGTCCAGCGCCGTGGCGATGGCGGGGGCGAAGGCGGCGGCGTCCGGGGCCAGCAGCGCCGCCACGGCGCGCTCGCCATAAACCTGCCAGACAAGCCCGGCGGAGGAGTAGGGCGTGCCATCCTCGCGCGTGGGGGCGCCGATCTGGTGGTGGTCGAAGCGGTTGGCGGCGGCGTCGAAGAGGCTGCCGACATCGAAGACGATATCGCCGGTCTCGATCAACTCGGCCTTGCGGGTGCGCAGCAGCGTATGGTCCGCGCCGGGCTGCGAGAGGCCGAGCGCCAAGCGCAGGACCGCGTAGGCGAACACCTCGTCGCAATGGAACTTGCCGCCATGGGTGATCAGCAGCGGGCGGGGCTGGGCTTGGGTCATTCTAAGGTCCGATACGGTGTTGTCTGGTGGTAAGGCGGGGGCTCAGCCGTGCAGGCCAGGGGCTTCCTGGCCGGTGCGCGCGACATATTCGGTGTAGCCGCCATCATATTGATGGATGCCCTCCGGGGTCAGCTCCAGCACGCGGTTGGAGAGGGCGGCGAGAAAATGCCGGTCATGCGAGACGAACAGCATCGTGCCTTCATAATTTGCAAGCGCGTTGATCAGCATCTCCTTGGTGGCGAGGTCGAGATGGTTGGTCGGCTCGTCCAGCACCAGGAAATTCGGCGGGTCGAACAGCATCAGCGCCATCACCAGCCGGGCCTTCTCACCGCCCGAGAGCACGCGCACGCGCTTTTCCACCTCATCGCCCGAGAAGCCGAAGGCGCCCGCCAGGTTGCGCAAGACGCCCTGCCCGGCATGGGGGAAGGTGCTGTCCAGCGTCTCGAACACCGTCGCGTCGCCATCCAGCAAATCCATGGCGTGCTGGGCGAAATAGCCCATCTTCACGCTGCCCCCCAGGGTCACGCTGCCCGCATCCGGCGCGGTGCTGCCGGTGGCCAGCTTCAACAAGGTGGATTTGCCCGCCCCGTTCACGCCCAGCACGCAGCAGCGCTCCTTGCGGCGGATCAGCAGGTCCAGCCCGTCATAGATCACCTTGCTGCCATAGGCTTTGGAAACACCGCGCAGATTGGCGACGTCATCGCCCGAGCGCGGGGCGGGGCGGAACTCGAAGGCGATGGTCTGGCGGCGCTTAGGGGGTTCCACGCGCTCGATCTTGTCCAGCTTCTTCACCCGGCTTTGCACCTGGGCGGCGTGCGAGGCGCGGGCCTTGAAGCGCTCGATGAAGGCGATCTCCTTGGCCAGCATCGCCTGCTGGCGCTCGAACTGCGCCTGCTGCTGCTTCTCGTTCAAAGCCGCCTGGCGGGCGTAGAATTCATAATCGCCGGAAAAGCTGGTGAGGTTGCCGGCGTCGATCTCGATGACCTTGTTGATGACGCGGTTCATGAATTCGCGGTCATGCGAGGTCATCAGCAGCGCGCCGTCATAGCCGGCCAGGAATTGCTCCAGCCAGATCAGGCTTTCCAGGTCCAGATGGTTGGAGGGTTCGTCGAGCAGCATCACGTCCGGGCGCATGAGCAGGATGCGGGCCAGGGCCACGCGCATCTTCCAGCCGCCGGAAAGCCGGCCGACATCGCCTTCCATCATCTCCTGGCTGAACCCCAGGCCATGCAGTACCTCGCGGGCCTTGGCGTCCAGCGCATAGCCGCCCAGCTCCTCAAAGCGCGCCTGAACCTCGCCGAAACGCTCCAGAATGGTGTCCAGCTCGTCGAAGCGCTCCGGGTCGGCCATCGCGGCTTCCAGCTCGGCCAGCTCGGCGGCCACCGCGCTCACCGGCCCGGCGCCGTCCATCACCTCGGCCACGGCGCTGCGGCCTGCCATCTCGCCGACATCCTGGCTGAACAGCCCGACGCTCACCCCCTTGTCCACCAGGATCTGGCCCTCATCGGGCTCCTCCTGGCCGGTGATCAGGCGAAACAGGGTGGATTTGCCCGCCCCGTTGGGGCCGACCAGGCCGATCTTCTCGCCCCTCTGCAATGCGGCCGACGCCTCGATGAAGATCAGGCGCGTGCCGTTCTGCTTGCTGATATTGTCCAGGCGAATCATGAAGTCCTCGGTGGCCGAAAGTGCTGGGGTCTTAGACCAGCTTCGCCGGGCCGTGAACTGCGCCGCCGCCAGGGGCGGGCATGACGAAGCGCCGCCGCCGCAGGTGGCGGGCGGCCCGGGGCGGTGTCCTATTCAAACATCGCGATGAGATCGCCGGCAGTCAGAGAGGCCCCGGCTGCCGCGTTCAGCCTGATGGTGCCGGCGCGGGGGGCCAGGATTTGCACCTCCATCTTCATCGCCTCCATGGTGGCGAGCAGCTCGCCTGCCTGCACTTCGGCCTTGTCCGCCACCTTCCAGGCCTGGAGGCTGCCCGTGATGGGGGCTTTCACGGCTGAGTCGTTCTCGCCTGTTGCCGGGGCCGGGCCCGCATTGGTTTGCGCCGGGCCGGTGCTGGACAAGCCCGCCAGAAAACGGCGCGGCAGGCCGATTTCATGGCGCTTGCCGTCGATCTCCATCGGCATGCGGAGAAAGCCGTCATCCTCAACCGGATCGGGCCGGGGGGCGGGGGCGAAATCCGCCTGGAACTCCGTCTCGATCCAGCGTGTATGGACGGCAAAGCCGCTCTCGCCCGTGAAATCGGGATGCTCCAGCACCGCCCTGTGGAAGGGCAAGACGGTTGCCGGGCCTTCGATCCTGAACTCGGCCAGGGCGCGGCGGGCACGCTTGAGCGCGTCCTCACGGGTTTTGCCGGTGATGATCAGCTTGGCGATCAACGAATCATACTGGCCGGGGATTATGGAGCCGGCGGCCACGCCGCTATCGAGCCGCAC
>DATJXU010000082.1:0-13934 GCA_035499915.1 Acidocella sp.
TAATGTGCCTTTTCCGACAGAAGATAAACGGCGCGGCCAATCGGATAGTGAAGGCAATAAATCGGATACGACATCCACCCGAGAAACCGGGCAACTTTCACACTTATGCTTCCCTTGCAAGACATCGCCGCGCCAACGCAAACAAGACATGGCGCGACCACGGCAATAATGAACACAGAGTATAATCCCTTCACCTCATGAGGCGAAGCACAAACAAAAATGATCAACAAATATAGAATGTAAGGATGCGAGATCCAGCGCCCTGCAACGGCACGGAGCTTGTCTAGCCGCGTATCTTCAATGAGTGAGTACAATAAAATTCCAAAGGGAAACCCGAAAAATACACGCGGAAATCCCTCCATAAAATTGTCCGCGCGCCAGCCTCCACTTAAATCAAGCGCATAACAGTAATTTAGAAAAGCATCCACAAAGCCGCACAACAAGAAGGCGGAAAAACTGAATAGCGTAATTCTGACAAGATTTTTCTGTTTTAATTTAAACAAAAACGGAAATGCAAAACCGGCAACCATTTCAAAAAACAAAGACCATGCAGGAGGGTTCGCGGGAAAAATTTCTCCGGTCATTGCGACAGAAACGCCCATCTCTCGAATGTTAAAACTATTGATATCGGGCAAAAACATAAAATTGTAAAATATACTTCCCGCGATAGAGCGGATGGAACAGGTCGCCAATCCTGATTTTGCAACAAGATACAATACAGGGGCACCAATAACTATTCCCAAGAGAAACATGGGATAGAGACGAATAATCCGTTTCAGAATGTACTCAAAGTATCCCATATTGCTTTGCAGGCGAGCACCATATGAGTAGGCCAGGACAAACCCACTCAGCATGAAAAACAGGTCGACGGCGATGAAGCCGTTTCTGAAAAACGGATAACTCATATTGGGGAAGTGAAAAAGCATCACAGAGATCGCAGCAACCCCACGCATGCCATCCAGGACTTCAAAACGGCTGTGGTTGGGAGTACTTGGCAGGGGAGCCGGCATGATTTTGATCCCAAAAATCTATGTGCAAATGCCTTACTTGTCACAGAGCGTTACGATTAAGAATCGATACAGCAGATTTACCCCAGGATACAAGCTCTTAATTATTATCCCGCATTGCCCAGATTGCGGCATAATCCAGGGCAACAAAGAGATAGAGCATCTTGCCTGAGCGCATGCGAATGGAAAACGCCCTCTCGGCATTACGATCAGAACAAATTCTATAAATCAAACGGATAGCTGTCGCGTTGGCTGGATTTGACCACCACTTGAAGCGCGAGCCCCACGTCTCCCGTATCACCCCGGATGCCGGCCTTCTTGCCTTCCGAAACCTCGACGATGCACAGGGCTTGACGCCGGCCCCAAGCGCCCTACCTGTCCGCCACCAGCCCGTGCAGCCTGTGGTTCAACCCCGCCAGCGCCGCCTGCGCCTCCTTATAAACCCCGAACAGCTCGTTATAAAAAGCCAAAGCCTGCGCTTGCGGCTTTGTCACATCCTTCAACCTCACGCAGCGCGCCACCGCCTCCTCCGGCCCGCTGAACAAGCCCACCCCCATGCCCGCCACCAGGGCCGCGCCGAAGGAGGCATCGCCCGATTCCGTGCGCTCGATCACCAGCCCCGTCACATCGGCAATGATTTGCCGCCAGGTGGCACTTTTCGCCCCGCCGCCCATCAGCCTGATCGTGCTGAACGCCAGCCCCAGCTCCCGCGCCGCGCCCAGCAGATCGCGGATCGAAAACGCAATGCCTTCATACACCGCCCGGGCAAAATGCATCTTGCCGTGGGAGATGGTCATGCCGATGAAATCCGCCCGCAGCAGCGGGTCCCAATACGGTGCGCGCTCGCCCTGCAGATAAGGGTGGAACAACAAGCCTCCCGCCCCGCGCGGCGCGGCGCTGGCCAGCGCGTCCATCGCCTCGAACCCGCCTTGCTCGAACATCAGGTCCCGCACCCAGCGATGCGCGGAGGCGCAGGAGTTCGTGCCCGTGGCGGTGTAATACATGCCGGGCATGATATGCGGGTAGCAGGAGATGGGCGGATGCACCGCCGGCCCCTGTGTGGCCAGAAACAGCACCCCCGCCGTGGCCAGCTTCACCCCGCCAATGCCGGGCTTTGTCCCGCCCACGCCGAAAAACTCCACCGTGGTGTCGTTGGAGCCGCAGACAACCGGCGTGCCTTCCCTCAGCCCGGTGCGGGCGGCGGCATCCGCCGTTACCCCGCCCACCACCTGCTCGGGCGCCACAATCGGCGGCAATATGGACATATCCAGCCCGATCAGCCCCGCCAGCTCGGCCGACCAGCCCTTGGTGGCGTCATCGGCCATCAACGCGCCCACCGCATCTGAATAATCCGTCTCCCAGGTGCCGGTCAGGCAATGGCGCAGAAAATCCTTCGCCAGATACAGCCGCCTGGCCTTGGCCATCAGCTCAGGCTCGGCGGATTTCAGCCAGGCCAGCATCGCCAGCGTCCAGGTCGGGTTCACCTTGTTCAGCGAGGTTTCGATGATTCGCGCCCCCGCCGCCTCATGCAGGGCGGCGGCCTCAGCAGCGGCGCGCTGGTCGCTCCACATGATCGCCGGGCGCAGCACCGTTCCCGCCGCATCCGTCAGCACCGGAATATGCGCGCCCGCGGAAATGCCGATGCCCGCGACGCGCTCCGGCGCCACGCCCCCCGCCGCCAGCACCGCCGGCACCGCCTTGCACAGCGCCGCGTACCATTCCGCCGGGTTCTGCTCTGCCCAGCCGAAATGCCGCACATGGGTTGAGACCGGCGCGCTCGCCTCCGCCTTTACGGCCCCCTCCGGCGTGATCAGCGTGGCCTTCAGGCTGCCAGCCCCCAGGTCGATACCGAGCAAATATGTTTCCGGCAAAGGGGAACTCCTGGAATCGATGACAAGACAAGTCTATCATCGCGCCCATGCCCGATACCATAGACCTCGCCCCCGGCCTTGCCGCCGCCCGCCTGGATGCCATTCCCGTCATCGATATCGGCCCGCTTCTGGCCGGAGACATGGCCCCCGCCCAAGCCATCGGCCGCGCCTGCCGGGAGATCGGGTTTTTCTACATCACCAATCACGGCATCAAGCAGGACCTCATCGACAGCGTCTACGCCCAGGCCAAGCGCTTCTTCGCCCTGCCGCCGGAAGAGAAGGAAAAATGCGCCATCGAGCGCTCTTCCTGCCATCGCGGCTGGTTCCGGGTGGGGGGCGAGAATCTGGACCCCGAAAAGCAGACTCAGGCCGGCGACCTGAAGGAAGGCTACAAGATCGGCCGCGACCTGCCCTTGGACCATGAGCGCGTAAAGGCCGGGCTGCCTTTGCACGGGCCGGATGTATGGCCGGACCTGCCGGGCTGGCGCGAGGTGATGCAGGATTATTACGACCGGCTGGTGGAACTCGGCAAAACCATACTGGGCGCCTTCGCCGTCGCCCTGGGGCTGGAGAAAACCTATTTCGAGCCCTGGCTTGGCATCACCATGACCACTTTGGGGCCATTGCACTACCCGCCGCAAACCGGGCGCATCACCGAGGCGCAGCTGGGGGCGGGCAAGCACACCGATTATGGCTGCCTGACCCTGCTGCACCAGGACTCCGCCGGAGGCCTGCAGGTGCAGGGGCTGGATGGCACCTGGCTCGACGCCCCGCCCATTCCCGGCAGCTTCGTGGTGAATATCGGCGACATGATGGAGCGCTGGACCAACGGCGTGTTCCGCTCCACCCCGCACCGCGTCATCAACATCTCAGGCCAGGAGCGCTACTCCCTGCCCTTCTTCTTCGACCCGGATTTCTACGCGCCCGTGGCATGCCTGCCCACCTGCCTGAAACCGGGCGAGACGCCGAAATACCCGCCCACCACGGCGGGTCAGCATTTGCTGGACATGATTAATGCGTCTTTCAAATACCATCAGGAGAAGGCGTGACCTCCCTTCGCCTACAGCAATAAAAGTTTTTTGGGGCGAAGGCGGCAAAGATTCCAGTGCTGCGAAGCAGCATTGGAACGCCGCTGGAGGGGCTGCCTCTTTTCAAAAAAGACGGAGGATTTCGCAGCTTTTTGAAAAAAGCTGCACCAAAAACTTTTGTTATTTTTTCATACCAAAATCATGTCAATCATTTTGTTTCGAAAATCATAATTCAAAAGATTCAAAACCTAACGTACCGTTATTATTGAAATTCCCCAGGCTTGTTTCACGTGGAACGCCGCAGCGCCTGCCTCAAACTTTCCACATCGCCCACCGGCAGGCCGCAAACCCCGCCACGGCACACATAGGCGGCCTTCACATCATTCGGCTTGCCATAGGCCGGATGCGCCACCCCAACCTCCGCCCCGCCGCGCAGCACCAGCACCGCCGGGTCCGCCGCCGCCAGCGCCATTTGCGCCAGCGCCTCCGCCCCGCCCGTCACCACCACGCAGGCCGCATTGGCCAAAAGATCAGCCGCCGCCAGCAGAATGGGCGACCCCGTAAGTGCCCTGGCCCGCCCGCCAAAAGCCGCCAGCACCAAATCCGCCTTGGCCCGGTATTCATCCTTGCCCGTCAAATGAAACAACGCGGCATAAATCTCCGCCATCATGCCGATGCCCGATGGCGCCGGGCCATCCTGCACGCTGCGCCCGCGCGGGGCATACACATCCTGCGCATCATCGGCGGACATGAAGAACGCCCCTGCCCCATCGCCAAAATGCGTCTCCGTGGCCGCCAGAGTCTCCTCCGCCCGCGCCAGAAACGCCCCCTCGCCCGTCACCTGATACAGAGCCAGCGCCGCGCGGATCATCCCCGCCTGATCCTCCAGCAGCCCGGCGGCGGAGATCTTCGCGCCCCGCATCGCATGGGCAATCCGCCCATCCGTCTGCCCCATGGCCGCCCATAGCGCCTCGAACACAGCCCGCCCCAGCGCCACCCAATCCTCCCGGCCGAACACGCACCCCGCCTTCACCAGGGCGGCGATGGTCAGCGCATTCCAATCGGCGAGAATCTTGTCATCGCGCCCCGGCCGCACGCGCGCGCTGCGCGCCGCCAGCAGCTTCGCCCGGCAGGCGTCCAGCCGCGCCTCATCCGCGCCGAAGGCGGCGCGGCGTTCCAGAATGATCTTGCCTTCCCAGTTTCCATGCTCCGGCAGCGGATAGAAACGCTCGAAAAACGCGGCCTCCGCGCCCAGAACCTCCAGCACCTCGGCGCGGGACCAGACGTAGAACCTGCCTTCCTCACCCTCTGAATCCGCATCCTCAGACGCCGCGAAGGCACCCTCCGCGCTCATATCGCGCACCAGCCACGCCACCGTCTCCCGCGCCCGCGCCTCGTACAAGGCCGAGGGCCTGTCCGCCTGCGCGAAAGCCAGCATCTCCAGAATCAACGCATTATCGTAGAGCATCTTCTCGAAATGGGGCACCAACCAGGCATCATCGGTGGCATAGCGTGCATAACCGCCGCCCAGATGGTCATAAATCCCGCCCTGGCTCATCCGCTCCAGCAGCAGATGCACGGCCTGCGCACAACTCTTATCGCCGCCGCGAAAATATTCGTGCCAGAGAAAGCGAAAAACCGGGATGTTCGGGAATTTCGGCGCGCCGGAGAGCCCCCCCAGCTCCCAGTCAATGCTGCGCAGAAGACCCACCCGCACCGCCTCCAGCAAGGCCGGCCCCGGCGGATCGCCAGGGCGGGTGGCGGCGGCCTGGGCCAGCGCGCCCTTGATCGCCTCCACCGAGCGGAAGATGCGCGCCTGATCATCCTTCCAGCCCTCGGAGAGCGCCACCAGCACCTGCGGGAAGCTGGGCCGGCCAAAGCGCGGCGTCGGCGGAAAATAGGTGCCGCCCCAGAAGGGCGCGCCATCGGGCGTCAGCACCATGGTCAGCGGCCAGCCGCCCTGCTCGCCCATCGCGTGCAGGGCCGTCATATAGGTCTGGTCGATATCCGGGCGTTCCTCCCGGTCCACCTTGATGGAGACGAAACGCTCATTCATCAGCGCCGCCACTTGCTCGTTTTCGAAGCTTTCATGCGCCATCACATGGCACCAATGGCAGGCCGCGTAGCCGATGGAGAGCAGCACCGGCACGTTGCGCGCCCTGGCCTCGGCAAAGGCCTCCTCACCCCACATATGCCAATGCACCGGGTTATCCCGGTGCTGGAGGAGATAGGGGGAGGACGCATCCTTCAAGCGGTTCTGCATTTTGCCGGCTCCTGTAACCCAGCCTAAATAGGTGCAAACCATCAGGAGTAACAGCTTTGGGCGAACGCTTGGCCGATGACCCGGCGCCGTATTTCGAAACCCATATCTTTGTCTGCGGCAACCGCAGGCCGGAAGGCCATTCGCGTGGTGATTGCGCCAGCAAGGGGTCCGAAAAAATCCGCGACTACATGAAAGTCCGGGTGAAGGAACTCGGCCTGCAAAATATCCGCGTCAACCAGTCAGGCTGCCTGGACCGCTGCGAGCTTGGCCCCTGTGCCGTATTCTACCCGGAGGGCGTCTGGTACCGGCTGGATAGTTTCGCGGCGGTGGATGAGGTGATCGAGAAACATCTGCAGCTTCATGGCCGCGCCAAGGCGCTGATGCTGCCTTGATACGAGAAGGGCGGCCTTGCGGCCGCCCTTCTTTGTCTCAGTACTCCTCGTCGGCGACGTAGGAGCCGATGCGGTGCACCAGGTCGGGCTTCGATTTGGCCAGCAGCGCGCCATAGATCAGCGACAGCACCAAGAGCCCCAGCGCCAGTTTCGGATAGAGGCTGAACGGGTAAGGCTGGCCGGGCTCGACAAGGCCCCAGAGCGGCATCAGCATGAAGGCCGTGCCCAGCAGCGGCACGATCAGATGGGTGAAGACGCTGAAATCCTCACGATGGAACCGCAGCATATAGACCGGCAGGGCCAGGTTGGTGAGCAGATAGGTCACGATCACCGGAATGGTGCCAAGCGTGCCGGTATCGCCGAACAAGGTCACCGGGTCGATGTTATAATACGTGCCAAAGCCCAGCACGATCGCCAGCGCCACGACGATATAGGTCCACATCGCGGCATGCGGGGTGCGGTGCTGCGGGTGGATCTTGCCGAAGAATTGCGGCAGCAGCCCCTCGCGCGCCGAGCTGAACAGGATGCGCGCCTGCGCGTTGGTCAGGCCGATCAGCGAGGAGAAGATGCTGGTCACGCCGGCAAGATAGGCGATAATCAGCAGCCCGGCGGCGGAGGCCTTGAAGGCATCCACGAAGGGCAGAGAAGAGCTGGTGATCGCCTTCAGGTCGTTATGGAAGGCGGTCTCCGTCGCGAAGGAGAGGAACATGTACAGGATGCCGATGGAGAGCGTGCCGATGATCAGCGCGCGCGGCACGTTGCGGCGGGGATTGGTGGTTTCCTCCGCCAGCATGGCGGAATTCTCCCAGCCGATGAACAGATAGATGGCCAGCGGGAAGCCAAGCCCGATGCCCTTCCAGCCGCCGGTGACAGAGGACAGCATGAAGGACGTGGCCGAGATGTCCTTATGGTTCACCACCAGCATGATCACCGCGCCGACCAGCAGCAGCAGCAACTCGAAGTAGAAGAAGATCGCCGCCCAGGTGGTGGAGAGCGAAATGCCGCGCGAGACCAGCAACCCGACAATGACCGTGGCAATGATGCTGAGCACCTGCCAGGGCACGTGCAGCCCCAGGAAGACCTGCAGCGTCTGCGCCGCCCAGCCCCCGGAGATGACCACGACCGATGCCGCCGCGATGCAATAGCCGACCACCACGAAGATGGACGCCGCCGCCCCGGCCCACGGCCCGAAGGACATGCCGATGAAGGTGACGAAGGACCCGGCGCTGGGGCGGTATTTGGAGAATTGCGCCAGCGTGTTGGTAAGGAACAGAATCACCACCATGGCGACCAGGATGGTCAGCGGCGCGCCAACCCCGGCGCCGGAGGCAATAAGCCCGAAGCCGAAGAAAAAGCTCATCGCCGGGGCAATATTGGCAAGGGTGGAGGCAATGATCTGCGAGAGGCCCAGGCTATCGCGCTGCAGCCGCTCGCCGGAACGGGGGATTATACTCACTGTTGATTTCCTGATGCTTTGTTGGTTCTTGCCGTTGCGTGACGGGCAGAAACTCTGCCCTTTGAGCGGGTTCGTCAATATAAGTTATATTTCCGCCATCAAGCTGGCATTCCCGCCCGCCGCGGCGATGTTGGTGGAAAGGCTGCGCTCGGCCATCAGCAAGCCAGGGTTGTAGGACGCCCCCGCCCCGATGGCGGCGGGCGAGAGCGCATGCAGCGGGATGATCGGCCCCGGCCGGGCGGCCAGCTGCTTTGCCAATGCCAGCACCTGCGCCCCCTCTCCTTCCACCAAGGCGACGTGAAAATCCGCCGCCAGATCCGTGGTTGCGGTGCAGCCGGCGGCTTCCAGCGCCACCGCCTGGGCGCGCTGGCCGGCTTGGGTCCGGGCCTGGCAGAACACCAACCCGCGCGGGCGCACATTATATGCATTGCGCTCACCCACGGGGGAAGCGGTCAGATCCTGCGGACAGGGCATGCAGGCTGGCCCATGCGCCAGCAGCCGGTGCAGATAAAGCGGCCCGCCCGCCTTGGGGCCGGTGCCCGACAGCCCCTCGCCGCCGAAAGGCTGCACCCCCACCACGGCCCCGACGATATTGCGGTTGATATAGAGATTGCCCGCCCGGATCGCCGCCGCCCAGCCTTGCAGCCGCGCCTCGATGCGCCCATGCGCCCCGAAGGTGAGCCCGTAGCCAAGGGCGTTGATCCGCGAAGCCAGCCCCGCCAGCCGGGCGCGCGGCACCCGCAGCACATGCAGCACCGGCCCGAAAACCTCATTTTCCATCAAAGAAAGGGCGGGAATCTCGATGATCGCCGGCGCCACATAGGCCGCGCCTTCCGGGGTGGCACCCTGGGTGATGGCACAGCCTATCGCGCGCATCGCCGCAATATGCGCATGCACGCGGGCGGCGGCCTCCCGGGTGATCAGCGGCCCGAGATCGGTGGCCAGCCGGTCGGGCGGGCCCACGCGCAGTTCATTCATCGCCGCGCGCAGCCGGGGCAAGAATTCCGCCGCTGCCTCCTCCTGCACGCAAAGCAGGCGCAAGGCCGAGCAGCGCTGCCCGGCGGAGTTGAAGGCGGAGTAGAGTATGTCGGCGATCGCCTGCTCCGGCAAAGCGGTGGAATCGACGATCATCGCATTCAGCCCGCCGGTTTCGGCGATCAGCGGCACTGTCGTGCCATCCGGGTTCAGCCGCTGCGCCAGCACGGCATTGATGGCGCGCGCCGCCTCCAGCGAGCCGGTGAAGGCAACGCCGTGGCAACGCGGCTGCGCCACCAGGGCGGCGCCCAGCGTGCCGTCGCCTTGCAGCAGGTGCAGCGCCGCGCGGGGCAGCCCGGCCTCATGCGCCAGCCGTACCGCAAACGCCGCGATCTGCGGGGTTTCCTCCGCCGGCTTGGCGATGACCGCATTGCCCGCCGCGAAAGCCCCCGCGACCTGGCCCAGAAAGATGGCCAGCGGGAAGTTCCAGGGGCTGATGCAGACCACGGTGCCGAGCGGCTGATGCGTCTGCGCCGGCCAGTTTTCCATTTGCGCGGCGTAATAGCGGCAGAAATCCACCGCCTCGCGCAGTTCGCCCTGCGCATCCGGGATGGTCTTGCGGGCCTCGCGCACCAGCAGGGCGATCAGCGCCGTGCGATGGTGCTCAAGCTGCGCCGCCACCTGGCGCAGGATCTCCGCGCGCTGGGGCGCCGGCATTGGCGTGTAGCCTGCCGCGCTGGCGAAGGCGGCGGCGATGTCGGCTTGCGTGGCGGGTTGTATGTCAGGTGCCGAAAAGCTCCCTGCCAGTTCGCCGGCCAGGGCGGCGAGCACGGATTCATCCGCCAGGTCCAAGCCAGCGGCATTGCGCCGGGTCTTGCCGAATATCTCAGGCGGGCGGGTGATGGCCTCGTGCGGCGCGCCGGGCGGGTTCAGCGCCTGGCTTTCCTGCAGCGGGTCCTGCAGCAAAGCTTGCGGCGGGATGGCCCGGTCGTGGAGCCGATGGATGAAGGAGGAGTTGGCGCCATTTTCCAGCAGCCTGCGCACCAGATAGGCCAGCAGCGTTTTATGCGGGCCGACGGGCGCATAGATGCGGCAGGGCCGCGCGCCGGGGCGGCTTTGCACCGCATTGTACAGCGCCTCGCCCATGCCATGCAGGCATTGGAACTCATAATCCGCGCCGCCCGCCATGGCCTGGATGGCGGCGATGGAATTGGCATTATGGGTGGCGAATTGCGGATAGAGCGCGGGGGCGGCCAGTATCTGGCGGGCGCAGGCGAGATAGGCGATGTCGGTATGGATTTTCCTGGTATAGACCGGGAAATCCTCGAACCCGCCAAGCTGCGCCTGCTTGATCTCCTGGTCCCAATAGGCGCCTTTCACCAGCCGCAGCATCAGCCTGCGGCCCGTGCGGTGCGCGAGGTCGGTGCAGAATGCGATCACCGCCGGGGCGCGCTTGCCATAGGCCTGGACGACGAAGCCGATGCCATCCCACCCCGAAAATTCCGGCTCCTGGCACAGAAGTTCCAGAAGATCGAGGGAGAGGTCGAGACGATCCGATTCCTCGGCGTCAATGGTGAGGCCGATTTTTTGCGCCTTCGCCAGCTTTGCCAGCGCGATGAGACGCGGAGCCAGCTCGGCCAGCACGCGGGCGCGCTGGGCGCGCGCATAGCGCGGGTGCAGGGCGGAGAGTTTGATGGAGATGCCAGGGGCGTTTCGAACGTCATCGCCGCCTTGCAGGGCGAGGATGGCATCGCGGTAGGAGTGGAAGAAGGCTGCGGCATCTGCCGCCGTCATCGCCGCTTCGCCCAGCATGTCAAAGGAGAAGCGATAGCCGCGTTTTTGCAGAGCTGCGGCGCGCGAGAGCGCCTGCGCCATGGTTTCCCCCAGCACGAAGGCGCGGCCCATGCGGCGCACGGCCTGCACCGCCGCGATGCGGATGAAGGGCCTGGCCAGCACCCAGGCCGGCCCCTGCGCCAGCCAGGCGGCCAGGGCCAAGGCGCGGCCCAGGGGCAAGCCGCCGCGTGTCCAGCGCCGCCCGGCCAGCTTGTCACGCAGCAAGGCGTTGCGGGTGGCGGCATCCGGCGTGCGCAGCAGCGCCTCCGCGAGGCCCATCAGCGCCAGCCCTTCCGCGCTGCCGAGCGGGTAGGCCCGCAGCAGCCTGGAGAGTTCCGAGGCCGGCGCGGCGCGCACGGCGCGGATCAACCCCAAAGCTGTCTCCTGTGCCGCCGCGGCCTCAGAGGGCGATAACGTCGCGGCCTGGTACAGAGCCGCCATGCAGAGCGGCTCCGCGCGCCGGCAGGCGGCGGTGATGGCTTGGCGCAGGGGCGATTGCAGAACGGTCTCGGCGGCAAAGGCGGTGAACGGCGCATCGTCTTGCTGCATGGGCCAAGCCTACGGATTTGGGACACCAAAATCCAGGAAAACCATTACCCGGCCCAGGGCGCCCAGCGGGACATCTCGATCTCCCCCTCCTGCGGCCTGGGCGGCAACGGCTTGGCGCCGCCCTGCGCCCGCCAGCGCTGCAGGCGCCAGACATAGGCCAGAACCTCCGCACAGGCGCGGTACAAAGCGGCCGGCACAGGCTCATCGGGTTCCACATGGCGGTAGATGGCCCGCGCCAGAGGCGGGGATTGCACCACCGGAATGCCATGAGCCCGGGCGCGGGTGATGATCTCCTCCGCCAGCAGCCCCACCCCCTTGGCCAGCAGCAAGGGCGCCCTGTCGCCCCCGCGGCGGTAGCGTATGGCGCAGGCATAATGGGTGGGGTTGGTGACGATGACCGAGGCCTCGGGGATGCGCTGCATCTGCCGGGCGCGGGCCAGCTTGCGGGCCATGGCGCGCTGGCGCGATTTCACATGCGGGTTGCCGGCGGCGTCCTTCATCTCCTCGCGGATATCGGCATCCGACATGCGGTGCTTCTGCCGGTGCAGCCAGATCTGCAAAGCCAGGTCGCCCCCCGCCAGAAGGGCCAGAACGACGCAGATGACGATGAGGGTTTGCAGCGCGATGCCGAGCAGGGCGCCGGGCACGGGGATGGGCAGCACCGCCAGCACGGCGAATTGCGCCTGCCGGGCCATGATGGCGAGCCCCCCTGCCCCGCCAATGGCCAGGAATTTCAGGATGGATTTGCCATGCTCGGCGAAGCCATGGCCGGAGACAATCTGGCCGAGCCCGGATTGGGGCATGAGCTTGGAGACATCCGGCTGCAACAGGCGCAGCGCGAACACCCAGCCGCCGGAGATGATGCTGCCCGCGAAGGCGATGGCGGCGATCAGCGCCAGCAGCGGGAACAGGACCGTGAAGACGCAGCCCGCCAAATTAGAGGCGGCAGAAAGCGGGGCGGTGCCGGCCTGGTCCAGGCTGGCGGCGAAGAGCGCGAGCAACCTGGACCCCAGCCCCGCCGCGCCCCCCAGCGCCAGCAGCGTGACGGCGGTGATGGCGGCGGCCTTTGGCAGCTCCTGAGAGCGGCGGACATCACCGCGCTCGGCCGCCTGGGCCAGGCGGCGCTCGGTTGGCGCATGGCGCTTTTCGCCGGCGCCCTCCTCAGCCATGCGGCAGCATCCCGCCCAGCGCCGCCATGCAGGTTGTGGTGAGATGCTGGGCGGTGACGCCGATGGCGGGAATAATGGCGACAAGCACCCATAGCCCGGCCAGGATGAGCAGCGGAAAGCCGATGGAGAGCAGGTTCATGCTGGGCGCGAACACGGTGGTGAGGCCAACGGTGAGATTAACGCAGAGCGTGACCGCCAGCACCGGCATAGCCAGCCCCACGGCGGCGCTGAACAGGACGGCGCCCAGCCCGGCCAGCTTGGCCCAGGACGTGATGGGCGCAACCCCAGCCCCCTGCGCGAAGGAATGCGCCAGCGCCGCAAACAGCCAGACCGGCCCGCCCGCCGCCATGAAGCCCAGCAGCCCGGCCCAGAGCATGAGGTCAGACAGAACCGCGCTGGAGCCTGGGGACTCGCGGAATTGCAACTCGGCGAAGGAGAGCCCCATGGCCTGCCCCATGATTTCGCCCGCGCTGGAGATGGCGGCCACCACGATTTGCATCGCCACGCCAAGCAGCGCGCCATAGGTGATCTGCACGAAGCAGGTGAAGATGGCGTTGAACGGGTCAGCGGGATAGGGCGGCAAGTCCGGCAGCCACAGGGCGAGCGAGAGCGCCAGCGCCGCCGCGAGCATCGCCTTCACCATGTTGGGAATGAGCGATGAGCCGTAAAGCGGTGCGGTGAGGAACAGCCCGGTGATGCGCAGGAAGGGCCACAGAAAGCGGCCGAACCAGAGCATGACATTATGTTCGTCTAATACCATGATTGATGCACCAAGGCGGGGGCTTGCATGATGAAATTCCGGGCCAGGGCTTCGAAAAGCCCAAGCGCGCCGAACCCGCCGGTGAGCGCCAGAAGAATCATCACCAGGGTTTTTGGCAGCAGGGCGAAGGTGGCGTCCTCGATCTGCAGCACGGCCTGCAGGATGGAGGCAACCAGCCCGACGATGAGCAGCACAAGCACGCAGGCCCAGATGGCCGACAGCGCGGTGGCGAAGGCGTGCTGGAGAAGCCTGAGATAAAGCGGCATTATTTAAAACTGTTGGCGAGCGTGCCCAGCACCAGCACCCAGCCATGGATGGAGACGAACATCAGCAGCTTCAGCGGCAGGGAGATGAGAGTCGGCGAGACCATGATCATGCCCAGCGACATCAGGATGGACGCCACCGCGAGATCGACCAGCACGAAGGGGATGTAGATGAGAAAACCGATCTGGAAGGCGGTTTCAAGCTCGGATGTCGCGAAGACGGGCACCAGGACGGTGAAGGGAATATGAGACGGGTCGGCATATGTCTGGCCGGAGAGATCGACGAAGAGATGCAGCGGCGCCTTGCGGGTTTGCGCCAGCATGAAATCGCGCTCCGGCGGCTCGGCGGCTGCGATGGCCTGGGAGAA
>DATJXU010000083.1:0-20882 GCA_035499915.1 Acidocella sp.
CGGCAAGCGCATCATCGTGCTTTCCGAAGGCCGCCTGGTTAACCTCGGCAACGCCACCGGCCACCCGAGCTTCGTGATGTCCGCCAGCTTCACCAACCAGGTGCTGGCGCAGATCGAGCTGTGGACCGCGCCGGAGGGCAAGTATGAGCGCAAGGTGTACGTGCTGCCGCGCCATCTGGACGAGAAGGTGGCGGCGCTGCATCTGGCCAAGGTGGGGGCAAAGCTCACCAAGCTCAGCCAGAAGCAGGCGGATTATCTGGGCCTGAACGTCCAGGGGCCGTTCAAGCACGAGCTGTATCGCTACTGATGCAACGTCTCGGCGGCATCCTGTCTCTTCTCGGGCTCGGCCTGCTGGCGGGCGGGATGCTGTTTTTTGGCGCGGTGATGGCCCCCCTGGTCTTCACCCGCCTGCCTCTGGATGTGGCGGGGCCGTTCATCCGGACGGCCTTTCCCTATTACTACGCCTATATGCTGGCCACCTCCGGGCTGGCGCTCATCGGGTTTTTGCTCCGGCGCAGGGCCTTTTCCGCGCTGGTGCCGGGCGGCACCTTCGCCGCCACCATCTGGGCCTGGTTCTGGCTGATCCCGCGCCTTGATGCCTACCGCGCCGCCGGGAACATGGCCGCCTTCAACCATGGCCATGCGCTCTCCGTCTGGGTCGATGGCATCGAGCTTCTGGCGGTTTTGCTCCTGCTGATCCGCGAAGGCGCGACGCGGGGCTGACACGGCGTTATCCGATCAGGGAAGGCTGGCTTGGATGGGACGCCGCAGGCTCAAAGCCGCCCAAGAAACGTTTCCGACATACGCCCCTGCCGACCCGCCGCCAGGCACCCACTGTTCACGCGTGCCAACGCCCTCCAAACCGGCCTACATTTCCTCCGCCACGACGGCCGGTTTTCTCACCGCCGTTGACACGGATGGCCGAACTGCCCATCTAAATTATCCTGCAAAAATGTTCGGCCCCTTCGGGTCGGTGTCAAAACCCAACCGGAAGCCACCGAGCATGGCCAAGGAGGGACAATATGCCACTCATTCAGGTTCGCGTTATCAAGGACGTGTTCACCAAAGAGCAGAAGCACGAGATCATCAGCAAGCTGACCGACGCAATGGTGTCGATCGAGGGTGAAAATATGCGCGGCGTCACCTTGTGTCTTATCGAGGAGGTGGAAAGCGGCGATTGGGGCATCGGCGGCAAGGCATATACAATCGAAGACGTGCGCGAGCTCGCGCGAAAAGCCGCCTGACAAAACGCCCTGCTTTCGCCTCCCTCTCGTGGATCGGTGCAGGCACAGGGGGCGAGCCGCTCTCAGCAGGCTTCAGTCTCTCCAATGCGGCAGCATCGCCGTCACGGTAACCCGCTTTTGCGGGGTAATGGCCGTTGGTTGCCCTTTTGCCCCCTGAACCAAGCGCGTGCGTCGGCATTCGAAGGCCGGAGCGCCCACCATGGCATCTTATTTGGCGTCCGAAGGTCGAGGCTATCGGTGCAGTCCAGGCGCAGAAACGTCAGCTTTCAGGACGTGCAAACCGGTGTTGAACGCCCGCCTGGGGTCGATACGCCCCTGCCCTACCTTCCGCTGAAATCCACGACTGCGGCAAAACCCTGCTCGGTGCCGAAGGCGAGCTGCCCGCCATCGTCATTCCAGGCCAGGGCCGAGATGCCGCCGCGCCCTGGGCCGCAGACCGGGAGCACGCGCTCGCGCGCGATATCGGCCACCAGCACCAGCCCGGTATCAAACCCCGCCGCGACAACCTCATGCTGCGGGTGGCAGGCCACGCGCCTGACAATGCCATCGCCCATGCCCAGCTCCGTGGGCGCCTTGCCCATCGGCCCGCCGCCGAAGAAGGGCCAGAGCACGATGGATTCCGCCCCGGCGGTGGCCAGCCAGCGGCCGGACTTGGTAAAGCCCAGCGAATCGGTTTTGGCCGGATAGCCGGACATGCGCATATGCTTGCCCTCCGGCAGGGTCCAGCCATGCAGGGCGTTTTCCTGCATCGTCGTCACCAGCGCCTCGCCCGCCGGGTGGATGGCCACGTTGGTGTGGCTGCCCTTCCATTCCAGCTTCGGCGGCACGGCCGAACCCGAGGCGGTGAACCACAGGCTGGCGCCGTTATAATGCGAGGCGGCGATGCGCTTGCCCTTGGCATCAAAGGCGATGCCGGTGACGGTGGAGGGGTGGTCCAGCGTCTTCAAAACCTCGCCCGCCAGGTTCAGCACATAGAGGCTCTTGCCCGCCGAGGCGGCCAGAAGCGGCCCCTTGCCGGCGAAGGAAGCCACATGCTCCACCCATTTGGAGCCGAATTTGCGCAGCTCCTGCACGCTGGCATCAGCCTTGGTGAGCACCAGCCGGCCATCATCCCCGCCGGAGCAGAAACCGCCCGCCGGGTGGGCCGCCAGGCACATCGCCGCGCCGTCATGCGCCACGATGGCGGTATGGTCCGGGCCGAGGCGCAACGTGCCATCCCCCAGCGCGAAGCCGGGCAGGCCCTTGGTGTCAAACGCCACCGCCGTGACATAGGCGCCAAATTGCGCAATGCGGCCGCGTTGATTGAGAAGCTGATCGAGATCTGACATGGCGGTGTCTTGCCCCGGCATGGCCCGGCGGGCAAGGGCCGCCTTGCTTGCGGCCGCAACCGTCCCGCCCGCGCTTAAGCTGGGCATTGCATAAGGTAGAACCCCTTGCCCGGACGTCTTGCGGCCGCTTGCCGCTGTCATAAAAATTCTTGATAGGATTTTTATGGCATGCCAATCTTGGATATGGTTTTAGCAGTTCAACCACCTGCGTCTAATTTGCGAGCAGAGTTGCTTATTCTCTGCGCACGCATCGGCTTTAGTCCGCCCTGGTTCTGAAAATCCCTCGCCCGTGCCGGAAAGCTGGGCATGTTCATTTTCAGAAATCATCGGAGCTTTCAATGTTGAACACCCTCAACCATGGCGTTGACTGGCAGGCGCTGGACGCCGCCCACCATTTTCACCCCTTCACCGACCACAAGGAACTGCACGAGCAGGGCGTGCGGCTGATCACCTCCGCCGAGGGTGTGTATCTGTACGATTCCAACGGCAACAAGATCATGGACGGCATGGCCGGGCTGTGGTGCGTGGCCGCCGGCTATGGCCGCCAGGAGCTGGTGGAAGCCGCCACCCGGCAGATGACCAAGCTGCCCTATTACAACACCTTCTTCAAAACCACGAACGAGCCCGCCGTGCTGCTGGCGCAGAAACTGGCGCAGATCGCCCCCGAGGGGTTCGAGCATGTGTTCTTCGCCTGCTCCGGCTCGGAGGCGGTGGATTCCGCCCTGCGCACCGCGCGCGTGTACTGGCAGACTCTGGGCAAGCCGGAGAAGAAGATCATCATCGGCCGTGAATATGGCTATCACGGCTCCACCACTTTGGGCGCCTCCGCCGGCGGCATGAAGGACATGCACCGCCAGGGCGGGGACATGCCGAATTTCGTGCAGGTGCTGCCGCCCTACTGGTACGGCAAGGGCGGGCAGATGAGCCCGGAGGAATTTGGCCTCTACGCCGCGCGCGAGGTGGAGAAGAAGATCCAGGAGCTGGGCGCGGAAAATGTCGCCGCCTTTATCGGCGAGCCGATCCAAGGTGCGGGCGGCGTGCTGATTCCGCCCGAGACCTATTGGCCGGAGATCAACCGCATCTGCAAGCAATACGATATCCTGCTGATCGCCGATGAGGTGATCTGCGGGTACGGGCGCACGGGCAAGATGTTCGGCTCGGATTATTTCGGCATCAAGCCGGACATGATGGCCACCGCCAAGGCGCTGACCTCGGGCTATCTGCCGCTCTCGGCGTTGCTGATGAACAAGCGCGTGGCGGAGGTGCTGGTGAACGAGACCGGCGAATATTATCATGGCTTCACCTATTCCGGCCATCCGGTTTCCTGCGCCGTGGGCCTGCGGAATCTCCAAATCATCGAGGACGAGAGGCTGGTTGAGGGGGCGGCGCGCAAGGGCGCGCTGCTGCGCGAAAAACTGCACGAGGCGATCGGCGACCTGCCGATCGTCGGCGAGATCCGCGGCGCGGGGCTCATCGGCGCCATCGAGCTGACGGCCGATAAGCGCACGCGCAAATTCTTCGAGAAGAACGGGCGTGTCGGTGTCATCTGCCGCGACCATTGCATCGCCAACGGGCTGATGATGCGCGCCACCCGCGACACAATGCTGTTCTCCCCGCCGCTGACGATCACCGAGGAAGAGATCGACCTGTTCGCGGCGATGGCGAAGAAGGCCTTCGAACAAACCTACGCGGATGTGCGCGCGGAGGTTGCTGCGTGAACATGCTCGCCCATCCGGACATCGAGGCCAAGAGCACCCTGCTGAGCGGCGCGGATTATATCGAAGCCTTCATCATCGACGTAAACGGCGTGCCGCGCGGCAAATGGCTGCAGCGCGACAAGGCGAAATCCCTGCTGGGCAGCGGCATCGCCATCCCGCGCTCGGCCTATCTGCTCGATATCTGGGGGCGCGATATCGTCGAAGGCGGCATCGCCTATGACACGGGCGACCCGGACGGGCTGTGCGTCGCCGTGCCGCATTCCATCACCCGCATGGGCTGGGCCGAGGACAATGTGGTGCAGGCGCTGCTGACCATGCGCGAGACCGATGGCAGCCTCTATTATCTCGACCCGCGCGGCGTGCTGGCGCGGGTGCTGGAGCGCTACGCGGCGGCGGGGCTGACCCCCGCTTTGGGCGTGGAGCTGGAGTTCTACCTCGTCGATTCAGGCCGCCATGACGGGCTGAAGATCGCCCCGCGCGGCGCGGATGAATCCGGCTGGCGCGGCTGGCAGATCGACGCCGTGGGGCTGGGCGAGGTGCATGATTACGAGCCGATCCTGCGCGAGATGATGTCCTGCGCGAAGGCCCAGGACATCACGCTGGAAACGCTGGTGAGCGAGGCCGGCCCCGGCCAGTTCGAGGTGACGCTGAAATATTCAACGGATGCCCTGCGCGTGGCCGACAGCGCCACACTGTTCAAGCGCACCATCAAGCAGGTGGCGCGCAAGCATGGCCTCACCGCCACCTTCATGGCCAAGCCTTACGGCCAATGGGCGGGCTCGGGCATGCATGTGCATATGTCGATCCTCGACAAGGCGGGCGAGAACATCTTCGTCGGCACGCCCGAGCGCGCGGCGCCGGTGCTCTACAACGCGCTGGGCGGCATCATCCATAACATGCCGGACACGATGCTCACTTTGGCGCCGCACGCCAATTCCTACCGCCGCTTCGCGCCGGGCGTGCATGCCCCCACCTATGGCGATTGGGGGCATGACAACCGCATGGCCTCCGTGCGCGTCATCACCGCCGATCCGGCGGCTTCGCGCATCGAGCATCGCGTCGCGGGGGCGGACTGCAACCCCTACCTCGCCTTCGCCTCGCTGCTCGGCACCGCGCTGCTCGGCATCGAGACCAAGGCCGACCCCGGGCCGGAAACCCACGGCACGGTGCGCAGCCCCTCGGCCCCGCCGCTGCCCATCGCCTGGTCGGGTGCTGTGGACCGCTTCGCCGCCTCCGCCGCCATGGGCGAGATTTTCGGCAAGGATTTCCAGCGCTACTACACCGCCTGCAAGCGCCAGGAGATCAGCGAGCTGCGCAAGCGCATCTCCGACGTGGAATATGACGCCTATCTGAAAAACGCCTGAGGCCCGGATGAACGATGTGACCACCCCCCGCGCGGCCGGGTTTGCCATGCCCGCCGAATGGGCGCCGCATGCAGGCTGCTGGATGATCTGGCCCGAGCGGCCGGATAATTGGCGCCTGGGGGCCAAGCCCGCGCAAAGAGCCTTCACCGCCGTGGCCAGCGCCATCGCGCGCTTCGAGCCGGTGACGATGCTGGTCAGCGCGGCGCAGTATGAGAATGCCCGCGCCATGCTGCCGCCTGAGGTGCGCGTGGTGGAGATGAGCAGCAACGATGCCTGGGCGCGCGATGTGGGCTGCACCTTCCTGCTCGGCCAGGATGGCCAGCTTGCCGGGGTGGACTGGCCGTTCACCTCCTGGGGCGGGCTCTATTTCCCCTGGGACAAGGACGACGCCATCGCGGCCAAAATGCTGGAGCTGGAGCGCGGGCGCCGCTTCCGCGCCCCGCTGGTGATGGAAGGCGGCGCGCTGCATGTGGATGGCGAGGGCAGCGTGCTCGCCGTTGAGCAATGCGTGCTGAACGAGAACCGCAACCCGGGCGTGACGCGCCAGGACATGGACCGGATGCTGAAGGATTATCTCGGCGCCAGCCACGTCATCTGGCTGGAGAACGGCGTGCCGCATGACGAGACCGACGGGCATGTGGACAATCTCGCCTGCTTCGTGAAACCGGGCGTGGTGCTGCTCACCTGGTGCGACGACCCCGCCGATCCGCATTACCAGATCAGCCGGGATGCGCAGGCGCGGCTGCAGGGTGCCCGCGACGCCAAGGGCCGGGCGCTCGTCATCGAGCATATCCCGATGCCGACGCCGATGTTCTACAGCCAGGATGAGGCCGAGGGGCTGGATGCCACCGCCAGCGGCATGAACCGCAAGGCGGGGGAGCGCCTGGCAGCCTCCTACGTGAATTTCTACATCGCCAATGGCGCCATCATCGCCCCCGCCTTCGGGGTGGAGACGGACGAGCCCGCCCGCGCCGTGCTGGCCAGGCTGTTTCCCGAGCGCGAGATCGTGATGGTGCCGGCGCGGGAGATTCTGCTCGGCGGCGGCAATATTCACTGCATCACGCAGCAACAGCCGAAATCTTATTAAAACACCAGGCCAAGTCTGAGCCCCGCACGGGGGAGGGAACAACATGAGCACAAAACTCAAAGCGGACTCCTTGTCCTTTCTTGAATCCATCATCATGGGCGTGGCGGGGTCCGCACCCGGCTTTTCCATCGCGGTCGCCATCGCGGGGCTGCTGGCCACGGCGGGCAGCGTTTCGCCCAACGCGCTGCTGATTTTCGCGGCGCCCATGCTTGGCATCGCCGTGGCCTATAAGGGGCTGACTCACAAAATGCCGAATGCCGGGGCGGCCTATGAATGGACGAAATCCGTCTTTGGCGGATTTTTCGGCTATTTCTCGGGCTGGGCGCTGCTCATCGCGGCCATGGTGTTCATGGTCACCGGCTCCGTGCCGCTGGGCACCGCAACCTTGCAGCTTGTTGCGCCAGGTTATGCCACCAACGTGCTGCTGACCACCGGCATCGGCGCGGTCTGGTTCATTGTCATCGGGCTGGTGCTGATCGCCGGCATCGAGCTGACCAGCAAGATTCAGGTGGTGATGAGCAGCATCGAGCTTGCCATATTGTTCATCATCTCCATCGCCGCCTTCGTGCATAGCGGCGCGCATGGCGCCATCTCGGCTTTCTCCTGGTCCTGGTTCGGCTTTGCCTATCCGGCGGGCAGCTTCGCGGCCTCCTCGCTCAGCGTGGTGTTCCTGTATTGGGGCTGGGACGTGACCGCCAATCTCGCCGAGGAAACCAAGGGGCAGGAACAAAATCTTGCCGGGCGCGGCGGATTTCTCTCCATCTTCGCCACCATCGCCTCCTTCGTCGCTTTTACCGTGGCGGCGCTGATGATGTTCTCGCTGAAGGATGCCTCGGGCTTCTCCGATAATCTGATCTACCATGTCGCCATCGCGGCGGGTCTGGGCAAGGCGGGCGGCTATGCGGCGGCACTCGTGCTCATTCTCTCCTCCGTCGCCACGCTGGAGACGACGATGCTGCAATTCTCCCGCACGCTCTTCGCCATGGGGCGCGACCGCGCGCTGCCGGGCTATTTCGGCCAGGTGCATGAAAAAACGATCACCCCGGTGCGCACCATGTATCTGCTGCTCATCGTCGGGCTGGGGCTGATCATCATGTCCAGCTTCCTGCCGTCGATTTCGGCGATCCTGTCGGACTCGGTGGCCGCCATCGCCGTGCAGGTCTGCTATTATTACGGGCTGGCCGGGCTGGTCTGCGCCTGGGTGTATCGCAAGAGCAGCGGCTTCACCTTCGTGCAATACGTGATCTTCCCCGCGCTCTCGGCCATCGCGCTGATCGGGCTTGGCTTCTATGCCATCACCACCTTCAACATGATCGTGAAGATCGTGGGCATTGGCGGGCTGGTGGGCGGCATCCTGTTCTACCGCCCGCGCGGCTACAGCAGGCCGGCGCTAATACTGGCTGAGTAAGCGGCTGCGCCTGCGAGGCGCGGGTATGCCGTTTACAAGGCCCGTCTGAACGTCAAATTCAGCCGGGCCGCGCCGGTGAGCCTGTGCTCACCGGGCTTCACCGGGGCGATGCCGTGGAAATATTTTCGTGCCGCACCGCCCCAGACCAGCACATCGCCGCTGCTCAGGTTCAGGCGGGCGGGCTTGTCCGTCCGCCTCGGCCCGCCCCATAGAAACACCGCCGGCAGCCCCAGCGAGACGGAGACGATGGGTGCTGCAAAATCCCGTTCATCGATATCCTGGTGCAGGGTCATTTTCGCGCCCGGCTCGTAGCGGTTGATCAACGCCACGTCAGGCGCAAACCCCGGAAAGCCGCCAGCCGCCGCCGCGCGGGCGGCAAGCTCGCAAAACAGCGCCGGCATGTCCGGCCATGGCTGGCCGCTCAGCGGGTCCTGCCGCGCATAGCGGTAGCCGCGCGCATCGCTCACCCAGCCGGCGGCGCCGCAATTGGTCATCTGTGCACTCATCTCCTTGCCGCCCGGCGTGCGCATGCGCCGGAAGGGTGCCGCCGCCGCCGCCTCCAGGGCGGCCTGCACCAAAGCCGCCTCTTCGCCCAGCGCAAAGCCGGGCAGAAACATCAGCCCGGGCAGAGACAGCGTGTCAGGAAACAGGTCCAGGTTCATGCTCCGCTTCCCGCGCCAGCAGCGCCGCCTTGCGTTCCACACCCCAGCGATAGCCCGTCAGCGCCCCGTCCTTCGCCACCACGCGGTGGCAGGGCACGGCGATGGCCAGCCGGTTCGCCCCGCAGGCGGCGGCCACGGCCCGCACGGCGCGCGGCACGCCGATTCTGGCGGCCAGCTCGCCATAGCTCAGCGTCTGGCCCGGCGGGATCTCCCGCAAAGCCGACCAGACCCGGCGCTGGAACGCCGTGCCGCGCAAATCCAGCGGCAGGTCCGCGCCCTGTTCCGGCGCCTCCACCAGCCCCGCCACCTGGGCCACCAGCGCCTCGAAATCCTTGTCCCCGGCGATGATCTCGGCACCTGAAAAATCCGCCTGGAAATCCCGCAGCAGCGCCTCCGGGTCCTGCCCCAGCGCGATGGCGCACACGCCCTTGGCACTCGCCGCCACCAGCAACGCCCCCAGCCGGCATTGGCCGATGGCGACACTCAGCCGCTCTCCCTTGCCCCTGGCACGGTAGCGCCCCGGCGCCATGCCCAAAGCCGCCGGAGCGGCCTCGTAGAAACGGCCGCTGGAGGAAAAACCGGCCGCATAGATCGCATCGGTCACGCTGGCGGCTTGCTTCACCGCCGCGCGCAGCTTTTCGCTCCGCGCCGCCGTTTCATAGGCTTTCGGCGTCAGCCCCGTGACCTGTTTGAATAAGCGATGAAAGCGGAATTTCGGCATCCCCGCCGCAGCGGCGAGCGCATCCAGCCCCGGCGCCATCTCGGCTTCATCGATCAGGCGGCAGGCCGCTTCGATAGGATTCGGCTCAGTCTCGGCCATGGCTGCTCTCCTTACCCGCCTTACGTAAGCCGGGGCCGTGCGGCGCGCACTCCGTTTCTTGCAGGCGGGCCTTACAGCGCCAGCGTGCCGGAAATCACCCCGATGCTCTCGCCGCCGATCCAGAAATCCCGCTTGTCATGCTCCACGAATACCCGGCCTTCCCGCCCCAGGCAGGTGCCCTGGGACGCCACATAGCGGGCAGGCGCCAGCCCGGCGGGGATCAGCCAGCGCGCCAGGCCGGCATTCAGGCTGCCGGTCACCGGGTCCTCGGCCACGCCGACCCCAGGGGCGAAGGCGCGCACCTCGAAATCCGCCGGGCCACCCGGCGAAGGCGCCACCACGCCGATCTCCAGCTCGCCCATCGCCGCAAAATCCGGTTTCAGGCCCAGCACCGTCTCACGGTCCTTCAGCAGCACGCCGATCCAGTACGGTGCGCGGGCGGAAACCGCGCGCGTGGCCAGGATTTCGGCCTCCGGCAGGCGCAGCGCGGCGGCAATGCGCGCCTTCACCTCCGGCGGAATGTCCGACTGCACGGCATCCGGCGCGGCAAAGGCCAGGCGCGTGCCGTCGCGTTTGATCCGCACCAGCCCGGCGCCGCATTGCTGGATGATGAATTCGCCTTTGGGTTGCCCGCCCGCCGCCAGCCAGGCCTGGCAACTGCCCAAAGTGGGGTGCCCGGCAAAGGGCAGCTCGGCCATGGGCGTGAAAATCCGCAGCTTGTAATCCGCCTCCGCGCTCTCAGGCGGCAGCAGGAAGGTGGTCTCGCTCAGATTGGTCCAGTTGGCGAAACGCTGCATCGCCGCCGAATCCAGCGCCCCGGCCGCATGCACGACCGCGACCGGATTGCCGAAACCGGGGCGGGCGGTGAATACATCCAGCTGCGAAAATGAAAAATGCGACATCAACTCACCATTAAAGCGACAACCAGGGCAATCGCGACAGCCTGCAAAATCACGCGCCAGCGCATCAGCTTGTTGGATGTGCGTGGGTCGCGCTCAGGATTGGCCATGCCGAGCACGCCCGCCATCATCACAGCTAAGACCGCCAGCATATCCAGCACCAGCAAAATCAGAAGAATTGCCCGCATGGCGCCACTATACGTTACATAGTGGCTTTGCCTATCATCCGCCGCCGGGTTGACTCACCCCAAAACGCCCCACAGGCTTGGCGCATGCGTTTTCTGCTTCTTCTCACCTTCGTGGCCATGCTGGTCCCCGGCCTTGCCGGTGCGGCCCAGCCAGCCGCCGCCCCTGCACCAGCCCCGGCAACCGCCCAGCCCGCCGCCCCCCAACCGGCACCGGCCGCCCCGGCGAAAACCGCCCCCACCATCATCCCCGGCTCACCGCTTGCGGCCCTGACCGGCGCGGGCGCGCAACCCCCGCAGGAGACTCCGGCCCCCGCCCCTTTCGGCACGAATGAGCTTGGCTTTGCCATCACCGCCGTGCTGGGGCAGCACACCACCCGGACCTTTTCTGACTTCACGGATGCGCTGGAGCGCTCCACCCGCCTGACGCCGACGCTGGCCTGGCTGCAGAGCTTCGCCAGCTCCGCCCAGCGCCGCGCCAATGCCTTGGCCGCGTTCCGCGGCGTTGTCGTCGCCATCCTGCCCGGCATCGCGCTGGATTTCGCGGTCCTGTTCCTGCTGCGCAAGCCGATGGCATTCTGCGCCCGGCACGGTTTCCCGCAGCGGAGCGAATATCTGCCCCATCCGGATACGGACGGGCTGGCCAATGCCGAGGAAGGCGAAAGCGAGCCGCTTCCCCACAGGCGGGTGTCATTGCGGGCCGTGTGCCGGCGCCTTATCTTCGCGCTGCTGAACTTCGGCCTCGCGCTGCTGCCGCTGGCAGTCTTTGCCATCGCCGTGCAGCTTTTCCTCTCCGCCGGGTTTGTCAGCAAGCGCCCGGCATATCTCGCGGTCATCGGGATCGCCAATGCCTACATCATCGCCCGCCTGGCGCAGGAGATATTGCGGCTGCTGTTTTCCCCCGGTGCTCCCAGCCTGCGGCTGGTGCGCCTGTCCACCCCCCATGCCGCCTGGGCGATGCGCCGCGTGATGGTGCTCATCGTCACCATCTTCGTCTCCTTCTGCCTGATCTCCATCGCGGAGATTCTCGGCCTGTCGAAGGATGGCGCCAGCGCGCTCATCCGGCTTGCGGCTCTGGCCGCGACTCTGGAATCAGCGCTCGACATCTGGCAGAGCCGGCGGGTCATCAGCCGCTGGATCGCCGGCCGCCCGGAGGCGGAGGGCTTCATTGCCGGGATGCGCCATCGCTTCTCCAAGACCTGGTACGTGTTCACCCTGTTTTATGTGCTGGCGCTGTGGGTGGCCTGGGCCGGCGGGGTGCAGAATGCGGTCGGCGTGCTGCTGCGGGCGGTGCTGGTGGTTCTCGCCGCCCTGATACTCGGGCGCCTGGCCTGGACGGGCAGCAACAACCTGCTTGCCCGCCTGTTCCCGGATATCGGCACGGGCAAGCCCCGCGATGCGTCATCCCACCTCCTGGTCCGTGCCCACAGCTATAACCCGCTGATCCGCTTCCTGGTGCGCGCGGCCATTGGCGTGCTGGTGCTGCTGCTGATGCTGCAAGGCTGGGGGGTGAACGTCTTCACCTGGCTGCTGGACAACACCATCAGCCGGGCCCTGCTCAGCGTGGTGTTCAGCGTCTTGGTGACCGTCGCCATCGCCATCCTGCTCTGGGAATTCAGTATTTTTCAACTCGAGCACCGTGTCGACAAGCTGCACGCCGCCGGGCGGACCCGCCAAGCCACAAGGCTGCGCACCCTCGTTCCCATGCTGCGGGCGGCAATCGGCGTCGTCCTCGTGCTGGTGACGCTGATTGTCTGCCTGTCGAGCATCGGCGTGAACACCACGGGGCTGCTGGCGGTGTCCTCCGTGGTGGGCATCGCGGTCGGTTTCGGCAGCCAGAAGCTGGTGCAGGACATCATCACCGGCCTGTTCCTGCTGTTCGAGGATGCGATGCAGGTCGGTGATGTGGTCTCGCTGGCGGGCATGTCCGGCACCGTGGAGCGGCTTTCCATCCGCACCATCCAGCTGCGCAGCGGCGACGGGTCGGTGAATCTCATCCCCTTCTCGTCCGTCACCACCGTCACCAACCAGACGCGCGATTTCAACTACGCGCAGATCTCCATCATGGTCGGCTATCATGAGGATATCGACCGCGTGACCGCGGTGCTGAAGGAGATCGGCGCCAAGATGCGCGCGGAGGCCGCCTGGGGCGCCATGATGCGCGATGATTTGCAGCTTTACGGCCTTGATTCGTTCAACGAGCTGGGGCTGGTCATTACCGGGCAGATCCGCACCGGCCCCGGCCAGAATTCGTCCGTCCGCCGGGAATTCTACGGCCGGGTGCAGAGGCGCTTCGCCGAGGAGGGCATCGAACTCTCCTACCGCCACCAGACCCTGAGCGTGAGCCTGCCCCCCAGCAGCCCCGGTCCGGGCTGAACAGGCTGAATGCCGGGTGGAGAGGCCTCCGCCCGGCTTACGGCATGGGTCAGGCGGCGCTGATCTGCCGCATGCGCGCGCCGGCACGCGCGGCCAGGTAGGCACGCAATGTATAGGGCACCTGCCTGGCGGATTTCGCGCGTGGATAAGGCAATTCGAGGATTGGGGCGGCGGCACCGCAGAGTGTCTCATGCTCCGCCCAATTATCGAAATTCATGCGGTCGACATTGTCGACAAAGCTCTCCACCGGCGTTCCCTCCGCCAGCAGCAGATCATGCGCGGCGGTTTCAACATGGTAGAAGCGGAACATATCCGGCATCGTCCGCACGCGCGTGATCGTCACGTCATCAACCAACGCGCCGGCCTGAACCAGAATACCGTCGATAAACAGCGCATGATCCGGCGAGAGCATCAGGTCGCGCGCGGGCACGCCATCCGCCAAGGCATCTGCCGGAATGCGCACCGGCAAGGAGCGCAACGGATCCGCGAAGCGGGTGCTGACCGTGCTGTAGCCAAGCCAGCGCACCGGCACGTCGCGGCCATCCGCGGTGCGGACAAGATCGCCGGATTGCAATGTTTCAACAGGCACCTCGCCATTCGGCGTGGCGATCATCGTGCCCTCGCAGAAGCAGAGGGTTGTCAGCTCCGTTGTGCCGCCGCTGAATGTTGTCTGAATATAGGTCCCGCTACCGCCCACCTGATCTGTGTACTGGCCCGTGAGCACGACACTGTCGCCATTGCTGAACGTAACGGTCGTCTCGCCCGCTGCGGAACTATAGGAAAGATTTGAAATCGTGGTGAGCGTCGAGGTGCCCGTGGAGACAACGATATTGTCGCCGGCGCCAAAATTGTTGATCGTAACGCCTGAAAGCAGAGTCACGTCAACCAGGTTGGTACCGCCTGTCTGAAGGTTCAGCGTACCACCGCCAGTACCGAAATTGATTGTGGCGCCTTGGAGCACGTCGGCCGAAACCAGACTGGAGTTGATATCGAGCGTTCCGCCTCCCGTGATATTGACCGTCAGGCCACTGAGAGCGCCAACGGATGTCAGGCCTCCACCCAACGTGATGGTACCGCCATTCGTATTCAGCGTCGTCGAACTGAGAAGAGCGACGGTTGGTGCAACCGTAAGGTTCGTACCGGAAGCCGACGACAATATTGTCCCGGAAGCCAGCGAAACCTCAATATCAAAGCCAACGTTTCCAAGGTCCGCACTTGTCGTGAAAGGGCCAGTGACAACGGTCGCAAGAAGTATCCCTGGTCCAGTTATGACATCTGCCCCCGCCAACCCTGCCGCCAAAGTATAGGTACCAGACTCTGAAAGAATATACGCCATTTCGGCTCCCCCACAGCAAAAAGACAAACGTCTCTGATCACACCAGCAACGATTTGCTGAGGCGAAGGCGCGGTTTTGCCTCGGCGCAAATGCACCTTTGAGACAGACAAAATTTTCTAAACACGAAACAGCTTCATGAAGCTGCCGCACAGACAAAGAAGAGTCGCCAGCAAAGCCCTATAAGCTTTGAAAACGCCCTAAAGAATCACCGCAACCGTCCTATCGTCGAGCCACCATCAGGCACCGCCAATATCCGTCGCGGCTTCTGCCGCCTCTAACAAAACCTTACGATGTCGTTATGCAACTCATACCAAAACGGAATAAAATCCAAAGTTGTTTTTTGTTAAAATAAGTTTAACCTGATTTAATTATAGCAACGATCCGCGCTTCCATGGGGCAGCCCCTTTTCCCGCGGAAACCCGCCCCCGCCAGGGCCGGGCCTTGCCCGGCAGCACGGCACAACCCCGCGCTTAGAGGCTTGTATCGACCAGCACCCGCCGCGCCGGAACCCGTTTGCCAGCTGGAATAACACCGTGCAGGTTCTTGCTGGCCTCGGCGATCGCCAGCCCCGCGAATTGCGGTGCCAGCAGCGGGCCGCAACGCTCGAACAGCTCGAACAGCTTCAGCATCGGCGCCGTGGTGAAGGGCGGGGCGTACAGCGCCGTGGTCTGCGCCTCCACCTGAAAGAGCAGGCTGGTGAGCAGCCGCGCCAGTTGCCCCTCGGAATAAGGCTGGCCATGGCCAAAGGGCGTGCTCTCGGCATAGGCCCATAGCCCGCGCCGGTTGGGCGCCACCACAATCAGCCGCCCGTCATCCTTCAGCACCCGCCAGGCCTCGCGCAGGGTGCGGCGGGCATTCTCCGCCTGCTCCAGCCCGTGGATCAGCAAAATCCGGTCGAAGGACAGATCCGCGAAGGGCAGTGCCTCGGCCTCCGCCACGCAGGACAGGCCCGGCCGCCCCGCCGGCCAGGGGGCGGGCCCCATGCTGAACGGGGACACGGCAACGCAGCGCGCCTGCGCGCGCCAGGGGTGCAGGCAGGGCCCGGCATGGCCGATGCCCAGCACGGACAGCCCCGCCATACGCGGCCAAAGCCTGTCCAGCTTGCGCTGCAACAGCCCGGCCGCAAGCCGCCCCAACGGCGTGGCATAAAATCCCGCCGTATCTCGCGCATCGATCGCCATTCTTCCTATATAACCCGGCAGAGCGAAGGAGCGAGAGAGAGATGACCGTTACGGCCCAGGCCATTCCCATGCTGTCCGACAATTATTCGTGGCTGCTGATCGATTCGGCTTCCGGCAAGGTCGGCATCGTCGACCCCGCCGAGGCCGCGCCCGCCATCGCCGCGCTGGAGGCGCTGGGTAAAAGGCTGGATTTCATCTTCCTCACCCACCATCACGGCGATCATATCGACGGCGCACCGGAGCTGGCGGCCAGGTATAACGCCTCCATCGTCGGCAATGTCGCGGATACCCACCGCCTGCCGAAGCTGGATATCCCGGTGCATGAGGGCGCGCTGGTGGATTTCGGCGCCGCCAGGCTGCGCGTGATCGAAACCCCGGGCCACACGCTGGGCCATATCTCCTACTACATCGCCGATGGCGGCATCCTGCTGCCGGGCGACACGCTGTTCAGCCTGGGCTGCGGCCGGCTGTTCGAGGGCAGTGCGGCGCAGATGTTCAGCTCCATCGCCAAATATAGCGACCTGCCGGACGACACGCTGGTTTGCGCCGGGCATGAATATACCGCCTCCAACGCCAAATTCGCCCTCGCCATGGAACCGGAGAACGAGGCCCTGCAGGCCCGCGCCAGGACGGTTGCCGCCCTGCGCGCCAAGGGCCAGCCCACATTGCCGGTGAGCCTGGGCGAGGAGCGGGCCACAAACCCCTTCCTGCGCGCCAAAACCCCTGAGGAATTCGCCCGCATCCGCACGGCAAAGGATCATTTCTGAGCCCTTCCCCCCAGAAGGTGCAGCTTTTCTGCAACTACAACCGGGAATGACGCCATTGTTACATATTAATGCTGTCGCGGCACGCCCCGGTTTTGTTAGAAAAGCCGCGATGGAAAGCCTCAACAAGCGGCTCCGTCTGGGAGAATTAAGTTTGTTTCGAACCTGGATGCTGGCCGGTTTCGCGCTGGCCGGCACCACCTTCTCTCCCGCCGCCCGCGCTGAGTCCTTCACGCCGGGATATTGGGCAACAGCGGGCCATGAAATCGTTCTGGAAATGACCCCATGCGGGGGGGATCTGTGCGGCTTCATCGCCGGCATCGCGCTCGACCACCCCACTGACCCGATGCCGCAGGACTGGCGCGGCCGGCCCCAATGCGGGGATCTGATGCTGCGCGTCTCCCCGGTCAAACCGGCCTCGGATGGCTGGCCGCGCTGGAACGGCGTGCTGCAGGACCCGCGCAATGGCCATGTCTATCACGCCACGATGAAGCTGGACCCGTCAGGCGATTTTCACCTGCATGGCTATATCGGGGTTCCGCTGCTGGGCGCATCGCAGGTCTGGCCGAAATTCACCGGCGATATTCAGCCCGGCTGCCACGTGCCGGAACTGGATGGGAAATAGCTGATAGAGTTTTTGGGTGCCGCCTTTTTTGCCGCTTCGTCATCAGGCCACAGGCGGCACCGAAAACGCCTGAAACAAAAAGGCCGGGATCATCTCCCGGCCTTTCTCATGCTGGCTTTCCGCGGCGCTTACTTGTCGCGGAAATGGGTTTCCTTGGCCTCGATGGCCGCCTGCGCCGCCGCCAGGCGCGCCACCGGCACGCGGTAGGGCGAGCAGGAAACGTAATCCAGGCCCACGGACTCGCAGAAGGAGATGGAGGCCGGGTCGCCGCCATGCTCGCCGCAGATGCCGAGCTTCAGGGTCGGCTTCGTGCTCCGGCCCTTCTCCGCCGCGATCTTCACCAAGCCGCCGACGCCATCCACATCGATGGAGACGAACGGATCCTTCGCCAGGATGCCCTTCTCGACATAAGCGGGCAGGAACTTGCCGGCATCATCGCGCGAGAGGCCGAACACGGTCTGGGTCAGGTCGTTGGTGCCGAAGGAGAAGAAATCCGCCGCCTCGGCGATCGCATCGGCGGTCAGCGCCGCGCGCGGCAGCTCGATCATGGTGCCGACGGAATATTCCACGCTCACCCCGGTCTCGGCGAACACGGCTTTCGCGGTCTCCTCCACCTGGGCGCGGGTGATATCCAGCTCCTTCTTGGTGCCGACCAGCGGAATCATGATCTCCGGCACCGGCGCCTTCGCGGTTTTGGAAATCTCCACCGCCGCCTCGAAGATGGCGCGGGCCTGCATCTCGTAGATCTCCGGGTAGGTCACACCCAGGCGGCAGCCACGATGGCCGAGCATCGGGTTGGTCTCGGAGAGTTCGCTCGCGCGCTCGCGGATGGTGGCGGCATCCATGCCCAAGGCCTGCGCCACCTCGGCCAGCTCCGCCGCGCCATGCGGCAGGAATTCATGCAGCGGCGGGTCGAGCAGGCGGATGGTGACCGGCAGCCCTTCCATGATCTTGAACAGCGAAACGAAATCCTCGCGCTGGAAGGGCAGCAGCTTGGCCAGCGCCGTACGGCGGCCCGCCTCGTCCCGCGCCATGATCATCTGGCGCACGGCGCCGATACGCTGCGGGTCGAAGAACATATGCTCGGTACGGCACAGGCCGATGCCCTCGGCGCCGAACTTGCGGGCGGTCTCGGCATCCAGCGGGGTTTCGGCGTTGGTGCGCACCTTCAGGCGGCGGACTTCGTCCGCCCACTGCATCAGCGTGCCGAAATCGCCGGAGAGCTGCGGCTCGATCATCTTCACCGCGCCCACGTAAATCTCGCCGGTGGAGCCATCGATGGTGACGATATCACCCGCGCGCAGCGTGACACCGCCGGCGGAGAGGGTCTGCGCCCCGTAATCCACGGAGATGCCGCCGGCGCCGGCCACGCAGGGCCGGCCCATGCCGCGCGCCACCACCGCCGCATGGCTGGTCATGCCGCCACGGGTGGTGAGAATGCCGCGGGCGGCGTGCATGCCGTGAATATCCTCTGGGCTGGTCTCGATGCGCACCAGCACCACCGCCTCGCCCTTCTGAGCGCGCAGCTCGGCCTCATCGGCGGAGAACACCACGGCACCCGAGGCCGCGCCCGGAGAGGCCGGCAGGCCCTTGGAGAACAGTTTTTTATCCGCCTTGGGGTCCAGCGTGGGGTGCAGAAGCTGGTCCAGCGACGCGGGATTCACGCGCATCACGGCGGTGTTCCTGTCGATCAGCCCCTCATTGGCCATCTCCACGGCGATGCGCAGAGAGGCGGCGGCGGAGCGCTTACCGGAGCGGGTCTGCAGCATGTACAGCTTGTTCTGCTGCACGGTGAACTCGATGTCCTGCATATCCTTGTAATGCTTCTCAAGGATGGCGCGGACATTATGCAGGTCCTTGTAGGCCTCCGGCAGCGCCTCCTCCATGGAGACCTCGCCGGGCTTGGCATAGGCCTTCGAGAGCGGGCGCGGGGTGCGGATGCCCGCCACCACGTCCTCGCCCTGGGCGTTCACCAGATATTCGCCATAGAATTCGTTGAGGCCGGTGGACGGGTCGCGGGTGAAGCACACGCCGGTGGCGCAGTCATTGCCCATATTGCCGAACACCATGGCCTGGACGTTGACCGCCGTGCCCCAATTGGCCGGGATGTCATGCAGGCGGCGATAAACATTGGCGCGCGGGTTCATCCAGGAGCCGAACACGGCGCCGATGGCGCCCCAGAGCTGGTCCTGCGGCTCCTGCGGGAAGGGCTTGCCGATCTCCTCGGCCACCATCTTCTTGTAGCCCTCGACGACATCCTGCCAGTCCTGCGGCGTCAGCGCGGTGTCCTCGGTCACATTGGCTTCGAGCTTCGCATGCTCGATGATTTCCTCGAAGCGGTGATGGTCGACGCCCAGCACCACCGAGCCGTACATCTGGATGAAGCGGCGATAGGAGTCCCAGGCGAAGCGCTCATCGCCCGACGCCGCGGCCAGGCCCAGCACGGTGGTGTCGTTCAGGCCGAGATTCAGCACCGTGTCCATCATGCCCGGCATGGAGACGCGCGCGCCCGAGCGCACGGAAACCAGCAGCGGCTTGTCCTTGTCGCCGAACTTGCGGTCCACCGCGGCTTCGATGCGCGCCAGCGCGGCATCCACCTGCGCCTTCAGCTCGGCCGGGTAGTTGCGCCCGTTATCGTAATAGGCGGTGCAAACCTCGGTGGTGATGGTGAAGCCGGGCGGGACGGGCAGATCAATGCTTGCCATCTCCGCCAGATTGGCACCCTTGCCACCCAGCAGGTTGCGGAGAGAGGCATTGCCGTCATTCACGCCAGCGCCGAAATTATATACCCATTTCGTCATAATCTCTGGTCTCCCTCAACCCTCAATCCGAGAAAAATCAGCCACTTGATTGACCGCCCCCGTGAAGCGCGCGAGCAATCGCAAACGATTGCGGCGCAAATCAGGCGATTCAGCATTGACCGTAACATTTTCAAAAAACGCGTCGATGACCGGGCGCAACATGGCCAGGCGGCTCATCGCGGCTTCATAGTCTTCCGCCGCCAGCAGGGGCGCCAAATCCGCCTCCACCAACCGGGCGCCCAAGGCGCGCTCTTCATCCTGCGCAAAGCCCGCCGCATCCGGCGCGCCGTCATGCGGGCCGTCCTTGGCGTTTTCTATTTTCAGGATGTTCGCGGCGCGCTTAAAGGCGGCCAGCAGGTTCTTGCCGTCTTCGGTGCCGAGCATGGCGGACAGCGCCTCGACGCGCTTCATCAGCCGCACCAGGTCATCATCCTCGCCCGCTTGCAGCACGGCATCCAGCACGTCGAAGCGCTTGCCCTCGCCGCGCAGTTTGACGCGCAGCCGCTCGATGATGAAGGCGAACAGGTCGGCATCATTGTTCAACAGCGGCTTGAGATTCAGGCGCAGCCCGTTTTCCAGCACAATGCGGATGACGCCAAGCGCGCAGCGGCGCAGCGCGAACGGATCGCCCGAGCCGGTCGGCGTCTCGCCGATGGCAAAGAACGCCCGCAGCGTGTCCAGCTTGTCGGCCAGCGCCACGGCAACGGCGATAATGCCGCTCGGCACATCATCGGACGGGCCTTTGGGCTGGTAATGGGTGCGGATGGCCTGGCCGATCTCCTCGCCATGGCTGCGCGCGGCGTAATAGCCGCCCATGATGCCTTGCAGTTCGGGGAATTCGCCGACCATGCCGGTGACGAGATCGGCTTTCGCCAGCTTCCCGGCCATGCGGGCGGCCGTGGCATCGCCGCCAAGCAGCGTGGCAATCTCCCCGGCCAGCTCGGAAATCCGGTCCGCACGCTGACGCTGGGTGCCGATTTTGGCGTGAAAAGTGATTTTTTCCAGCTTCGGCAGCAGCGCCTCCAGCGGCGTCTTCAAATCCAGCGCCCAGAAATGCCGCGCATCCGAGAGCCGGGCGCGCAGC
>DATJXU010000084.1:0-2350 GCA_035499915.1 Acidocella sp.
CTTCATCCGCCCGGCACGGCTGATCGCCGCCGCCAAGCTTGGCCAGGTAAGGCTGCTGGACAACGTGCCGGTCGGCTAACCGTTTGGCGCCAGCCATGCGAACGGGCTGGGCGCCACGATCAGCCACACAACCAGTGACCAAAGGCTGCTGACGGCAACGCCCAGGATCAGCCCGAGCACCGTGCCCGTCTGCGTCTTTCCGAACTCGGCACGCACCAGCGGAATCGGCAGCCGCCGCCCGAGAATGAGGTTGCACAACAGCACCCCGGCCAGCCCGCCCAGCAATGGCCCAAGCATGGCGGGCGCGCGAGCCATGGTGGCCAGCACCGGCACTGCCAGGATCAGCAGCGCCGCATAACCCGCGGCGGCGATGCCGGCGCGCGGGGGCAACTCATCCGGCACCGGGGCACTGGCGGCGAGGTCCGGCGCATCCTCGGTGCCGCGCAGCACCGAGATGAAGAACAGCCCGAGCTGTCCGGCGAGGAACACCAGCAGCGGCGGCACCACCGCCATGCCGCCATAGGCGTTGAACTTTCCAGCCAGAATGAACACCACCGGCACCAGGGTAAGCGAGCGGTACACCACCTGCGAGATGAGCCCGGGAAAGCGAGCGAGCAGCCGCAAATCCTTGGCGAACAGCGCGGCGAAGGCGGTATTGCCGAACTTGCCGCCTTGCGTCCCGACGCGCCCCGGCGGGCGATAGGCGGCGGCGGTAATGGCGCCCTCGGCGAAGGGCTTGGCAAGACCCCGCCAGGCAAGCCCGAACACCGCGAGGCTCAGGCCGATGCTCACGGCGAGACTAGCCCCCTGCCCCAGCAGCCCGCGCGCGAACAGGAAGACGGGTCCGCCACCGCCTGGGCCCGGCAGCATGGCACGCCAGAACCGCACCAGGGTTTCCGGCGGCACGAAGCGCGACATCTGGCCCAGGATGAAAATGCCGATGCCCACGCCGAGCGCCAGCGTATGCCCTGCCCGCCTTGCCGCCGCGGGGCCGATGCGCCCCAGCAGCGCCGTGACCAGGGCAAAAGCCAGGGCCGCGACCATCAGCGCCTCGGCCAACAGCACTGGGTACACCGCCAGGGCCCATAACTGCCCGTACACCACCAGCGCATTGGCCAGCACCCCGCCCAGCAGCATCCAGGGGGCGGCGATGCTCACCGCCACGCCCAGCATGCGCACCGCCAGCACACGCCCGGGCGGAATCGGCGAGGCGAGCAGGAAATCCGCGTCGCCCCGGCCGTAGATCACGTCTATGCTCGACGTCATGGCGCGGGAGAACATCAGCGCGAACAGGAAGACGATGTTGATATTCGCCGCCAGCAGCATCACGTCGGCGGGAAGCGGATGGTGGACGATCTGGCCCGCCAGCAGCAGGGCAATGCCCTGGAAAATGACGCCGACCGCGATCAGCGGAAAAAGCACATGGCGATGCGTGCGCACCAGGATGGAGCCGCGCCACAGCACGATCAGCTCATGGCGCAGCAGCCAGAGAAAGCCGGGAGCGGAGAGCATCAGGCGGCGGTGAGGTGGAGGAACACATCCTCCAGCGAGCCGGACACCCCGGCCTGCTCGCGCAAGCCCGGCAAATCGCCCTCGGCCAGCAGCCTGCCGCCGGAGAGGATACCTATGCGGCTGGCCAGCCGTTCGGCCACTTCCAGGATATGGGTGGTGAGGATGATGGCGGCCCCGCCCTCGACATGCTTTCGCAGGATGTCCTTCACCAGCCGGGCGGAGGCGGCGTCCAGCCCGGTCAGCGGCTCGTCCAGCAGCAGGAATTTGGGATCGTGGATCAACGCCCCGGCCAGCACGGTTTTCTGCTTCATGCCGCGCGAGAAACCCTCGCAGCGCTCATTGCGGTGCGGCCAGAGGCCGAGCGTGTCCAGCAATTCCTCGGCGCGGGATTTGGCGAGATCGGCATCCACCCGCCACAGCCCGGCGACAAAGGCGAGATATTCCAGCGGGCTCAGCCGGTCGTAGAGCAGCGGCTCGTCCGGAATCCAGGCCATGACCGCCTTGGCGCCGAGCGGGTCGGCCAGCACATCGCGCCCATACACGGAAATGCTCCCGGCATCCGGGCGCATCAACCCGGCGATCATTCGCAACGTGGTGGTTTTGCCCGCGCCGTTGGGACCCAGCAGGGCGTAAAATTCACCTGCACGGATGCGAAGGTCCAGCCCTTCCACGACCTTGCGGCCAAAGGATTTGGCCAAGCCACGGACCATAAGGGCCGCCTGCATATCCGTCGCGTCCATCACGCCCCCGCATCATTGCGGCGTGATGCTAACAAGGCGGCGGCGCGGTTGGCTAGGGCACGTCTCTAATGCGGCTTCTCGTCGCGCTCAGGCTCCTG
>DATJXU010000085.1:0-6141 GCA_035499915.1 Acidocella sp.
CATTCTGGCAAACTCACCTCGCTTGAGGTGCTTGCCATCGCGGCCAACATGGTCGGCAAGCTGGTGGCGCTTCAGGATCAACGGACGGTGACGACCCAGATCGCAATGGAAACCGTCGCCCAGAATTTGGAGGCTGGCAACCAGGACGTTTTGGACCAACTAGCCAAAACTGCCGGGCGGGCATGACAGAAGGATCAGACAAATGAGCCAAACCGGCGCCTGAAACACAAAAGGCCCGGAGCGTGAGCCCCGGGCCTTTTAGTAGATCCCATGAAAATATGAGGTTTCTATGCCGCGACCGGCTCCAGCATCGCCAGCGCCGCCGCCTGGCATCGCTGCACACGATCGACCCAGCCGCCCCCAAACTCCGCAAACGTCGGCAGACCCTGGTAATATGCGACATGCGCGGCAGAGAGCGAGGCGATGAGCTGGCGCACGTCATGCGCGGCGATGGCCGCCAGTGTGCCGGGGCCAATAGACCCGTCTTCACTGACGCCAAGCACCCCTTGGAGCAGTTTGGCGCTATGGCAGGGGCCTGCATTGACGCCAAAGTCATATGCCACGAGGTCAAGCCCCTTGGGCAGCTCGTTGCCGTTGATAGCCGTCCAGTACGGCGCGCGCAGATGCGCGGCCTGGGCGGGGGTCAGCGCGGCGATGTCGAGCGTGGGGTGCTGGCTGGCAGCGATCCCGTACTTGGTCCCGGCGCAGGCGCCGACGCCACACGCGCCGCCGGTCCAGTTGCCAGGATCGGACGGGTTATTTGTGTACCCGCCTTCTTCCGCCGCCGTGAAGGCATCGCATGCCAATTGGTTGCCTATCATTCGGGTTCTTTCAAAAAAGATTGCCAGAGTGGCTGATTTCAGCGGCAATCAGGCCGCCGATGATCGTGAGCGCGCCCATTGCCAGGGTAAGCCCGCCCAGCCATCGATTCATGAGGCTGCTCATGGCGTCCTGCTTTACGTCGATCTTGTCGAAACGCTTATGCACGATGGCGAGCTGGTCATTTGTCGATGCCTCGATGCGATCCATGCGCGCGTCGGCTGCATCGGCCCGGCCGGTTAGGGCGCCAATGGCGAAACTTGCCTCACTCATCCCAGGCCGCTCCATGGTTTCGCTCACTTGGCTTCCTCCTGCGATTGCAGCGCGGCAATCTCGGCTAGGTCTTCCCGGCACGCAGAATCTGCGATGTAGCTACGGGCGATCCAATCCGCGACGGCGCTTTGAAGTTTTGGATTGATCGGCACGTCCGGCGCGGGCGGGCATGTAAGCAGCGCCGCCGGGATGGTGATGCGCTGCACCTCGATCTTGGTTTCAACGATGGGCGGCGGGGCCGGAGAGGTCGCGCAGCCGGTCAGGGCGGCGGCAATTGCCATGCCGGCGAAGCCTTTCAGAAGCGCGGGGCGGCAGGCGCAACGCTTTTCGCCGCCGGACGCGCCGCATGTGCAAGATGGCATCATTTTACCCCCTCCAACTGCGCCAGCGCATCGGAAAGAACAGGCGCTACGGGGCCGTCCTGGCCCTGCTGAGCGGCCTGCACGGCAATTCTGGTCTCGATGGCCTGCCCCTTGGCCTGACCGGCATCTGCCTGCGTCTGAGCGGCCAGAACAGCAGTACTCGCCGCGAGTTGGGCGGCGGATAGCTGGGCGGCGGCGATGGCATTAGCCTTGGCCATGGCCTGGGCATCGGCGGCCTGCTGCTGGGCGAGTGTTGCGCGCAGTGTGGCAATAGTGCCGAGGTCATAGCGATGCCCCAGCCAGAAGCCGGCGAGGGTGAAGAGGGCCGCACCGAACAGCGCAGCGGCGGCCTTGGCCTGGATTGTGGGGAGCATTTTAGCCTCCGAGCTTGGATTTAAGGCCCATGCCCGCCGCGGCGCCGCCGATGGCCGAGCCAAGGCCAGCACCATAGTCGAGTGGGGAGAATGGTTGATGATTGGCGACGACGGAAAACACGGCCAGACCGATGAATCCGAGCACGCCGAGTATGCAGCATGCGGCCATTTCATCGGCCCGGCCATCCGGGGTGCGGATGAAATCGAGCCACTTCATGCCTGCCACCAGATGGTTGCGGCGAGCGAGGCGCCGATTGCGGCACCGAACAGCCATTCCTGCCAGAAGCCCCAACCGCCGGGGCTCTGCGGGATGCGCGATCCAAGCCAATAGACCGGGCCGCACAAGAGCCCGGCCAGCAGAGGACAGGGGGAAAGCGTGGCGGCGGCCACAAAGCCCATGCGCAACGTGCCGGAGAGAGAAAGCAAGCCGATATCCCGCCACTTGGTCGGGAACAGCGCCGCGCCGAACCAGCCCCAGACGGTGCAGCCCGCGAACAGGGCAACTGCCATGGCGGCCACATGCCACGTCCAGGCGGTGAGCACGCCATAGGCGACGGCGAGGCCGAGGCTGTAGATGATCCGCACGGTCGTATCGTTGAACGTTAGCGGTCCGATCTTGTAATTCGCCGTGCCAGTGATCGAATTGAGCAATCCTCCGCGTAGCCGCCAAAGGAACGCGGCGAGCGGAATGAGAATCCACGCCATGGGGGAGCTTTCAGGTTATGGGGAGGGGCGCGGCATAGCCCGGCCGCGCGCGGGTGAGGTGTTACAGATGCTTGTGCAGCCAAGCGCCCATCTTGTCGAAAAAGCCTTCAGCATCGGCGCCGATGGCGTCCAGCTCGGCGCGCAGATGCAACAGGTCCTGGCCGGTGGCTGCTTCTATTTTCGCCAGTTCCGCATGGATGGCGGCTAGGGCAGCCGATACCACGGCTTCCTTGGTCACGACGACATCAACCGCAACGGCTTTCGCGGCGGTTTCGGCTGCTTCCGTATCGGCAACGGCTTGTGTGGTTTCGCTCATTATGGTCTCCGTGATGGGTTCAAATTTAGGCGTTCGCCTATACGTTGTAGGCGGCTGGGCGAACCGCTGTCAAAACAGAATGCAGTTCTGCCTGCATCTCCTTTAGGATGACCATTTCAGCCATGATGGCCTCGTGGTCGGCTTGGGCGCGCGTCTCGGCGGCCCGGCCGAGAAGGATGCCTGAGACGGCCAGCAGGGGCAGCGCCACAAGCTGCAGCACGCCAGAGCTTATGAACTGCACCGCCGCCATGCTGGCGGGCCAGATCGTCGGCAGGAGCGCCAGGGCAAGAAATGCCCAGAACGCGCCCATGGTGCTGAACGCCCTGGAGAGCCGGAGCGCCAGCCAGTCATTAACCCTCCTCACGGCCAGACGATGGCCTGCACTGCTGCAACGGTGGTGGCCGCGGCGATCTGCGCCAGCAGCCCCGCATAGATGGTCTGCTGCGCCTGAATGTGCGCCGTCATGTCGGAATAAACCTGCGTGGCCTGCGCCTCGCTGTGCGCCTGGAACGCCCATGCGCCCCCGGCCTGCGGCTGGCACCAGAGCGAGCCGCCATGATCGGAAGCCGCGATGATGTTGGTCTGCGTTACTGCATCGCACGGGTAGTTGTAGGCGCTTCCCAGACCCGAAGAGGTGAACCCCGAGAGGATAGCCGCCTGGCACGCCGCCGACATGGCGGCGTTCTGGGCGGCCTGCTGCTGGGCCAGCGTCGGCCCGGCGGGCGCGGCAAAACTCCACGCGCCGCCGGTCTCAGTCGCCGTATCGCCCAGAGCCGGGGCAGGGTTGGCGCTGGTCACGTCCACGAATTGTGCCACCATTGCGGGGGTGAAGCATTGCGCCAAGGTAAAGCCTTCCGGCGGGGTGAACAGTTCGGCGACGGTGCCGTTCTGAATAAGCGCGTAATTGCTCATTTTCGATTTCCTTTAGGCGTATTCGTAAACGACGACGATGCCGTTGGTGCCAGCGTGGCCGGAGGCGGCCGATTGCGAAACCGGCTGATAGACTCCCGAGGCGCCCGAGCCCGCACTTGCCCCAGGCATGGGCGCAGCGGTCGGCAAGAAGCCCATTGAAATACCGTAGCTTGCTTGAAGCGTGTTCTGCGGAGAGAAGCCAAAGCTTGAAACGATAATCCCGGAGCCGCTTGGGTTGCCAGAGGCCCCGCCGGGAATGGTGATGTTGTAGGTTGTGCTGGCTGTGCCCGCCTGTGATCCAGGGCCGCCGGGGCAAGAAACCAGGGCGCCGAATGAGCTTGTCCCGCCCTGTCCACCCGCCGTGCTTGAGGTGCCAGCCGCGCCGCCCGTGCCGACCGTGACGGCAGCGCCCGAAAAGCCGCTGGTGTAGCGCGCCTTGGCGTATGAGCCCGGCGTACCCGGCGGGCTTTGGGCGGTCTGCGTCGATGAGGTCGCAGCGACACCGCCCGAGCCGCCTCCGGCCGCCTGCACCTCGACAACAACGCTCTGCGTCCCTGGCGTTGGCGTGTAGGTTCCGCTGGCGGTGAAAACCTGGACGTTGATAAGGCGCCCGGCGCCCGTGTGATAGACGAACGACGTGCCGTTATAGACAAGGTCGATGATGTCGCCAGCCAGGGCGGCATTAATCCCGGTCACGGCGCCAAGCGCGTTACCGCTGGAACCGATGACGGAGACGGCGCCGAGGCCGTTGACGTTCAACGTGAAGGCGCCGGTCGTGGTGTTCGCCACCTTCACCCGCAGCGGAATGCCGACCAGCGCCGCCATGGAGGCTGGCGCCGGGTTGAGCGTCACCGCCAGGGCATTCGTAGTTCCGGTGTCGGTCAGGAGGCTGTTGCTCCACCCGGCTTGGCCAACTTTCGAGGTGATGAACGGCGCACCTGGGGCGGTGGTGATCTGTGCCGTGGTGATGGCGGTCTGGCCATAATTCACGGTGATGACGTAGAGCGGAACCCACCCGGAATCGGTGGCCGGCGTGGTTTGCGTGCCGGTGGTCGCCGCGGCGCCAGCCTTGATCTGGAGGCTGACGGTCTGCGCGCGTTGGGTGTTCTGCGCGGTCCCAGCGTTGCCCGGCCCGGCGTAGGGGGTCGAGGGCGAGGACGGGTTCACATAGGGCAGCACGATGGGCGTGCCGTCTTGCTCCAAAAACTCGGCTTCGACCAAGTAATTGATGCTCTGGCCCGAGGTGCCCGGCGCGGTCAGGGTGAACTGTGTCGCGGCCAGGTTTATGCCCATTTTGACCAGCGGCGCGGTATTGGTGCCGAGCGAGCCGTAGGCGTTGGCGTCCACCTCTTCGAGCGAGATAATGGAGCCGGGGCCGATGTTGATGGTCAGGCTGGGCACGGTGGTTTGCGTTCCCGCCAGCCCATCCACATAGGTTCCGGTCCCGATGGCGGCCTGAAGCGCGTAGCCGATGGCCGTCATCGCGTTCTGCTGCGCGCCAAGAATATCTGTATCCAGAGGGATGCTTCCTGGGTATTGAATACCTCTCAACATTTTAAAAGACCTTTCATTTCATAGAAGCTTTCCAAGTTCCCGCATAAAATCTATCGGGTCCTTGGCGTGTTTTTTGCTGTTGCATGGCCTGCACAATAGTTGCAGATTTCGCGGCCAATTTGATCCGCCAGAAACTAAGGCGGTGATGTGGTCTACATCTCCTCCGCCGTGAAGCTTAGTTGTGCAGGCGGCGCACTTGTCTTTCTGAGACGACCGTATTTTCTTAATATCTTCCGCCGAAAAGGACCCTTCCGCCTGCATCTTTCGAGCGCGGCGTATATGATATTTTGCAGCGCCCTTTTCTGGTGATTTGGCGTATGTTTTCCGTGCCCCCGCCCTAACCTTTTCAGGATTGTTTGATTTCCAAAGGCGTTTTCTCTCATCCTCGCGCTCTTTATTTTTTTTGCGCCACAACTTTGATTGAGCTGACGTCCGCCCTGGATTCGCTTTATTTCTGCGTCGGTCTCGTTCGAGGCATTTTTCGGGGTTCTGTTTTGCCCAGTCTTTGGCGTATTGCAAAACGCGATCTACATTCCTGGCCTTCCATGCCCGCGCCGCTATTCTGCCGCACTCGCGGCAACCGCTTCTGAGGCCATCTTTATTTCGGTGGTCTTTGGAAAATTCTGATATTGATTTGACACACTTGCACTTAGGGCACATTTTCGTGCTAGTTGTATCGTCAGCCATAAATCGCTCCACATAAGCGGTTGAGGTAAGGGGCGATCCAGCGCTACGAACGCCGGATCGTCCCATCTGTTTTACAGGAATTAACCGAGAAAACAATGCGTTAAAGGGGGTTTGCGATGCGCGTCCAAACGGTCACGCC
>DATJXU010000086.1:0-4649 GCA_035499915.1 Acidocella sp.
TCGATTACTTCGTCGGCCACACCCTCACCCGCACCCTGGCCTCGCTCACCGAGCAGGTGCGCCGGGGGCTGCTATTCCTGGCGCCGGAGGACAAGCCGCGCTTCGAGGAGGCCGATTGCGCCGCCTGCGACATCGTGCGCGAATTTGCCGCGCAATTGCCCGCCATCCGCACCGCCCTGGTGAGCGACCTGAAAGCCGCCGATCAGGGCGACCCGGCGGCGACATCGCTCGCCGAGGTGCTGCTCTGCTATCCCGGCATGCGGGCCATCATCCATCACCGCCTCGCCCATGCGCTGCACAAGCTGGGCGCGCCCTTGGTGCCGCGCCTGCTGGCCAGCATCTCGCAAACCGAAACCGCCATCGACATCCACCCGCAGGCACAGATCGGCCCGCGTTTCTTCATCGATCACGGCATCGGCGTGGTCATCGGCCAGACCGCGATCATCGGCGAGAATGTGCGGCTCTACCAGCATGTCACGCTGGGGGCGAAACGCTTCACCGAGGATGAAACCGGCGCGCTGATCAAAGGCGAGCCGCGCCACCCGATCATCGAGGATAATGTGGTGATCTATGCGGGGGCGACCATACTGGGCCGCGTCACGGTGGGGCGCAATTCGGTGATCGGCGGCAATGTCTGGCTCACCCGCAGCGTGGCGCCGGGCAGCTTCGTCTCCCAGGCGCAGACCCGGCTGGCGGACGGGGAATAGGGGTCAGGCCCGCAGCATCTCGGCAACCTTATCGGCCAGGTCCGCCATGGCGAAGGGCTTGGCGATCATCGCCATCCCCTCCTCCAGCGCCCCGCTGCCCACCGCCGCCTGCTCGGCATAGCCGGTGATGAACAGCACTTTCAGGCCGGGATATTTCTGCCGGGCGGCATCGGCCACCTGGCGCCCATTCAGCCCCCCCGGCAGGCCGACATCGGTGACCAGCAGCCGCACCCTGGCGTCGGCATCCAGAAGCCTGAGCCCGGCCTGTCCGTCCTGCGCCTCCAGCGCAATGTAGCCGGCCTCGTTCAGCACCTCCATGATCGGGGCGCGCACCACCGCCTCGTCATCGACCACCAGCACGGTGGCACCGGTTGCGGCCTCCAGTACCTGGCTCTCTTGCCGCGCGGGCTCCACCACCATCTCGCCCTCATGGCAGGGGAGATAGAGAAACACCTTGGTGCCGAGCCCCAGCGTGGAATGCACCTCCACATGCCCGCCGGACTGGCGCACGAACCCATGCACCATGGACAGCCCCAGCCCCGTGCCCTGGCCGATGGGCTTGGTGGTGAAGAAGGGATCGAAAATCCGCCCGATCATCTCCTTGGGAATGCCGGTGCCGGTGTCGGACACGCAGATGACCAGATACGGGCCGGGCAGCAGGTCAAACCCCCGCGCCGCCGGCTCGTCCAGCTGGCGATTGGCGGTCTCGATCGTCAGGCGCCCGCCGCCGGGCATGGCGTCGCGGGCATTGATGGCGAGGTTGAGCAGCGCGCTTTCAAGCTGGGTGACATCCACCACCGCGAGCTGGCGGTGCGCCTGCGCCCCCACCTCCAGCGCACTGGCGGGGCCGACGGCGCGCTGGATGAGATCCGCCAGCCCGGCGATGAGCTGCCCCACATCCACCGGGCGGGGGTCCAGGGTCTGCCGGCGCGAGAAGGCAAGCAGGCGCTGCGTGAGGGAGGCCGCGCGCTGGGCGGAATTCTGCGCCCCGTGCAGAAACCGCTCCAGCCCCTGAACCTGCCCCTGCGCCAGCCTGCGCCCGAGAATCTCCAGGCTGCCGCTGATCCCTTGCAGGAGATTGTTGAAATCATGCGCGATGCCGCCGGTGAGCTGGCCCACCGCCTCCATCTTCTGGGCCTGGCGCAGCGCCTCATTCGCCTCGGTCAGCTCCTGGGTGCGCTGGGCCACGCGCTGCTCCAGCGTCTCGTTTGCCTCGCGCACGCGCTGGATAAGCCGCGCATTCTCGATGGCGATGGCCGCCTGCGCCGCCAGCCCCAGCATCACCTCCTCATGCCGCGCGGTGAAGCGCGCGCGCTCCGGATGGCCGAGCAGCACCGTGCCGATCACATTGCCCTCGCGCGAGGCGACCGGCACGGCCAGATAGCTGACCACCGGCAAATGCCCCTTGGGCATGCCCTTCAGCGGGGGGTTGCGGCCATAGCGCGGATCGGCGGTGATATCATCGGCACGGATCACGCCCAGCCCATCGAAGGTCGGCGAGAAGAGAGCGGTGCGGCGCGGCTCGGGAAACCCGGCGAAACTCTCCCGCGCCGCGCCGGAGAGGGTGTAGAGCAGCAGGCTCTCCCCGGCCTCGTTCACGGCGGTGTAGAAAAACGCGCCGAAGGCGGCGCCGGTCAGCTCCACCCCGGCATCCGTCACCAGCTGGACGATCTTTTCCGGGTCCGTCTCGGCGATGGTCGCCGAGGCGATGCGGTTGAGCGTCTCCAGCGCGTGCCGATGCTCATGCAATGCGGGGCTGCGGACCTCATGGCCCTGCATGAACAGCCCCGCCACGGCACCTGACTCATCGAGGATCGGCGTGACGTCATAGCGCCAGAGCGCCTCCTGCGCGCCACCTTCCCCCGGCACCACGTGGCGCCGCTCGAAACTGGCATTGGCCGCGCCGCGCTCCAGGATTTTTTGCAAATGCGGCCCGGTCTCCCCCCATGCCTGCGCCCAGGCAAAAGGCGCTGGCCACCCCAGCCCGTGCGCATGCCCATGCAGCGCCGCCCAGCCATCATTGAACAGCATGCGCAGCTCCGGCCCCCAATAGATGGCGCAGGGCAAAGGCGAATTCAGGCAGAGTTGCAGCATCAGGCGCAGCGCGTGCGGCCATGCCTCCGGGGCGCCGAGCGGCGTTTGCGCCCACTCATGCGCCCTGATGCGCGCCGCCATCGCACCGCCAAAGGCGCGAAAGCCGGGTGATTGAGTCGGCATGCTCGCATAATTCATTGCAAAACATTAATGCATTTTTGCAACCAAAATGAAAGCAAATCTGACATTTCAGACGCCCGCGAAAGATTAAATCTTCCGCCCGCTCTACCGGAGGTAGATAGCCGCAAACGCAAACGGGGCGCCCCTTGCAAGGCGCCCCGTTGTTTTACCCCCGGACGGGCGGATCAGCGCTCGACCTGGCTCACATCCCGCACCGCGCCGCGCGCGGCGTTGGTGGTCATCGCCGCATAGGCGCGCAGGGCGGGCGAGACATTGCGCTTGCGCGGCGCGGCGGGCTTCCAGCCCTTGGCGTCCTGGGCGGCGCGGCGCTCGGCCAGCACGGCCTGCGGCACGTTCAGCGTGATCCCGCGGTTCGGAATGTCGATGAGGATCTCATCGCCGGTCTCCACCAGCCCGATCAGCCCGCCTTCCGCCGCTTCCGGCGAGACATGGCCGATGGACAGCCCCGAGGTGCCGCCTGAGAAACGGCCATCGGTGATCAGCGCGCAGGCTTTGCCCAGGCCTTTCGATTTCAGATAGCTGGTCGGGTAGAGCATCTCCTGCATCCCCGGCCCGCCCTTGGGCCCCTCATAGCGGATGACGACCACATCGCCCGCCTTCACCTGGCCGCCCAAAATGCCGGAGACCGCCGCATCCTGGCTCTCATAGACGCGCGCGATGCCGTGGAAGGTGAGAATGCTCTCATCCACGCCCGCGGTTTTCACGATGCAGCCTTCCGGCGCCAGATTGCCGAACAGCACGGCCAGACCGCCATCCTTGGAGAAAGGATGCGTCGCGGCGCGGATCACGCCGCCCTCGCGGTCGGTGTCCAGCTCCTCCCAGCGGGCGGACTGGCTGAAGGCCACCTGCGTCGGCACGCCACCGGGGGCGGCGCGGAAGAAGGTCTTCACCTCCTCGCTGGTGGTGCGGGTGATGTCCCAGCGGTTCAGCGCCTCGCCCAGGCTCTTGGAATGCACGGTGGGCAGGGAGCTGTCGATCAGCCCGGCGCGCTCCAGCTCACCCAGAATGGACATGATGCCGCCCGCGCGGTGCACGTCTTCCATATGCACATCGCTCTTCGCGGGGGCGACCTTGCAAAGGCAGGGCACGCGGCGCGAAAGCCGGTCGATATCGGCCATGGTGAAATCCACCCCCGCCTCCTGGGCGGCGGCCAGCAGGTGCAGCACCGTATTGGTGGAACCGCCCATGGCGATGTCCAGGCTCATCGCATTCTCAAACGCCTTGAAGCTGGCGATGCCGCGCGGCAGGGCGGTTTCGTCATCCTGCTCATACCAGCGCCGGGCGAGATCGACGATGAGATGCCCCGCCTCGCGGAAGAGTTTCTCGCGGTCGGCATGGGTGGCCAGCGTGGAGCCGTTGCCCGGCAGCGAAAGCCCCAGCGCCTCGGTCAGGCAGTTCATGGAATTGGCGGTGAACATGCCCGAGCAGGAACCGCAGGTGGGGCAGGCCGAACGCTCGATGGTCCGCACCTCTTCGTCCGAGTAGCTGTCATCGGCGGCCACCACCATGGCATCCACCAGGTCCAGGGCGCGCGCCGCCCCCTTCACCACCACCTTGCCCGCCTCCATCGGCCCGCCGGAGACGAACACGGTGGGGATGTTGAGGCGCAGGCTCGCCATCAGCATGCCCGGCGTGATCTTGTCGCAATTGGAGATGCACACCAGCGCATCCGCGCAATGGGCGTTGGCCATGTATTCCACGGAATCG
>DATJXU010000087.1:0-7305 GCA_035499915.1 Acidocella sp.
GATGGAGAGGCGCCGTGCCTGGCCGCCGGAAAGGGACGTCCCGGCCTCGCCGACCAGCGTCTCCAGCCCGGCGGGCATGGCAAGCACCTCATCGAGCAGCGCGGCATCGCGCAGGGCGGCGCGCAAGGTAGCGTCATCGGCATCCGGCCGGGCGATGCGCAGGTTTTCACGGATGCTGGTGTTGAACAGATGCGTGCGCTGCGCCACGACGGTGCACAGGCCGCGCAGCGTCTCGCCCTCCAGCGCGCGCAGTTCTGTTCCGCCCAGTCGCAGAGAGCCTGATTCATAATCCCAGAAACGCAGGATGAGGTTGAGCAGCGTGCTCTTGCCGGCGCCGGACGGGCCGGTGATGCCGAGGCAGCCACCTTCCGGCACGGCAAAATCCAGGCCCTGGAAGACCGGCGGCAAAGCCGGGGCGTAGCGCATGCGCAACGCCTCGGCGCGCAGGTCGAACCGCGCCGGGGCGGCGGCGGGGGCAGCCGGGTCGCTGGTGGCGGGGCGGGCGTCCGCGATCTCGAAAATCCGCCGGGCCGCCGCCATGGTTTCGCCCAGCGCCTGGTAGGCGCCGGGCAGCCCGCCCACCGCCTCGAAACTCGCCAGGATGAAAAGTGCCAGCAGCGCCAGGTCCGGGCCGGACAGCGCGCCGCGTGAGACCAGCGGCAAGGCCAGGATCAGGATGCACCAGAGGCTGAGCTGGGCGCTGAGCTGCGCCCCGGCACTGGCCCACCAGCCGATCCAGCCCTGGCGGCGCTGGGCGGCGCGCAAGGCGCGTGCGGTGGCCGCGCTTTGCGCCAGATGCGCGGGCAGGGCGCCATCCACCAGCAACTCGGCAAAGCCGTGCAGGCGCTCGGCCAGTTCCGCGCTTTCGCGCCCGCGCAGCGCCGCGGCCTGTGCGCCCGCCTCGCGCCCCAGGCGCTGGGCCAGCAGCGGCAAAGCCAGCCCCGCCGCCGCCAGCCCGGCCAGATCAAGCAGCGCCGCGCCGGGCAGCAGCCAGGCGAGACAGATCAGCATCACCGGTACCGAAAATGCCGCCGCGGCGCTGGGGACCAGCACGCGCAGATACAGGCTTTCCAGCCTGTCGATATCCGCGCGCATCCGGCTCAGCAGGTCGCCGGTGCGATGGTATTGCAGCCCCGCCGGGGCCAGCGGCTCCAGCTTTTCATAGACCCACACGCGCAGCCGGGTGAGGAGGCGGAAGGTGGCGTCATGGGTGGCCAGACGCTCGCCATAGCGGCCGAAGGCGCGCAGGATGGCGAGGCCGCGAATGGCGGCAGCGGGTGCAAAATAATCCAGCGTTGGGCCGCCATGCCCCGCCAGCGCCATGGCGGCGATAAACCAGCCGGAGAGGGCGAGCAGCCCGGCATTGGCCAGAATCACCCCGGCGGAGAGCAGCATGCCGCCCAGCGCCCAGCCCCATTCCCCGCGCAACAGCCCGAGCAGGCGGCGGAAATCCCTCATGGCGCGCCCTCATAGGCGGCCTGCGCCGCGGCATAGGCGCCGCCCTGGGCGCGCAAGCCAGCCGGGGTTCCGGTTTCGCGTACCATGCCCTCCTCCAGCACCACGATCCGGTCGGCATCGGCCACGCTGTCCAGCCGGTGGGCGATGAACAGCACCGCGCGCTCGCGCGCCAGCTCTTTCACCCCCGCCGCCACCAGGGCGGCGCTGGCCGCATCCAGGCTGGCATCGGCCTCGTCCAGAATCAGCAGCTCCGCCGGTTTCAGCGCGGCGCGGGCGAGCGCCAGGCGGCGGATTTGCCCGCCGGACAGCCCCTGGCCCTGCTCGCCGATGATCGTGTCATAGCCTTGCGGCAGGCGCTCGATGAACGAGTCCGCCCCGGCCAGGGCGGCGGCGCCGCGCAGCGCCGCCAGGCTCGCCTGCGGGTTGGCCAGGCGCAGATTCGCGGCGATGCTGCCATGAAACAAGGTCGGCGCCTGCGGCAGCCAGGCCACGCGGGCGAACCAGGCTTCGCGGTCGAATTCCCGCAGATCCATGCCGTCGAGCGTCACAAGCCCGGCCTGCGGCCGTTCCAGCCCCAGAAGCAGCCGGGCGATGCTGCTCTTGCCGCTGCCGCTGGGGCCGATCAGCGCCACGCGCTCGCCGCGCTCCACAATGAGATCGACCCCGTGCAGCACCGGGCGCTCCGGCGCGTAGCCAAAGCGCACCCCTTCCAGCGCGAAGCGGCGCAGCGCGCGGCGGGGCAAGGGCAGGGTGCCGGTGGCGGCCTGCGGTTCCGGCGTTTCCAGCAAGGCCACGACCTGCTCGGCGGCGGCGATCGCCTCCAGCCGCACATGGTATTGCGTGCCCATCTCGCGCAGCGGGCGGTAGAATTCCGGCGCCAGCAGCAGCACGAAGAAGCCGGGCAGGAAATTCATCTCGCCATAATACAGGCGGAAACCGATATAGACCGCGATCATCGCGATGCTCAGCGTGGCGAAAAATTCCAGCACCAGGGCCGAAAGAAACGCCATCCGCAGCACCGCCATGACGCTGTGGCGGTAATCCTCGGACATCTGGGCGACGATGCGTCCCTGCAACCGGCTGAGGGTGAAGAGTTTCAGCGTCGGCAGCCCGGCAATGACATCGAAGAGATGCGCCGAAAGCAGCGCCAGCCGGCGCCATTGCCGGCGGTTGAGCGAAGCCGCCCCTTTGCCGACGAGAATCATGAAGATCGGGATCAGCGGCGCGCTCAGCAGCATGATCAGCCCGGACACCCAGTCCGCCGGGAAGACGGCGATGAGCATGGCGGCGGGCAGGAAGGCGGCGACCGCCGCCTGCGGCAAATAAGCGCGGGTGAAGGGCTCCAGCTTCTCCGGCCCGTCGGTGAGCAGGCTGGCCAGCGCGCCGCCGCGCTGGCTGTTGATGAAGCCCGCCCCCAGCGCCGCCAGCTTGGCCTGCAGCGTGGCGCGCAGCGCGTCATTGGCGCTGGCGCCGGCGGCAAAGGCCAGCCGCTCGCCCGCCACGCCCAGCAGCGCGCGGGCGATGAACAAAGCCAGCAGCCCCCAGAGCAGCGGCCAGGCAGCGGAGAGCCCGGCCTTGTGCATGAGCGCGCCATCCACAATCCGGGCCAGAAGCCAGGATTGCGGCACCAGCAGCAGCCCGCTCAGCGCCCCCGCGCCGATGGCGGCGTTGAGCGCTGCGCGCCCAGGCTTTGCGCCGGTACGCAGCCAGCGTTCCAGCCTTTTGCTCTCGGCGCGCTCCAGAGGGGCGTTGTGCGTGGCCATGGCTCTACCGTCCGCCCTTGGCCTTAGTGATACGCCGCCAGCGCCGAGACGCGGGCGCGGAACACCCAGATCTGGTAGGCGTTGTACATCAGCATGACCGGGAAGAACCCGCCCATCGCCAAGGTGAAGGTGAACAGCGAGACGGCCGGGCTGGCGCCGGCATAGATCGTCCAGGTGTTCGGGATCAGCCAGGGGTAGAGCGTGGCCATCATGGCCCCGGCCATCAGCGCGATGGTGAGGTTGAGCCAGAGGATGGCGGCGAGGTCATGCTCGGCCCTTGCGGCCAGGCGCATGCGCACGGTGCTGAAGATCACCGCCAGCAGCACCAGCCCCCAGATCCATTTATCCGGGCCGAGCCATTTCCGCGCCGCCCAGGGGAACAGGATGGCGCTGAGCACGATGGTGATGCCCACCGCCGCCAGGGCCAGGAAGAAGACGAAGTTCGTCCAATGCGCCGCCTGCTGGCGGATCGGTTCCTGCTTCTCAAAGCGCGCGCGGATGAACAGCACCCCGGACAGCGTCACCGCGATGACGGCGGCGATGCCGGTCCAGACGCTGAAGGGCGTGAAGCAGCGCAGCGGCCCGCCGGTATAGGCCGGCACCTCGCCGGGATTATGGGTGAGCGGGAAGCCCTGCAGCACGGCCCCCACCGCCAGCCCGCCGAAGAAGGCGACGGCGAGGCTGGAAAGGCCGAAGGCGATGTCGGAAAAACGCTGCCAGCGCGCCTCCGCCAGATGCCTAAATTCCAGCGCCACGGCGCGGGTGATCATGCCCCAGAGGGCCAGCATCAGCGGGATCATCAGATAGGCGAAGGAGGAGCCGTAGACGAAGGGGAAGGTGCCGAACAGCACGCCGCCCGCGACGATCAGCCAGGTCTCGTTGGCATCCCAGGTGCCGGCCATGGCGGACATGATGGCGCCGCGCTCATGCGCGGAGCGGACAAACAGCGAGAAGATGCCGGCGCCGAGATCGGCGCCATCCAGCATGACATAGAGCAGCACGCTGAGATCGAGCGCCAGCCACCAGGCGAAGGTGACGAGGCTCTGGACTTGGGTGAGTTCATTCATGGTGAAAAATCCTGCTTCGCGGCTCAGACCGGCCGCACATAGGAGGGGGCGGCGTGCGGGTCGTGGGGGGCGGGCTCAAGCGCGCCCAGATGCTGGTGGCCATCGGCCGCCACGGGGCTGCTCATGTCCGGCCCGTTGCGCATGATCTTCGCCAGGAAGTACCAGACGCTGCCCCAGACCGCGATCTCGAAGCCCATATAGCCGACGAGCCAGACCACAGCCTCGCCAACCCCCATATGGCTGACGCCATCCTGGGTGCGCATGAGGCCATAGACCACCCAGGGCTGGCGGCAGATCTCACGCACCCACCAGCCGCACCAGACGGAGATATAAGGCAGGAAGCCAGCGGCGATGGTGGCGCGCAGGAACCAGCGCTGCTGGGCGATGCGGGCAGCCCCCAGCCTGCCGCGCAGGGCCAGATACAGCCCCCAGAAGGCCAGCAGCATCAACGCGGCGCCAGCGGCGGCCATGACGCGGAAGGCATAGAAGGGGATCACCACCGGCGGGCGCTGGTCGGCCGGGACATCATCCAGCCCCGGCACCTTGCCATTCCAGCTATGGGTTTCCAGCAGGCTCAGCACATGCGGGATGGAGATGGCGAAGGCCATGCCGTCGCCATTGGCGTTCGGCCAGCCGATGACGTGCCAGTCGGTATTCACCGAGCCATCCGCATTCAGGGTGTGGAAATGCCCTTCCATGGCCGCCAGCGCGGCGGGCTGGTCATCGGCCACCACACGGCCCAGATCATCGCCAAGATAGACCTGCAGCGGGGCGACGACGACCAGCGCCAGGATCGATGCCTTCACCGCGCGCTGGAACATCGCCACATGCCGGCCCTTGAGCACGAACCAGGCGGAAACCGCGGCGACGAAGCACAAGGCCAGCTCCATGGCGGCCAGCCACATATGCGGGAAGCCCATGATCACGTCAGGGTTCAACAGCGCCTTGCTCCAATCGGTCACCTGGAAGATGCCGTTTTGCAGCGCCACGCCGGTCGGCGTCTGCATCCAGCTATTCGCATCCAGGATCCACATGGCCGAAAGCGTGGAGGAGAGCGCCACGTTGAAGGTGGCGAAGAGATGCATCTTGCGGCTGATCTTGCCCCAGCCGAACACCATCAGCCCGATGAACCCGGCCTCGTACATGAAGGCGGTGATCGTCTCATAGCCCAGCACCTGGCCAAAGAACGGGCCGGCGGCCTCCGAGAAGCGGCCATAGAGAATGCCGAAGGCCATCTCCATGGTGATGCCGGTGGCCACACCGGCGGCGAAATTGACGATGAACAGCTTTTCGAAAAACCGCACCAGCCGGTACCAGGCCTCGTTGTCGGTGCGCATCCAGCGCCATTCCGCCAGGAACAGCAGCCCGGCCAGACCGATGGTCAGCGGCGGGTAAAGGATGTGCATGGTCGTGATCCAGGCAAAATCCAGCCTGGAGATCAGCACGGCGAGCGCGCTATCCTGCATCTTTAACACTCCAATTTTTTGCCGGCTCTTCTCTTATGAAACACGCGGCAGCCGGGCATCGCGGTTCAAAACTTGGTGGCGGCGGGGTTAGCCTTCGGCGGGATCATCCCCGGCGGGGGTGGCATCGGCGCGGCGCGACCCGCGCCCCAGCAAAGGCAGGCGCGATTTCAGCTCCAGCAGCCCGACCACCTTGCTGCCCAGCTTGAGCAGCTGCACCAGCTCCCGGGTCTCCAATTTGCGCACCTCATCGGCCCAGCCGACCAGCAGCTCGATCAGGTCATGCATCTCGCGCAGCTTTTCCTGGGCGCGCTTGTCATCCTCGCTGGCCGGCTGGGTGACGATGAGGTCGCGCAGCACGGACAGGGTAGGGTCCACCTCGCGGTGGCGGCGCTGCTCGGCCAGGGTGCGAACGATCTGCCAGATATCGTCGGGAGTGGAGAAATGCTCGCGCCGGTCGCCGGGCAGATGCTGCAGCCGCACCAGCTGCCAGGATTGCAGCTCCTTCAGCCCCATCGAGACATTCGAGCGCGAGACGCCGAGCGTCTGGGTGATTTCATCCGCCGCCAGCGGGCGACCGGAGATATACAGCAGGGCGTAGATCTGCCCGACTGTGCGGTTGATGCCCCAGCGGCTGCCCATTTCTCCGAAATGCAGCACGAAGGCCTCAGTCAGCGGCGACAACTCCATTTACTTTTCTTTCAGAAATTTCTGAAAATTCAGTACTAACGCGGTGCGGTAAAGGCAAGGCGACTTCACGCATGGCGGATTGCGCACAAGGCTATGGACAGTAAGATTCCAAGGGGCGGTGCTGCTTTCACAGCCCACCTTCCGCTGGTCGGTGGCCCAGGCGCTCCCTCGCCGGGACGGTGGCGTCGACGGCGTGATCCGCGAGGACCAGCTCGGCCTCGACCGCGTGTACCTTCAGGCGAAGCGCTACCAGCCTGGCAACACGATCGGCAGCGAGACCGTGCAGGCGTTCATCGGCGCGCTGATCGGGAAGGGGGCGCAGAAGGGCGTCCTGATCACCACCTCCTCTTTTTCCCGGCAGGCGCTGGCGGCGGCCAGCTACTCCGGCGCGCTCAAGCTCGTGCTCATCGACGGGACCGAGCTGACGAGGCTGATGGTCCGCTTCAATGTCGGCGTGCGGGTCGCCAGGACCGTCGAGATCAAGCGGATCGACCTGGACTATTTCGACGAGACCGAGACCGAGTAGTGCGGCTCGCAGCGCTGGGCCCTCTGGAGTCGGGGTTCGCTCCGGCGGGCGCCGCACGCATCCCAGGGGGAGATCGGCGGCGAAATGGGGGCACCGGTGGTGCATGCGGTGGGAAGCCCGAAAACGCCAACGGGCCGGTCATCGCTGACCGGCCCGTTTACGCTTGAATTTCAAGGAATTTCGTGGCGCGCCCGAAGAGATTCGAACTCCTGACCCTCAGATTCGTAGAACGTTCCTGAATCGCAACGTGATGCCCGCGAACGCTTGAGATCGCCCCCGATCGCCCTCCGCCGCCACACCCGGGAACGCAACCCGAGCCGGCCACACCCCGCCGCGGC
>DATJXU010000088.1:0-2268 GCA_035499915.1 Acidocella sp.
GCACCTTCGCTGCCCGTCAGCGTTACCGCCGCAATCCGCTCATCCGCGATGATCTGCGCGACATCCTTGGATTTGACGGCAAGATTCTGGAACAGTCCCTCCGGCGCCTGGGCCAGCCTCACCATCTCTTCGAGCAGCCCGGCAACGCCCTGTACGATGCTCGCATGTTTCAGCAGGCCCGCATTGCCAGCCAGGATCGCCGGGGCAAGGAATCGTACCACCTGCCAGTAGGGAAAGTTCCAGGGCATCACCGCCAGCACCACGCCGATCGGCAGGAAATGAATTTCAGCGCTCCCGCCCGCCGTCAGCTTCACCTGTTCGGTGTTAAGCATCTCCGCCCCGTGTTTGGCGTAATGCCGGAAGCAGGCGGCGCATTTCTCCACTTCGGCGGTGGAGGAGGCCAGCGTCTTGCCCATCTCCTCGGTTGCCATGCGCGCCAGCCGCGCCTTGTTTGCCTCGAACACATCGGCCAGGCGGTTCAGCAGCGCCGTGCGCTCCGCAATCTCTGTCCGGCGCCAGCGCAAAAAGGCCGCCTGCGCTGCGGCGAGCTTCTGTTCCAGCTCCTCCGGCGTCAGCTCCGGGTAGCTGGCGACCTCCTGGCCCGTTGCCGGGTTCACGCTCTTGAACATGTCCGCGTCCTCCTGAAGTTCTTCGTGTTCAGATAGGCAACGCCCGTGCGAATACGACTCCGTTCAGCAGATGCGGGGCAGGGCGTCCTCTTCCAGTTCGGGGAGAACGCGGCTGCCGCCGATCGGCGTGCGCAGTACCACCGGGCCGGGGGCCTGGCCGATCATGCCGATGATCGCCGCTTCCGCGCCATCGGGCAGAGCCCGCCACGCTGCCAGCGCGGCGTCCGCGTCCTCCGGCGCCAGAACAGCCACCACACGGCCTTCGCAGGCGAGGTAGAGCGGGTCATAGCCCAGCATGGAGCACACCGCCTGTGTGCTCTCGCGCACCGGAATGGCGGCCTCCTCCAGCTCGATGCCCAGCTTCACCGCCAGTGCGATCTCATGCGCCACCGTGGCCAGCCCGCCGCGCGTGGGGTCGCGCATGAAGCGTAAACCCGGCAGGGCCAGCAGTGCCCGGGTGAGCGGCAGCACGGTCGCCGCGTCCGAGCGCACGTCGCCGCGCAGGCCGAAATCCTCCCGCGCCAGCATCACCGCGATGCCGTGGTCCCCCACCGGCCCGCTAACCAGGATCTTGTCACCGGGGCGGATGGCACCGATGCCGGGCGGGGAGCCGGGCGTGCGCACGCCGATGCCGGTGAGGGTGAAATACACGCCGCCACCCTGGCCGCGCGGCAGCACCTTGGTGTCGCCGGCGACCACGCGCACCCCGGCCTCACGCGCGGCCTCGCCTAGGCTCGCCACCAACTCGCGCAGCAGGGCCGTGGACGTGCCTTCCTCGATCAGCGCCGCCAGTGTGAGGTAGAGCGGCGTCGCGCCGGAAACGGCGAGGTCGTTGACCACGCCATGCACGCAGAGCGCGCCGATATCGCCGCCCGGAAACTGAACCGGCTGCACGGTGAAGCCGTCTGTCGTGACCATGATCTCGCCTTCCGGCAGGGCGATGGGCGTGGCGTCGGCCTGGGTGTCCGGGTTGCCCAGAGCGGGGGCGAAAATCTCCTCGATCAGCGCGCGCATCCGGCGCCCGCCATTGCCATGGGCCAGGGTAATCATTTCATCCATTGCCGCGCTCCAAATTCCACCACCTGGCCGAAACTCAACCCCGCATCATTGCAGGGAATTCTGCGCCCCAGATGCGCCGTAATCCCCGCCGCCCGCAACCGGGCGAGCAGCGCCTCGGCCAGCTTGCGGTTCTGGAACACGCCGCCCGCCAGTCCCACGGTTTGCGCCCCCACAAGGCGCGCGATCTCCGCCCCCGTGGCGGCCAGCGCGGCATGGAAGCGCGCGGCGCGTTCGGCCCTGGGCAGGTGCTCGTCCAGCAGCATCGGCACGAGGATCGTCCAATCAGCTTCCCAGATGCCGTCCATCTTATGCAGGGGCAGAGGGGCGGCTTCGGGCAATGCGTCCGCCAGGGCTTCCAGCATCGCCGGCCCTTGGCCCTCGTAGCTGGCGTCGCGGCAAAGCCCGAGCAGCGCGGCCGCGCCGTCGAACAACCGCCCCGCGGCGGAACTTTCATGGCAGTTCACCCCACGCGCCCAGGCGGCTTGGGCGAGGGCATCCGGTACCAGCCCGTCCGGCGGAGCGATGCCCGCCTGCCAGCACATCGCGGCACCCGAGCGCCAGGGTTCGCGCGCCACGGCGT
>DATJXU010000089.1:0-2544 GCA_035499915.1 Acidocella sp.
TCCGCTTCGAGGCAATAGCGACGATGCTGAGGAAGACGAAGAAGATCACCGCGCGCAGGCCGATCTGGTGCCGGGTGGAAAGGTTCGGGTCCGCCGCCCAGGTGAGGAACTCGGCCACGTCAGCGGCCTCCTGGTTCGCGCTGGCGGCGGTGCCATCCGCGTAGGTCACCGCGTTGTCGCGCAGCGGCGGAGGCATCGCAATCTGCCCGCCGGGAAAGGCGGCGTTGTAGAAATGCCCGGGCAGCATCGTCACGCCATCCGGCGCCGTGGTGTAGCCGGTGAGCAGCTCATACACGTAGCGCGTGCCGTGCTTGCGCTGCGCCACGATGCTGGAAAGGTCCGGCGGCAGCGCGCCGCCAAAAGCCGAGGCCGGCATGGCCGGATCCTTGAAGGGGGAATCCAGCGTCGCCGTGCTGCCATCCGCCAGCTTCACCCCTTGGGCTATGCTCGCGGCCTGGTCCGGAGTCAGCCCCAGGGCCTCAAGATCGCGGTAATGCAGGGCGTTGGCGGAGTGGCAGGAAGCGCAGACGGTCTGGTACACCAGAAGGCCGCGCTGGGCCGCCGCCTTGTCGATGCTGCCGAACACACCCTGGCTCTGGAAATGCAGCGGGGAGAGCGTGTCCTCGGCCTGGGCGGCGCCGGCGGTGGCGAGTCCCATGGCCAAAAGCGGGGCGAAAAACCGGCGCATTATTTGGCCTCCATCGCGGTCACCACCGGGGTGAGCACCAGAAAGTGGAAAAAATACCAGAGGGTGAACAGCGCCGTGAGCAGCGGCGAGCAGGAGACGCCGAGCCCGACCACATCCAGCGCCAGCACCCAGGTGAGGCAGCAATACAGCCCGCCCTTGGCGCCGCCGCGGCCGGAGCGGTCCAGCCATGGCAGTGCCGCCAGCACGGCCAGCGCGCCGACCACGCCGAGAATACCGCCCCATATGCCGGGCAGCGCGCCCGCCACGCCCACCAGCGGCAGCAAATACCAGGGCAGCGCCACCGCCACCGGCACGGTGAGCGGGTCACCCGGCAGGGCATTCACCCTGGGCTGGCCGAAATGCGGCGCGAAGAACGCCAGCACCGAGAAGATGAGCGCGAACACCGCCAGCGCCACAAGGTATTGCGACAGGTAATACGGGAAGAAGGCCACGCCCTTGCCCGGCTCGGCCTTGGGCGCCACCGCCCCGCGCGCCGAAAACAGCAGCCACATAACCACCAGCGCGCCCAGCGCCAGCACCGCGTGGAACACTTCCAGCCGCGCCAGCGTGTTGCCGCCCGCCGCGCCACCGAAGAACCAGTTGCCGATCGCCCCCGGCGCCCCGGAGAGCGCCAGCGCCCCGTTGGAGGCCTTGAACAGCGACCAGTACGCCGCCGCCCCGCCGGTGAGCACGAAGCCCAGCCAGCCAACCAGCAGCAGCACGGCGAGCAGCTTCACCCCCAGCCCCCACGCCAGCTCGCCCGGGGCGCGGTAGCCGCGTGTGAGCATGGCGCGGAACAGATACAGATACACCAGCCCGAACAGCGCGGTGGTGCCGGTGGCGTGGTAGGCATGCACCAGCCAGCCATTATGCACGTCGCGGCCGATGAACTGCACCGAGGCGAAGGCGTGCCACGGGTCGTAATACACCGCCAGCACCAGCCCGGAGAGGGTGAGGAAGGCGAGCATGATGGCGATCAGCGCGGGCAGCGTGTCGAGATACTTGCTCCCGGGCTTGTAAACCGGCGCGAACAGGCAGGCGCACAGACAGCCGAGGCCGGGCATGCGCTCACCGGCCCAGGAGTGTTTCAATTCCGTGGTCATGATGCGTTGTCCTCAGCCGAACTGGATCTGCGCGGCGTTGATGAATTTGAAGCGGGGAATGGCGAGGTTCTTCTTCGCCGGGCCGGAGCGCACACGCCCCAGCGGGTCGTATTGGCTGCCGTCGCAGGGGCAGAGCCAACCGTCGTAATCGCCGCGCGGGTCGGCGGGGGCGTTGCCCTCCAACGCGCAGGGCGTGCCGGTGTTCAGGCCAACGACCACGACATAATTCTGGTACCCCGCCGGCACGCGGGCGGTGAACTCCGCCGGGTCGGGCAGCGTGCTGGTCATCACGGCCTGGGCATCGGCGATCTGCTTGGCGGTGAGCTTGCGGATATAGATCGGCAGCCCGGCCCACTGCACCGTCTTCGCGGTGTTCTCGGCGATATCGGCGACATCGACGATCATCCGGGCACTGGCCTCGCTCTGAGCGTCCGGGTTCAGCGCGTCGATCAGCGGCCAGACAACCGCCCCTGCCGCCACGGCGCTGGCCGCTCCTGTCAGAATTGTGAGAAAGCCCCGCCGTGAGTCGACGCCATGACTCAAAGCGTCCGTTGCCGCTGTTTCAGCCATTTTTATCTCCCCGGAGCGAAATGAACTCCTGTTCACAGGCATGACGGCAACGCCGGAAAATTTCAAGAGTAGAAGCCGGGAGGGGAACGCCCTATGACGGCCGCATGAGCATCCACCCACCGCATGAGGCGCTGAAGCCCCGCGCCGCCGCCTGGTTCGCGGAGCTGCGCGACCGCATCTGCG
>DATJXU010000090.1:0-4736 GCA_035499915.1 Acidocella sp.
CCTCTTCGAGACGGGGCGGCACCGTAACGAGCCAGCGCGTCGCGGCGCCGGCGCTCATGGAGATCGCCGACAGCGGCTGCTTGACCTCGTGGGCGATTGAGGAGGTCAACTCGCTCAGGAGCATCACGCGATTGACGCGCGCAAGATCCTCCTGGGCCTCCCGCCGCGCCTCCTGGGCTTGCCGGCGCGCGGTCATGTCGTTGCTGGTTTCCAGGATCCCGGCAGGCCGGCCGCGCTCGTCGCGCTTCAACGACCAGCGGCAGGCCTGGATGACCGGCGTTCCGTCGCGCTTCCGGCGGACGACCTCGCCCTCCCAGCGGTCCGTGCTCATGAGCTCGGTCATGACGGCGTCGAGCGGCATCGGGAAGGTGGCGCTCAGGAGCTGGCAGGAAATCTTGCCGACGGCCTCGGCCGCGGTCCATCCAAACAAAGCCTCGGCGCTGCGGTTCCAGTAGGTGATCACGTTGTTCATGTCGCCCGCGATGATGCAGTCATGCGTCAGGTCGAGGAGCTTGGCCTGTTCGCGCACCGCCCCCACCACCGCCTGATAGCGCACGGCGAGGAAAGCGGTCAGCGCCATCGCCATGACGGCCAGGGCCATGTTGGAGAGCCCCACGATTTTCGGCGCGGCGGCCGGCGGCGATATTATCGCGTAGTTCAAAACCGTCAGTCCCACGCATCCCAGGACGACGAGCCCAACCTCGCGTGGCTTGCAGAAGCTGGAGGCCATCAACACTACCGCGATGTAAAGCATCGCAAACGTGATGTCCTGAGGAGTGAGTGCGTCGAGAACGAAAATCGCAAAAGCCGCCGCAGCGGTCGCGATGGGCAGGCCCCTGGATCGGGCGTATTTCAGCACAACCGCTCGGTGTGTCATCTGAGAGCTCCCCGCCTATGGTTGATTGGTTCGGGCAGCGGCCGCCAAGGCAAGCCTGGGACGACTTTGGACCGTGGGAAATCGATTTCAAGAGCCCGCAGGGACAGGGTACTTAATTCACCGTGATCGCCAATTTTCGAGAATATGAAACCGACATAGTCTACCTCCAGGCGAAGCGCTACCAGCCGGGCAACACAATCGGCAGCGAGACCGTGCAGGCGTTCATAGGCGCGCTGATCGGGAAGGGGGCGCAGAAGGGCGTCCTGATCGCCACCTCTTCATTTTCCAGGCAGGCGCTGGCGGCGGCCAGCTACTCCGGCGCGCTCAAGCTCGTTCTCATCGACGGGACCGAGCTGACGAGGTTGATGGTCCGCTTCAATGTCGGGTTCGGGTTGCCAGGACCGTCGAGATCTAGCAAATCGACCTGGACTATTTCGACGAGGCCGAGACCGAGTAGTGCGGCTCGCAGCGCTGGGCCCTCTGGAGTCGGGGTTCGCTCCGGCGGGCGCCGCACGCATCCCAGGGGGAGATCGGCGGCGAAATGGGGCCACCGGTGGGCATGTGGTGGGACGCCCGAAAACACCAACGGGCCGGTCATCGCCGACCGGCCCGTTTACGCTTGAATTTCAAGGAATTTCGTGGCGCGCCCGAAGAGATTCGAACTCCTGCCCCTCAGATTCGCAGAATGTTCCTAAATCGCAACGTGATGCCCGCGAACGCTTGAGATCGCCCCCAATCGCCCTCCGCCGCCACACCCGGGAACGCAACCCGAGCCGGCCAAACCCCGCCGCGGCCTCCGGTCATCCCCCATCACCGCCGGTCGCCCGGGGGGATTGTGGGGGGAAGGTAGGGGGCCAAGCCGACCTTGTGGGGGAATTGGCGCTGGCGAAACGCGGGTGTTCAAGCTGTGTTCTTTCCCCTCGGCGCCGCGTGTCGGCGAGACACTGGATGAGAGGAATGCGATGCTCTTCGCCCGCCGGGCCATACAGAGACGGCTGAACGAACTCCGTGGGCCGCTCGGAGATGCGGCTGTTGATAGCCTTGTGGCCCGCCTGAATCGGCCCGACAGCCACCGTCTCGCCGCTGTGCGGCGACTTCGCGCTGGCCGTGACTGGGCACGCGGCTTGCTGAGCCTCCGCCGGGGGCACCGCTCGGCAGAGGCCGCCACAACGAAGACGGGGAAGGCGCATTCGCGCCTTCCCCGTTCCACTACTTCAGCCGATAGACTAGCCGGAAGCGCTCTGGCCCCGTTTGCACCCGTGCGGTCAGGCGGTAGCTGCGCGCTAGTTCCGCCTCCACGAGCGCTCGGGTTTCCTGGTTATCTAGGCGATAGGCGGGAAAATCGTCGATGATCACCTCCGGCCGGGCCGCGAGGATACGTTTCACTTCGACCACTGGATCGACCCCAAGCGCGCGAACTGATGCCTCGTCCGAAGTATTGAGATGGCCAGGGAAGGCCCACTTGGTGGGCACGCAGGCATCGGCCAGCAGGTAAAGTGCCGGGTAGCCATCCCACACCCAGATGCATCCGCCACGCTGCGGTCGCGCCGCTGCAGCGACCTGCAGTGCCTCTGCCCGGTTGCCCTTGTCGATGATCGCCTGCCGGACCATCAGCAAGCCCCCGATCAGCGACAGTCCGAGCAGCCCCACCGCCACCCAGCGCCCACGCCGTGCGTTCTCGAACCACGGTGCGGCACACAGGCACAACGGGGCAAGCACGGGCAGCGCATAACTGGAGGAGAGGAAACTGCCGAAGGCCAGTACCCCGAACATCGCCGCCCCCGCCCACATCTGCACGAATGACAGTCGCCGCTCCCGCCGCCACGCCAGTACCGCCACGATGGCAAGTGGTGCGAGTATCCCAACGATCGCGGCCAGCCCGCCCATCCGTTCGAGCAGCGGATCGGGCAGGCGCCCGAATATGGAAAGGAAATTGGCAAAGACAAAGGCCTGCCCGTGCCCCATGGCAGCATAAACCGCGTAGGCCAGCACCGTCGGCGCCAGCGCGACCGCGACCCAGGCAGCCGCCGCACCGATCAGGCGCGACGAAACACCCCATGCCGTGCTCCCGGCATGGAGCAACAACAGCCCGAAAAATAGCCCCTCAAACACCACGGTGTACTTGATCTGGATTGCTACTCCGACCAGCAGCATCGCTATAAGTCCGAGCGGGAGCAGCGTCCCACGTCGCTCCACCGCCCGGCGCACCAGCAACGCTGCCAGCAGCACCGGCAGATTGTAGAATACCGGCGACTGCCCGCCTTCACCGCCCATGAAATTGAGCCAGAACACATAGAGCAGCGCAGCCACCACCGCGCCAAACCGCCCTGCACCGGTCCCGGAATCACTTCGGGCGCCGCGAAAAATCGCGTAGGCCGTTGCCGTCACGAACACTGCGGCCAGCAGCTTGTATTGCAGAAACGGATCGCTGCCCAACCGGATTGCCGCAGCATAAATCATGAACAAGCCGATCGGCTTGCGATCCCAGATGTCGACATAAGGTACTGCGCCGTGGAGCCAGCGATCTGCTACCAGCAGGTAATACTGCTCATCAAAGCCCAGGACTGGATCTGTAAAGGTCTGCGCCCGCGCAACCAGCACCGCCAGCACGATTCCCGCCAACACAAGCCAGTCTGCGCTCCGCTTCGTCCAGCCCATTTAAAATGCCGCCATGTGCTTCTCTTCCCACCAACTTCCTGTCACTCGTTTTCTAGAAGCCGCCGACGGAAATTTCCATTGGCCAAGGCGATCTTGCTGCGGCAGTTCGCCAAGCGGCAACTGTACTCGGACAACCCGCACGTCTTCCCCAGCCGCAAGCTGCCGGGCCAGCCGGTGGAGGGCGTGCGCGGGACCTGGGCGCGGGCGAAGAAGGCGGCCGCGCTGTCAGCGGATTTGCGCATCCACGACCTGCGGCACTCGCTCGCCTCCGCCCTGGCCAACGCCGGCACGCCGCTCAACGAAATCGGCACCGTGCTTGGCCACACCCAGCTCTCCGCCACCACTCGCTACGCCCATCACTCGCCCCAGCGGTTGATCGCCACCGCGACGGCCGCGTCCAGGGCCTGGAACCTGCTCCCGGAGGGCGAGGTGTAGCCGCAAGGCAATCTGGCATCGGAGCATAGGGGAAGGCGCCTGAGCGCCTTCCCCGCATCATTCGCCATCCTCAGGCGATCCATTCCCATCCACAACCAAGGAGACATCACGCATGGCCACCAAGACAAAGAAAATCCACGCGCTGATCCACACCGCAGCGGCAGCCTCCGCCGCCGCCGGCGGGGGGCTCGCCCAAGTCCCCGGCTCCGACGCCGCGGTCATCACGCCGATCCAGGCGGCGATGATCGTCGCCATAGGCGCCGAACACGGCACGCCGATCGGCAAATCCGCGGCGGCCGAGCTGATCCTGCGGTTCTCCGCCGCGGTCGCCGGCCGGGGGCTGAGCCAGTGTCTGCTCGGCTGGGTGCCGGGGCTCGGCAACGCCGTCAACGCCGCCACCGCCGCGGCTCTCACCGAGGCGATCGGATGGACGGCAGATGCCTACTTCGCAGCGGGCAGTGGAGCCCAGGCCCCGCTGCGCTCTGGCGGGTGATCGGGGGCAAGAGGCATGGCGCGCCGGGGGAAACCCGGCGCGTCAACCACGGCGTTCTTTTTTGTGGATGGGGGCGCCGGCGTCATTCGCCCGCACGGGCCAGCCCCTCGCTGGGCGCTGCTATCTAGTCTTACCGGAGATTGCCGATCAAGCTATTACCAGGGGTGGTTTAGTAGGGGCGCTGGCCCATTACATTGCCCACGGGCGCATAGTTGCAGACCAGGAAATCTTGCCCCTGGCCCGAAGCGAAGCCGCAGCCCACCTCGCGCGTCG
>DATJXU010000091.1:0-25719 GCA_035499915.1 Acidocella sp.
TCACCGTACAGCTGCTTGACCGTCCGCCGCTGCTTGCGCGGCCGGCCAGCTTCACGGCGCAGCCACGCCGAAAGCTTCTCGGCATAAGGATCAAGCTTGCTCGGGCGATCCGGTAGCTGAAACTTCGGCTCAGTCACATCAGACCGAAGATATTTGCGGATCGTGTTCCGCGACACGCCAAGCCGCCGAGAAATCTCTCGGATCGGCACATGCTTACGCCCATGCCACCGGCGGATAATGCTCAAAGCCGCCCTGTCCAACACTCCAATCGCCCCCGCCAGTTCCAGACGGGGAAACGGTCAAACATGGGGCAAATCTTAGTGGAAAAATTTGGCCTTCCCGGATCAGATATCAGTGAAAATCAACACCATAATGCTAAGGTAATCCCCCCGTTTTTAACGGGGGGATTACCCCTGGGCGTGACGGCGCTCAGCTGCGCGCGCGTCCAGACACTGCTGGTGTCTTTCGCCAGCGCCGCGCCGTGCCGTTTCGCGGCACACGTGGTCTGGCCGCAGGCACGGTTTGCGACCGGGTAAAAGTTTACGAAAACAGCGAAATTCCATCTTGTGCGGAGGTCGTAATGGAGGTCAAATATAGGTGCAATGAAATAGATGTACGGCCATCTGGCCGGCGGGAAAGAGGCGGAGGAAAAAACAAGACACCCAATCAATGATCGGGGGCCACGCGCAGAAAACGGGTGCGTGCCAGCAACATCGATGTCGAGAGGGGAGGCATCTGACAAAAAATGTGAGGCTGGCTGAATCGCGCCTTCGTTAAGAATAAAACTTCCAGATGACGAAGGAAGTGACCGTCCATGTAGGTCATATGGTGCTTTTTGTGCGCAACGCATAAAGGGCGCCATCGCCAAGTTGCGGGAAAAGCTTGTCAAACCGCTTCCCACAGCGGCTCTGACATAGGTCTGTGCTCAGGTGTTATGATGCTGGTGAACGCCACGAAGGTGACTAGCATGAATGATGGATAGGACCGTCTATCGACTGACAATGAGAATATCCTTGGGAGGAAGAGATGCAAATTACCGGAATGCTTTACGGATCGAGGCTTCTTCGCCACGTCGATTTCCCATGCTCCGAAGTGCTGGGGCCAGATGCCAGCGAAGATGAAATTCAGGGTCTCATTGCGCGCCACAAGCTGATCTTCATCAAGCCACTGTTCAAGGGCGGTGTCGGCAAGAAGGGAAAGTCGGGGCTGATCGGCAAGGCCACTGACCTGAAGACCGCATTGCAGGAGAAGGAGCGTTTGTACTTCGCGACACATCGTCACGGCAATGTCGTTGCAAAGGCCAATGGCGTGACCTTCGAGGCTGGCGTCCCGGCAGAGCATGAGGTCTATTTCTCGATCACAGATTCAACCGAATTTCGTGCACCCACCATGAGTCTGAGCCATGTGGGGGGCGTCGACATCGAGGAACTCAACAAAACGCAGATCGCGCAGGTTCCCTTCGAGGCTTTAAGTGGTCTCAAAGCCTTCGTTGTCGCCAATGCATTGTCCGATATTGGTGCGCCGAAGGAGATCATTTCACCGCTGGTCCAGTATTTGCCGAAACTCTGGGAGCTGGTTCACCACTACGGCATGACAACGTTGGAATTAAACCCAATCCGCATGCGCCCGGCCGGCGACGGGCGCTTTACGCCGGTTGCCTGTGACTTCAAATGCGGGTTCGACCGTGACGACCCGCGCTGGTCGCGGCTCGCTTTGCCCGACCATCTGTTTGCGGCCGACACTTCTGATTTTGAGCTTGAAATCAACCAGCTGCGAACACACCAGGGTCAATCAGACGTATTCGTCATCAACGATATGGGCACGATCCTGGCACCGACATTCGGTGGCGGTGCAAACTCGCTCGTCACAGAAGTTTTGGGCGAGGCGGCGATCATTTCGTCGGATTTCGGCGGCAACCCACCTTATGCAAAGATGAAGGCGATTGCCAAAATTTGTTATAAGCATTGGCTTAAACAGACCAACGTCCTGTTTATTATTGGAGGGAAGTCGAACAATACGGATATCTACGAGACGTTCCGTGCCATTGGCGATGCATTGCGGGAGCATTTCAGCCAGTTCGGTCCCACCCCCCTCTATGTTGTTGTCGGGCGCGGAGGGCCAAATCTGGTGCGTGGCATGGGGGCGCTGGCGGAGACTTGCGATTCACTCGGCATTCCTTATCGACAGTTTGGCTTCGACAGTGCACTTGCCGAGGTCGTCAACTACGCAAAGAGCGTTGACGAGTGGATGAAGGCTGGCGGTCGCGCCCAGGTCGCCGCACGTCTCAACATTCAGCACGCCTGATATCCGGAAGGGAAACGCACATGTTCAAGACAGGAATTGCGGGATTTCCATATTATCTTGGCATCAACTCGCTCGAACAGGTCGCGACCCGGGCGGACCGGGTCTGCGTGCTCAACATTCTGGGCGGCGAATCGCGCCAGGTGACACCAATAGGCCACGTGTTTTCCGGCGGCAACGTCGTGTTCGGCACATCGCCGGGAAGGCGGGGGCAGACGCTGCCAACTTCGATCGGCGATATTCCCGTCTATAACAGCGTCCGGGAAGGGCTCAATGATGGCCTGACATTCGATACCGGCGTGGTGTATCTGCCGCCGGCGGCGGTTCGAGATGGGGTTGCGGAACTCATCCGGGTCAATCCCGACTTGAAGAAAATTGTGATGATCACCGAGAAGATCGCGGTGCATGATGCACGGGAAATCCGCGCCATGGGTCAGGCCAACGGCATCGACATTTTCGGCGGCAATTGCCTCGGCGTGGCGGATTCCTGGAACCGTGTGCGCATCGGCGGCGCGCTCGGAGGTGATACCCCAGAAGAGGTCCTGCTCAAGGGGTCAATTGCTATTTTCTCCAATTCGGGCAGCTTCACCACGACCATCGCCCAGTATCTGATAACCGAAGGCTGGGGCACCACCACGCTCATTTCCTCGGGCAAGGACATCTATATCCATTATGCCGCCCGGGACTTCAATCATACGCTATCCAATGATCCACGGACCAAGGCAGCCGTGCTCTATGCCGAACCCGGTGGCTACTATGAGCATGGCCTGGCGTTTAACAAGCCCGTTGTGGCTTGCGTAGTGGGGCGCTGGAAGTCGAAGCTCACGCGTGCCGTTGGCCACGCCGGAGCGATGGCCGGCTCCGGGGATAGGGCCGAGGACAAAGAGCGCTGGTTCATGGAAGCCTTCGGTGTCGACGCAATCTTCACGCCGGAGAATCCCGTCGTCTCCGCGCGCGGGGCAGTCGTCACCAACATCGCGCATATCCCGCTGGCGCTGACCGCCGTGATGAAATGCAACGGCATCGCGCCGGATTTCCCGCCGCGTGGCAACCTGGAGCTAAAACCTTGGATTGCCAATGATCAGGGGGTGCAGTTGCCGCGGCACCTCGCGCTCGCGACCGTAGAAGCGGTCGCGCCATACAATGAACAGATCAAGGCGCTGGCGCGGCAGATTGGCGCTGTGATTCCACGGCAGCCGATGAAGGACAAATCCGGGGCATCTGTCATGGATCCCAAGACGCAAGTCACAAGCGTCCATGGCCATTCGGTTCTTGATCTTGCGCTGCAGCCTCTGGAAGCAAACTTTGCGCTGCCATTGGTGCATGAGTTCGCCAGCGAAAATGACCGGGCCATGCTCGATATTGCCATCGCAGCGGAAATCAATTTGGTTGGCGACCCGGCGCTCATGGCCGCAGATGCGGCGCGCGATGCCGGAAATTCGCCCAATACGGTTATGGCCGCAGCCGCTTCCATCATCGGTCCAAAACGTATAGAGCGGGCACTTGCCTGTGCCAGAACCTTGATCGATCTGTTTGCGTATTCTGGATTACTCGACAGCCGCGATGAGGACTTTGATTTAAGTTCGATCAATATTGATGGCGCAACCAGAGATATGTTCATGGCGAGTCCTGCCGAGGCCGATGATCCGCGGCCGAAGGCGATGCTACAGGCAGTACGCCAGCGGGGTGGCAGGTCGCTGTTCCTGAAATTCGTGGAGTCGCTCGGTGGCCGGCCGTCCCGTGATGCCATCCTGGCCGCGATTTCCATGACCCTGGCCTGGGGGCCGCTAATGCGCAAACGGATATCGCGGATTACGGCGGAAACACTGCCCTGGTATCTGCGGCTCTATGGCGTGATGATCGGCGCTTCCATTCCCGGCAAGTATCATCAGCACGGAAGTCTCCATGGCATCCCGCGCGAAGAGCGCTTCGGCCACTGGACCATGGCGGATTTCCTTTTTCTTGCCCTCACGGGCAAGAAGCCGAACACTGCCGAGGCGCTGCCGCTGCAGATCCTGATTGGGCTTCTGATTTCCAACGGACCAGGCGCGATTACCGCCCAGGGCGCCAAGGGTGCGGTTGCTGCCGATGGCCCGCAGACGCCTGAGCGGGTGCAGATCAACAAGGCTATGATCGGCTTTTTGACCCACAGCGGCTATAGCCACGGGGGCAATGGGTTTGAAAGCATGGCTTTCCTGCTGGATCGGTTCCAGGGGGTCATCGTGAAAGATCCGACCGATCCGAATCATGGTCTTGATCTCAAATCAATGGCAACCGCGTTCGCAGAACAATACAAGGCGGAGAAGAGCCAGTCGGCGGAGGAGGGACGCAACGGGCCGAGCGCGCTGCCTGGCGTGCATCATCCAGTTTTCCGCGGTAAACCAGTCAATTATGACCCGCGCGAGCAATTCATTGCGGCATTCATGGCCAAGCGTGGCGACTACAATGTGTTCCACGCTTACTATCGGGAACTTGTCCAGGCCCTGTATGAGACTGGCGCCTCGCGTTACGTTTTTTGCGTGAATGTCGATGCTATCATTGCGTCAATGTTGCTCGCTGTCCTGTGGGGCGACTACACTTCCGGAGCACTTATCAAAAAGGATCTGGAGACAGCGGCGTTCAATGTGTTTTTGTATGGACGTATGATCGGTGCCGCCGCGGAGATCGACGATCATCTTAACCGCGGCAGAAACATGGATACGCGAACGCCAGTGGATCAGTGCAAATTCGTGGTTTGATGCCCCGGCTGGATAGCCCAGAAAGAACTGCTGTGTAGGGGGACGGAGGGCGACGGCCGCGTACAGTTGGTCGACGTCCTCCACGCTGTTTCGATCCACGCCCCTGCACGGAGGGCGACGTGACACTATATCGGAGCATATTTGCTGCGTCACTCGGGGCATTTGAGCGGGCCACAGAGCGATCCTATCGCGCCCGGTCAAGTTTATGAGCTGCACAAAACTAACATGTTCAATCATCAAAGATTTTGTCTCCGCGAACGGGACTGTCAGTAGTTTTGTGCTTGGCCTGTTGCACGCTCACCTTGAGAACCGTTCGCCGAAGATGATGGCGAACTGGGTTTTGGCCTCTATCCATTCCCGCGGGGGCCGTTTCCAGTCCTGCGCCAAGTGATCGAGCAATGAACCGTTAGTGGCCTGCGCGCTGAGCAATCTGCTCATTGCACGCCATTGATTACTGCGTTTTCAAGGGGGTAGTCCGTTCAACACGCCGCTCACTGTGTCGAAAACAATCGGCACTGCAGGAAATCCCCCGCCGGCCAAGCCCCCCTCCAGCTCATTCCTGCGGTCGCATCAACCGCCAGGGCCATCGGAAACCAGTTGATCAGACATTCCCTAATGAATCGAGCGCGAGGTTACCGGCGAGCGCATCCGCGACAGGATTGCTGCCTCAAAGGCCAAGGGCATGTGGATGGGCGGCAGACCGCCGCTCGGATACGACATCCCCCTCGGCGGCTCGCGCACGCTGACGGTTAATTCCGCCGAGGCCGAAACCGTCCGCCGCATTTTTGCGCTCTACCTGGAACTGGGCTCGGTGCACGCGCTTGGGCGCCAGTTGCGCGAGGAAGAGATCCGTTCGAAGCAATACATCACCGCAAAAGGACATGTGCGCGGCGGCGCAAATTTCAGTCGGGGCGCACTGTTCCACCTGCTGCGCAACCGCCTTTACCTCGGCGAGATCATCCATCGCGACCAATCCCATCCCGGCCTGCACTCGGCCATTATCGACCAGGATATTTTCGAGGCCGTGCAGGCCAAGCTTGAAGCCCAAACACGGCGGCATATGAACGGAGGTAAGGCATCAACAGGCAGCAAAACCCACTCGCCACTCGTGGGTCGCATCTTCGACGGCGACGGCCAGCCTATGTCACCGGCCTTCGCCTATGGTCGCGGCGGCAGGCTGTACCGGTACTACGTGTCCGCGTCCCTCCAGCGCGGAGGAAAGAAACCACCAGCCGACACTCTGCCGCGGCGCGTCTCGGCCACCATCGTTGAAGCCCACCTTACCGCAAGCCTCACCAGACTGTTCCCCACGCCGCCTAGCAAACCACAGCCGGTGGTACCCCTCGCCCTGATCTCACGGGTTGAAGTCCATGCCAGCCACATCACGATTATTCTGCCGGCCAAGCTGCGGTCCTCCATCGAAGCCCAACTCAGCCCAGGCGAAACCGCTACGCCTGACCACGACGACCCAGCCAAACTCCGGCTAATGCTGCCATTTCGCGTCTCCAGCCAGCGCGGCAAGACGGAACTCATCGCCGGCAACAAGTGTGGGCCATGCCCGAATCCGGCCCTGATCCGCGCCTTGCGCCAAGCCCACGCGCTGCTTGGGCGTGACGCCACTGGCGCGGTTACCATCACCACTGCTCCGACCTCTACCTATCAGCGCCGCCTGATCTGCCTCGCCTTCCTGGCTCCCGACATCCAGGACGCGATCCTCTCTGGGCGTCAGCCTGCTGGTCTTGCCCTTGGCGATCTCATGGACCGCAACTTGCGGCCCCTATGGTCCGACCAGCGCGTGGCGCTCGGCTTCCCCGCTGTCGGCTGAGCCCGTCCACCGCTCCTGAGGTGAAAACCATCCCCCCAAAAATGCCGCGGAAACTGAAACTCCACCTCCCCACAAACGCGCGGAGACAGGCGCGCGTCACGCGCCCAAAGACCGCACAATTGCGAGCCGAAAGCCGGCGCTGAATTGGGATTGCTTGGAAAAACGCCGGGACTGTGCGGCAAAAACCCTGAGCCCCTCCTGCGGAGACTATTTTCAGGGGTGCCTGGCGGAGAGACAGGGATTCGAACCCTGGGTACGCTATTAACGTACACACGCTTTCCAAGCGTGCGCCTTAAGCCGCTCGGCCATCTCTCCATCCGGCGTGGGGGCACTCTCTAGCGAAAGAGTTTTGTCCTGCCAAGCCTCCCACCGGCCGGGGGGAAGAAAAAAGCGCCGCCCGGGGGCGGCGCCGGGTTTCAGGCATCCATCTTCAGCGCGGCCAGGAAGGCGCTCTGCGGGATTTCCACCTTGCCGAACTGGCGCATGCGTTTCTTGCCCTCTTTCTGCTTCTCCAGCAGCTTGCGCTTGCGGCTGATGTCACCGCCATAGCACTTGGCCGTCACGTCCTTGGAGAGGGCGGAAATCGTCTCACGCGCGATCACCCGCCCGCCAATGGCGGCCTGGATGGCGATCTTGAACAGCTGCTTGGGGATCAGGTCCTTCAGCTTGCCGCAGATCGAGCGCCCGCGCGTCTCCGCCTGGGAGCGATGCGCGATGAAGGAGAGCGCGTCCACCGGCTCGGCATTCACCAGGATGGAGATCTTCACCAGGTCGGCCTCGGCGTAATCCTCGATCTGGTAGTCGAAGCTTGCATAGCCGCGGCTGACCGATTTCAGCCGGTCATAGAAATCGAACACCACTTCGTTCAACGGCAGCCGGTACACCGCCATGGCGCGGTTGCCCACGTAAGTGAGGTCCTGCTGCTGGCCGCGCCGCTCGGAGCACAAGGTGAGGATGGAGCCCAGATAATCATCCGGCACCATGATGGTGGCCTTGATCCAGGGCTCCTCGATATGGTCGATGATCGAGCCGTCCGGCATGTCGGCCGGGTTGTGCAGCGGCTCCATCTCGCCGTTGGTCTTGTACACATGGTACACAACCGACGGTGCCGTCGCGATCAGGTTGAGGTCGAATTCGCGCGAGAGCCGCTCCTGGATGATCTCCAGATGCAGCAGCCCCAAAAAGCCGCAGCGAAAGCCAAAGCCCAGCGCCGCCGAGGTCTCGGCCTCATAATGGAAGCTGGCATCATTCAACCGCAGCTTGGCCAGAGAGTCGCGCAGCTTCTCGAAATCATCGGCATCCACCGGGAACAGCCCGCACCACACCACCGGGATGGAGGGCTTGAAGCCGGGCAGGGGGGCCAGCGCCGGGCGCCTATCCTCGGTGATGGTGTCGCCCACATTGCAATCGGCCACGGTCTTGATGGCGGCGGTGATATAGCCCATCTCGCCCGGCCCCAGCGCCTCCACCGCGCGCATCTTGGGCGTGAACACGCCCAGCTGCTCCACCGGGTGCACCGCGCCCGAGGACATCATGCGGATTTTCTGGCCCCGGCGCAGAATGCCGTTCTTCACGCGGACGAGAATCACCACGCCGAGATACTGGTCGTACCAGCTATCCACCAGCAAGGCCTGCAGTTCGGCCGACTCGTCGCCTTGCGGCGGGGGCAGGCGGGTGACCAGCGCGTCCAGCACGCCCTCGATGTTCAGCCCGGTCTTGGCGGAGATCTCCACCGCGTCGGAGGCGTCGATGCCGATCACATCCTCGATCTGCTGCTTCACCCGCGGCACATCCGCCGCCGGCAGGTCGATCTTGTTGAGCACCGGGACGATCTCGTGATGCGCGTCAATCGCCTGGTACACATTGGCCAGGGTCTGCGCCTCCACGCCCTGGGAGGCATCCACCACCAGCAGCGAGCCCTCGCAGGCGGCCAGGCTGCGGCTCACCTCATAGGCAAAGTCCACATGGCCGGGCGTGTCCATCAGGTTCAGCACATAGGTCTTGCCGTCCTTGGCCGGGTATTCCAGCCGCACGGTCTGGGCCTTGATGGTGATCCCGCGCTCCTTCTCGATATCCATGTTGTCGAGCACCTGCTCGGTCATCTCGCGCGCGGTGAGCCCGCCGCAATATTGGATGAGCCGGTCGGCCAGGGTGGATTTGCCATGGTCGATATGGGCGATGATGGAGAAATTACGGATAAGCTCAAGAGGAGTGCCGGTCATGGCGGGTCTTTACGGCAATTCTGGGGGGTACGTCGATAAGGGTTTTGCACACGGCCTATTGCCTTGCGCGCGACCGGTTTTTAGCCGAACCTGTTGCGAACAAGGAATGAAATAGGGGTTCGCATGACGTTCGGCGGGGCCATCAGGGCGGGATACGCGAATTATTTCAATTTTTTCGGGCGTGCGAGCCGATCCGAATATTGGTGGTTTCAGCTCTGGATCGTGGTGCTGGGCTTTGCGCTTGTGGTGCCGGCGGCCGTGGCCGCGGCCAGCCAGCCAGGGTCGGGGGCCAGGCTGCTGGCTGACGTTCTGGCCTTGCTTGTCGGGCTCGGGTTATTAGGAACGCTGATTCCGGCACTGGCCTTGCAGGTCAGGCGCCTGCATGATTCCGGCCATTCGGGCCGGTGGGTGCTGGGGGCTTTCCTGGCGGATATTGCCCGCGCGGGCTGGGAGCATACCATGAAGGCCCATCCGGGGGACGCCACGGCTCTGGTGGCGCTGATCATCGAGCTGCTGGCGCTCGGGATCAGCGTCACCATCCTGGTCTTCTCCCTGCAGCGGAGCAAATACCGTTCAGGGGCGTCTATGCCGGATCATGGCCAGCGGTTTACGGCACCCTGATCACGCTCATCCCCGCCGCCAGCGCGGCCTGCACGTCCGGCAGGCGCAGCGCCACGCAGCCTGCGGTCGGGGCGTAATCCGGGGTGGCGACATGAAAAAAGATTGCCGACCCGCACCCCGGCACGATCGGCCCCAGATTCCAATCCAGCACGCCGATGATGTCGTACACCCCATCCGCCCGCCATAGCGCCTCATGGCTGGCCTGGCAGGGCAGGCGGACAGGCCTGTTATAGGCCGCATCCGCCGGGTCGTCGCACCAGCCATCGCTGGGGGAGAGCGGCTCCACCGGCACCGCGCAGCGCGGCGGGGCCAGCCTGTCCGCCCGGTAGAGCACGCGCACCAGCCGCAGCAGCCCGGCAGGCGTGCCGCCATCGCCCTCGCGTTTCTGCGCCGTCACGCCACCCCGCCCAAATGCGGCGCGCAACGACAGCCCGGCGCCGTGCAGCGCGCCATCCTTCAGCAAAAACTCAACCAAGCAGATGCCCGAAGCGCTTCGCCTTCGTCTCCAGATAGGAATCATTCACCCCGTTGGGGGCGAATTCATGCGCCACCCGTTCCACGATCTCGATCCCGCAGGCCTGCAAACCCTCCACTTTCTCGGGATTGTTGGTCAGCAGCCGGATCTGCTTGATCCCCAGCGCCTCCAGCATGGCGGCGGCGATGTGGAAATTGCGTTCATCCGCCTGCCAGCCCAGCGCCTTGTTGGCATCCAGCGTGTCCAGCCCCTCATCCTGCAGCGTATAGGCGCGCAGCTTGTTGATGAGCCCGATGCCGCGCCCCTCCTGCGCCAGATACAGCACCGCGCCATTGCCCTCGCGCCCCATGCGGGCGATGGCGCCCTGGAGCTGCGGCCCGCAATCGCAGCGCAAACTGCCCAGCAGGTCGCCGGTGAAGCATTCCGAGTGCAGCCGGACCAAAGGCGCCTCCTGCGCCTCGGGCTGGCCCACCAGAATCGCCATATGCTCAATCCCCTGGTCCAGCGCCCGGAAGGCGACCAGCCGGGCATCGCGCGCCGAATCCAGCGGCACCGCCACTTCGGCCACCTTCATCAGGGTGGAGGCCAGCTCCAGCGGGTAGGCCAGCAGATCCGCGGCGGGCACGGCCAGCAAATCCGCCCCCTCCTTGCGGCTGGCCCAGCCGTGGCGCACCGGGGCGGCCACCATGGCGGGCAGCAGCCGCGCCAGCTTGCCCAGCGCCAGGGCCGCCTGCGCCTCTTCCGGCGCCGCGATGGTCTCGAAGCTGGGGAGAATCTGCTCCATCGTCGGGTCGGCGGCGCGCTTGAGCGTTTGCGCATCGATCAACGGCCGCGCCAGCTTCAGCGCGATGGCGGGCGCATCCTCGCGCACCTCATGCTTCAGCACGGCGGCGGCGCGGGAGGGGGCGAGCAGCAACGAGGCCGGGCCGGTTGAAAGCAAATCGATCAACCGCAACCCCTCTGCCCCCACCGTCTCGGCGGGGGCCAGAATCAGCGGTTTGCGCGCGGCCAACACCACCGGCACGCCGCGCCTGGCATCAGCGATGGCGCGGTGCACGGCCCTGGTGCGGGGCGTGCCGAGCGGGTTCTGGAAACTCTGCGCGGGCGGGGTCATTCCGTTAAAATAGTGACAGCGGAGGCATCTGGCCAGAGAGGCTGACACCACACTTAAAGCAAGCTAAGGTTTAACCAAGCGGTAAGGAGTGCATGATGGCGGATCCACGCCCGATTCTTCTGGTGGATGACGATAATGCCCTGCGAGGTGCGCTGCTGGAGCAGCTTGGGGTGAACGGGGAGTTCGCCCCGGAGGAAGCATCCTCCCTGGCGGAAGCCGAGACGAAGCTGAATGGCGGCACGCGCTATGAGGCGCTGCTGCTGGATGTCGGGCTGCCGGATGGTGACGGGCGGGATTTCTGCCGCAGCCTGCGCGCACGCGGGGTCAAGGCGCCGATCATCATGCTCACCGGCTCGGCGGCGGAGGAGGATGTGGTGCGCGGCCTCGATGCCGGCGCCAATGACTATCTCGCCAAGCCCTTCCGGCTGAATGAGCTGCTGGCCCGGCTGCGCGCCCATCTGCGCAGCTTCGAAAGCTCCGAGGATGCCGAGATCAAGATCGGCCCCTACAGCTTCCGCCCCTCCGCCCGGCAGCTGTTTGACGCCAAGGGCGGCAAGATCCGGCTCACCGACAAGGAGGCCGCGATCCTCAAATATCTCTACCGGGCGGGCCAGGCGGTCTCACGCCAGACGCTGCTGGGCGCGGTCTGGGGCTATAACCAGGCCGTCACCACCCATACGCTGGAAACCCATGTCTACCGGCTGCGGCAGAAGATCGAGGCGGACCCGCAAAATGCCCGCCTCCTCCTCACCGATGGCGGCGGCTACCGGCTCAACCCTTGAGCCATCCGGCGGCTGCTTCCAGGCAGCGCCGGAACATCTCCAGTGAGTCGAAGGGCCGGGAGGCGCCATCCGGCGGCAGGGTGAGGGGCAGCGTCAGGCTGCCCTGGATCATCAGGTTATCCGCCAGCCCGAAATCCTCGATGCCCAGCCCGGCCAACGGCTCCTCCGCCAGGGCGGCTTGCTGGCGCGAGCGCTGCGCGAACATCACGGCGCTGTTGGAATAGCCAAACACCGGCTTACCCTGGCCCAAAAACCAGCCCAGCTCCACCAGCGTCCCCGCATCCGCCGAGGCGCCCCGGAAGGGCGTGAGATTGGCGATGACGGCATCGCTCTCGCGCATCATCGCCAGGTCATCCTCATAAATCGCCCGCCACAGCACCTGCGCCGGCAGGCTCATATCCAGCGCCGGGTTGAAGGGCGCGATGCCGTGCAGCCCGAACTCGGCGCAGAGCGCGCGCTTGGCCTGCGCCTGCGCGGCGGCGTTGGGCAGAAACACATCCGGCCCGGCGAGGTAGATTTTGGGAAGGGCAGGGGAGGCGGGCATCCAGGCCAGCATCAACCGCCCGGCCGTGCCGGGTCAATATGGCGTATCCGGGCGCTTTTCCCTTGTCTCGGGGCTGCGTTTTGCGACCATATTTTGGCGGCGCGGAGCGTCGCGCCAAACGGGCTGCGGCAAGGCCTGATCCAGGAGGATTTAGAGATGTCCAAATTTTCAAGGCGGAAGATTTTGGCGGCGGGGGCGGCGGGCGGCGCCGTCACCGCAACGGCGGCGGCCCACGCCGCAGGCGTGTTCGGCAATCCCGACATACCGCCGCAAGGCCAGATGAATGTCACCAACCCCAAGGCCTTCCTCGATCCCGGTCCGCAAAACCCGGCGATGGCCAACCAGATGCCGTCTTTCGTGAATCCCCTGCCCACCGATGTCGGCAGCATGCCGATGTTCTGGTCGTCCTTCAACCTCGCCCCCAAGCGCGTGCAGGATGGCGGCTGGGCACGCCAGGTGACAACCGCGCAATTCCCGATCTCGGTGGACATCGCCGGGGTGGATATGCGCCTCGGGCCCGGCGGCATTCGTGAACTTCATTGGCACCAGCAGGCGGAATGGGCGATCGTAACGTACGGGGCATGCCGCGTCACCGTCGTCGACCAGAATGGCCACGCCTTTGTCGACGATGTGCAGGCGGGCGATCTCTGGTATTTTCCGGCCGGCATTCCGCACTCCTTGCAGGGGCTTGGCCCGGATGGCTGCGAGTTCGTGCTTTGCTTCGACAATGGCGCCTCCTCGGAGGACAACACGCTGCTGGTGACCGATTGGCTGGCCCACACGCCGCCTGACGTGCTGGCCAAGAATTTCGGCGTGCCGGAATCGGCCTTCGCGAATATTCCCTTGCGCCAGCGCTGGATTTTCCAGGGGCAGGAACCAGGCCCGCTCTCCGGGGATGTCAGCGAGATCACCCCGGATGCCGGCGCGCCCCCCAACCCGTTCGTCTTCCGCCTGTCCTCGATGAAGCCGAACCAGCAGACCAGGAGTGGCACGGTGCAGATTGCCGACAGCACCAATTTCAAGGCCGCCGTTACGGTCGCGGCGGCGCTGGTGACGGTGAAGCCGGGCGGCATGCGGGCGATGCACTGGCACCCCACGGCCGATGAGTGGCAATATTACATCAAAGGCAGCGGCCGGATGACGGTGTTCAATATCGGGCCGCAAGCCATCACCGCCGATTTCAAACCTGGCGATGTCGGCTATGTGAAAAAGAATTTCGGCCATTATATCGAGAACACCGGCAGCGACGATCTCGTCTTCCTGGAGGTATTCAAGTCAGACAAATATGCTGAAATCACGCTGATGAACTGGCTTGCCCATACGCCGTCGGCGATGGTGCAGCAGACCTTGAATCTCTCCCCCGAAACCATCGCGCATTTTGCCCGCACGGTGCAGGATATCGTTCCGGCCTGATATGATGCGGCAAAGCCTTGCGGCACGACGCAGGGCTTTGCCGTATCCGGCGCCGCCGCTAGAGCGCGTCAACCTCAAGCGATCAGGCTCTAAAAATCGAAATTTACCTGTTTCTGTCTATGAGACGTGTAACGCCCTCAACCCCCGCCGCGCTCAGCGTTGCCGCCCGCAAGGCCAAAGGCAGGGTGCCGAAAATTTCCGCCTCCCAATCCGGCTCTATGAATCGGGCACCGTTCCAAACCATTGTCACCCGCGCGAATTCCTCGCGCTGCCCGCTGCCGGGCAGCAAATGCCGGTACAGCACCAGCTTTGCCGCGATCTCATTGGCGGCCCGCAGCATCTCGCGGTTCGCCGCCAGGCGGAACCCGTCATCCCTGAACAGCAATTCCGCTCCCGGCAGCCGGAGCAACATCGTCTCCCGCGCCAGCAGGCTGGCGGCGTGCAGATAGCGCAGATTCGATTCCGGCCCGATCCCGCCCCAGCGATGCGCGATGCAGATATGGATCAACCCCTCCGCCTCGCAGGCGGACACCAGCGCCTGCGGCCCGCCCGAGCCGAAATGCCGCCAGCTCGTCACCATCGAAACCGGGTCGGCAAACGCCGCCAGGCCGGGTGGCTGCGCGTCGCGCAGCAGCGCCGCGCTCGCATCCCCGCCCTCCTGGCGCTGGCGGCGCAGGCGCTCAAATGCCTCGTCCACCGAAGCCATGCTGGGGAAGCCGGACGGCTCGGGCAGCAGGGCGAAGCCGTCCTTCGCCGGCGGCAGGGCGGCGAAGCGCCATTCGGCATAATCGGCGATGCTGGCAAAGCGCGTGCGCTCAACACGCCGCAGCGCCTGCGTCATTTCATCCAGATGCACCAGGGCGGCACGGTGCGCGGCGCCGCCAATTTCAGCCGCCGCCTCTTCCGCCGCCTGCCGCGCCGCAAGCTGGCGGGCCAGGGCGCCTTTCAGCGCCGCCGGCCAGTCCGGGTCGAAAAACGGGTTGGGCGGGCTTGGCATCGCAAACCCCGCCCGGTGGTTACACGGCCTGGGCCAGGGGGGAGCGCTCGCGCAGCAGCCCCATCAGCCCGGCGAAGGCCTCATCCAGCGTCTTGCCGCTGGTGTTGAAGGTCAGGTCCGCCTTGGCATAGAACCCCGCCCGGCTTTCCAGCGTCAGGCGGATATCATCCACCCCGTTGCGGTTGCCCGGCAGCTGGCGCATGTCGCCCTGGGCCAGCACGCGGCTGAAATGATCCTCCGGCGTGGCCTGCAGCCACACGGTCAGGCAGTTGGTGAGCAGCAGGTCGAAGGTCGCGCTATCGCCCACCAGCCCGCCCGCCGTGGCGATCACGCAGGCCTGGTGGCTTTGCAGCGACTCCTCCAGCGCCTGGCGCTCATAGCGGCGATAGGCGTTGGAGCCGTACAGCGCCTGGATCTCCACCGGGGCGCAGCCCGCAAGCCGGGTGATCTCCGCGCGCAGCTCCACGAACGGATAGCCGAGCTTTGCCGCCACCATCTGCCCGAGCGTGGATTTCCCCGCGCCGCGCAGGCCGATGAAGGCGATGCGGCTATTGCGCAGCCCAGGCGCATGGCCCCGGGTGTTGCCAAACAGCTCGCCCAGCGCCCGCAGCGCCCGCTCGATTTCCGCCGGCTCACGCCCATGCAGCAGCCGGCGGATGGAAAGCCATTCCGGGGTGGAGGTGGTTTCATCGCCCAGCAGCTCGGCCAGCGGGCAGTCCAGCGCATGCGCCACCTGCGCCAGCACCAGGATGGAGACATTGCCCGTGCCGGATTCAAGGTTGGCCAGATGCCGCTCGGACACACCGGCCTCGCCGGCCAGCACGCGGCGCGTCATGCCCCGGCGGGCGCGCAGCAGCTTCACCCGTTTGCCCAGGCCAGGAAGAATTTCGGACTCGTCGATAGGGGTCATACGCTCTGGTTCAATTCGGAAGCCATCCCCGCGCGTTAGCATTTTTTTGCCGAATGACAAAGGGGTGACAGTGTACAAATTGTAATATAATGCATAAAATCAAGGGCTGGCGTCCGCTTTTTCAACCCCGACAGCTCCGCGCGGCGGGCAGGGCAGCCTCCTCTTGCCGGGGGCGGGGGGCAATGCCATGTCTGGCGCCATGACAGAACATCACGATCCGGTCGGCTGGCATGGCACGACCATTTTGTCCGTTCGCCGCAATGGCCAGGTTGTCGTGGCCGGGGATGGGCAGGTATCGCTCGGCAACACCGTTGTAAAGGGGAACGCGCGCAAGGTGCGGCGTATCGGCAATGGCAATGTGATCGCCGGCTTCGCCGGGGCCACGGCGGATGCCTTCACCCTTCTGGAACGGCTCGAGGCGAAATTGGAGCGTTTTCCCAACCAGCTTGAGCGCGCCTGCGTGGAGCTGGCGAAGGATTGGCGGATGGACCGGTACTTACGCCGGTTGGAGGCGATGCTGATCGTCGCCGACAAGGAGCACGGCTACACCCTCACCGGCAATGGCGACGTGCTGGAGCCCTCGGATGGCATCATCGCCATCGGCTCCGGCGGCAATTACGCGCTCTCTGCCGCGCGGGCGCTGATGACGGTGCCCGATATCACGGCCGAGGAGATCGCCCGCCGGGCGATGAAGATCGCCGCCGATATCTGCATCTACACGAATGAAAACCTGGTCGTAGAAACAATCTAAATGGACACTCCTGTTTATTCTCCCCGCGAGATCGTCTCCGAGCTCGACCGCTTCATCATCGGCCAGAACGACGCCAAGCGCGCCGTGGCCATCGCGCTGCGCAACCGCTGGCGCCGCCAGCAATTGCCCGAGGAGATGCGCGACGAGGTGGTGCCGAAGAACATCCTGATGATCGGCCCGACGGGCTGCGGCAAGACCGAGATCGCCCGGCGCCTCGCCAAGCTGGCCCAGGCGCCCTTCCTGAAAGTGGAAGCCACCAAGTTCACCGAGGTCGGCTATGTCGGCCGCGATGTGGAGAGCATCGTGCGAGACCTGGTCGAGGCCTCCATCACCATGCTGCGCGAGCAGAACCGCAAGAGCGTGGAGGCCAAGGCGGAACTCAACGCCGAGGAGCGTCTCATCACCGCTTTGGTGGGGGAGGGCGCCTCCGCCGATACGCGCGTAAAATTCCGCCGCATGCTGCGCGCCGGTGAGCTTGAGGACAAGGAGATCGAAGTCTCGATCTCCGACTCCCCCGGCACGCCGATCGGCATGATGGACATGCCCGGCATGCCGCCGGGCGGGGCGGTCAATCTCGGCGACATGATGAAGAACATGTTCGGCCGCCCGCCGCAGAAGCGCAAGCTGCTGGTGCCCGATGCCCGCAGGGCGTTGATCAACGAGGAGGCGGACAAGCTGCTCGACAGCGAGGCCCTGACCAAGGACGCGCTGCGCCATGCCGAGCAGAACGGCATCGTCTTCCTCGATGAGATCGACAAGATCTGCGCGAAAACCGAAGGCGGCTTCCGTGGCGGCGATGTCTCGCGCGAAGGCGTGCAGCGCGACCTGCTGCCGTTGATCGAGGGCACCACCGTTTCTACAAAATACGGCCCGGTGAAGACCGATTATATCCTCTTCATCGCCTCCGGCGCCTTCCATGTCGCCAAGCCCGCCGACCTGCTGCCGGAATTGCAGGGGCGCCTGCCCATCCGCGTCGAGCTGAACTCGCTCTCGCGCGATGATTTCAAGCGCATCCTCACCGATACCGAGCACAGCCTGCTGAAGCAGTATGTGGCGCTGCTGGGCACGGAGCAGGTGACGCTGGACTTCGCCGATGACGCGGTGGATGCCATCGCCTCGCTGGCCTTCGACATCAATGAGCGCGTCGAGAATATCGGCGCGCGGCGCCTGGCCACGGTCATCGAGCGGCTGCTGGAGGAGATCTCCTTCTCCGCCACCGACCGTTCGGGCGAGCAGATCTCCATCGATTCCGTCTATGTGAATGAGCGCGTGGCGCCTTTGGCGTCCAAGGGCGACCTCTCGCGCTTCATTCTGTAAGCACCGGTAACGACAGGAAAGGGGGGCCTCGGCCCCCTTTCTCATGCCGGGATTGGCGGTAAGGGCAAAAGGGAGCAAAACGCGCGCATGAATTTCCGTCTCGCGGGCCTCATCGCGGCCTTGGTGGCCATCGCGGCGCTGGGCTTTGCCTATTTCGCCGAATACGGGCTGCATCTCCTGCCTTGCGCGCTGTGCTTGTGGGAGCGCTGGCCTTACCGCATCACCATCCTGCTCGGGGGGCTGGCGCTGCTGTTCGGCGGCAGGCTGGCCCGGGGGCTGGTGGCCCTGGCCGGGCTGGTCATGCTGGGCGATGTCGCCATTGCCGGGCTGCATGTGGGGGTGGAGTTCGGCTGGTGGAAATCCCCGCTGCCGGAATGCAACGGCATCCTCACCCCCGGCGCCGCCCTGCCGCTCACCCCCGCCGTGCCCTGCGACCGGCCGGTGCATCTGATATCCGGGGTCCCGATGTCGATGGCGCAGATGGATTTCTGCGGCGCCATCATTTTCACCGCGCTGCTATTCTACATGGCGGCGCAACAGCCGAGGAGGAGACGGGCATGAGCGAAGAGATCAAGCGTTTCATCCGCGTTGACCATGCGGGCGAGTATGGCGCGGCGCGCATTTATGCCGGGCAGCTTGCCGTGCTGGGGCGCGGGCCGCACGGGCCGCAGCTGCGGCATATGAAGGAGCAGGAGCAGGTGCATCTCGACACCTTCGCCCGCATGATCGCCGCGCGCCGCGTGCGCCCCACCGCCATGCTGCCCTTCTGGCATGTGGCCGGTTTCGCGCTGGGTGCAGCCACGGCGGCACTCGGCCCCAAGGCCGCCATGGCCTGCACCGTGGCGGTGGAGGAGACGATCGACGCCCATTACGCCGCGCAGCGCGACACGCTGGGCGCGGATGAGGCGGAGCTGAAGGATACCATCGAGACCTTCCGGCTGGAGGAACTCGAGCACCGCGATATCGGGTTGGAGAACGGCGCCGAACAGGCCCCGGCCTATAGGCTGCTCACCGGCCTCATCCGGTTCGGCTGCAAGGCGGCGATCAGGATCAGCGAGACGCTCTGAGCGACGGGGATGCATGACAGCATGGCAGCAGCGCAGTTCGTAACCCTGTCCATTCGCTGCGCCGCGGCTTAGGGGCGGGCATGTCAGCGACCATGGCTGCTTCTTCCGCGATTCAAGATGGCCTGCCCAAACCCGCGCGGCTGCGGGCGATGTTCGCCGTGGCCATGGCGGTGCTGCTCTCGGTGCTGGACTACACGGTGGTCAACATCGCCATGCCCAGCATCGCGCGCGATGTGCATGCCACCGATTCCGCCGCCATCTGGATCGTCAACGCCTACCAGCTCGCCAATCTCATCGCGCTGCTGCCGGTGGCCTCGCTGGGCGAGAAATTCGGCCATGCCCGCATGTGCCGCATCGGGCTGGTGATGTTCGTCGGCGCCTCGCTGCTCTGCGCCATCTCGCAAACCCTGCCGGAGCTGGCCATGGCCCGCGCGGTGCAGGGGCTGGGCGGCGCCTGCATCCTCGGCGTCAACGCCGCGCTGGTGCGCCATATCTACCCGTCCAATATTCTGGGCCGCGGCATCGCGCTGAACGGGTTGATCATCGCGCTCGGCGTGGCGCTGGGGCCCTCTGTCGCCGCCGCCGTGCTCTCCGTCGCCAACTGGAAATGGCTGTTCCTCATCAACCTGCCTTTCGGCGCGGTGGCGTTCTTTTTCGCCCTCACCGCGCTGCCGAAAACCCCGCGCGCGGACGTGAAGTTCGACGGGCTGAGTGCGGCGCTGCTGGCGGTGGGGCTGGCGGGCATCGTCACCGGCGGGGATCAGTTCGCGCAAGGCGCGGGCGCGCTGCCTGGCGCCGTGCTGCTGCTGGTGGGGCTGGTGGCCATGGCGCTGCTGGTGCGCCTGCAAGTCTCCCGCGCGCACCCGCTTCTGCCGGTGGACCTGCTGGTGCGCGGCGGTTTCGCCGCCGCCTTCGCCACCGGCTTCCTGGCCTTCGTCGCCTCCAATTTCTTCATCATCTCGATGCCCTTCAACCTCACCAACGTGCTGCATCGCGGCCCGGTGGAAACAGGGCTCGTCATCACCGCCTGGCCGCTCTCCATTGTGCTCACCGCCCCCTTCGTCGGCAGGCTGGCGGACCGCTACCCGGCGGCGTTGCTCTCCACGCTGGGCATGCTTATCTGCAGCCTCGGCTTTCTGCTCCTGCGCCTGCTGCCCGCCGCGCCCACGGATATCGACATCGCCTGGCGCATCGTCGTGGCCGGCTGCGGCTTCTCGCTGGTGCAGCCGCCCAACAACAAGGCCATGCTCACCACCGCGCCAAAACACCGCCTGGCCGGCGCCAGCGGCATGATCTCGGTCTCGCGCCTGCTGGGCCAGACCATTGGCGGCATGCTTGTCGCGCTCACGCTGGGCCTGGCCCATCCGGTGCCCACCAAAACCTGCCTGGCCTTCGCCTCCCTCGCCGCCCTGCTGGGGAGCATCGCCAGCGCCGCGCGCATGCTCGTCAAAAGTGGACGGGGCATGGAGGGCTGAACCCTCCCGCCTGGCGGCTCAGCTCAGCGCCTCGGCGCAGGCATCCAGGATCGCGTCGCAATCCATCTCATATTCCCGGTACAGCTCCGCCACGGTGCCGGACTGGCCGAAATGGTCCGGCCCCAGCGCCATCACACGCTGGCCACGCACCGCGCCCAGCCAGGAATGCGCGGCCGGGTGGCCATCCAGCACCGTCACCAGCGCGGCACCGGGGGCAAGCGGCGCCAATATATCCTCGATATGCGCGCTGGCCTTGGTTCCGGCCCGGCGTTGGCGCTGCGCCTGCCGCCATCCGGCATAAAGCCGGTTGGGGCTGGTGATGGCGAGCAGCCCGGCGCCGGGCACCTCCTCGCGCACCAGCGCGAAGGCCTTCTCCGCCTGGGCCGCCATCGGGCCCTGATAGGCGATGGCCAGCGCCGCCCCTGGCGCGGGCGGGGTGATCCAATGCGCCCCGGCAATCACATGCGCGGCGTTCAGCGCCCGCGCGGGCTGCGGCAAGGCGAGGTTGGAGAGGCGCAGCCAGACGGCGGAGCCATCAGGGCGCTGCATGTACTCGAAGGCATGGCGGAGCAAGATCCGCAGCTCATCGCAATAGGCGGGCTCGAAGGCGGCCAGCCTGTCCTGCACGATGCCCAGCAGCGGCGTGTTGGTGGCCTGGTGCTGCCCGCCCTCCGCCGCCAGCGTGATGCCCGAGGGGGTGGAGACCAGCAGAAACCGCGCATCCTGGTAGCAGGCGTAATAAAGCGCATCATGGCCGCGATTCACGAAGGGGTCATACACCGTGCCCACCGGCAGCAGCCGCGTGCCATAAAGCTGATGCGCCAGCCCCGCCGCGCCCAGCAGCATGAACAGGCTCTGCTCGGCGATGCCAAGCTCGATATGCTGGCCGCCCGGGTGCATGTCCTTGCGCACCATGGAGGCGACCTTGTTCTTGCGGAACACATCCTCCTGCGCCTTGCGCGCGAACATGCTGCGCCGGTTGATCCAGGAGGTCAGGTTGGTGGAGGTCGCCACATCCGGGCTGGCGGTGACGATGGCGGCGCTGAGCGCCTTGCTCTCGCCCTGGGCGCGGCCGATCTCGGAGAGGATTTCGCCAAACCCGGCCTGCGTGCTCATCCGCCGCCCGGCAATGCGCGGCTGCGGCAGGCTCTCGGGCAGCTTCACCTGCGGCGCCTCCAGCCGGCGCCCCTGCGGGGAAAGCGGCTGGGCATAAGGCGCTTCGTGCAAAACCCGCTCCACCAGATGCGGGCGCTCAAGCCCTTCCAGCCTGTCCCATTCATGGCCGGGGCGGATGTTCATGGCGGCACGGAATTCATCCATCTGCTCGGGCGTCATCAGCCCGGCATGGTTGTCCTTGTGCCCGGCCAGAGGCAGGCCCTTGCCCTTGATGGTATGGGCCAGGAACAGCGTCGGCTGGTCGGAGCGCGCGGCCTGCGCGAAGCTGGCGGTCAGCGCGCCGAGGTCATGCCCGGCCAGATCCGTCATCAGCGCCGCCAGCGCCGCATCGCCCAGCGGGTCGATGATCGCGCGCACCCCGCGGCTCTTGCTCATGTCGCGCAGCAGCGCCTCGCGCCACGCCGCGCCGCCCTGGAAGGTGAGGGCGGAGTAGACGGAGTTGGGGCAGTCATCCAGCCAGCCGCGCAGGCTGGAGCCGCCGGGGCGGGTGAAGGCCTCCTGCAAATGCCGGCCATAGCGCAGCGTGACGACACGCCAGCCCATGTCGCGGAACAGCCCCTCGAGCCGGCCGAACAGCCGGTCCGGCATCACGGAATCCAGGCTCTGGCGGTTGCAATCCACCACCCACCAGACATCGCGCACATCGTGCTTCCAGCTTTCCAGCAGGGCCTCGTAGATATTGCCCTCGTCGAGCTCCGCATCGCCCGCGATGGCGACATTGCGCGCCCGCGCCGCCCCCGGCGGCAGCATCTCATGCGCCTGCACATAATCCTGGATCAGCGCGGAAAAGCTGGTGATGGCCACGCCCAGCCCGACCGAACCGGTGGAAAAATCGATTTCCGCGCCATCCACGGCGCGGGATGGATAAGCCTGCGCGCCGCCGAACTGGCGGAAATTCTCCAGCTTCTCCAGGCTTTGGCGGCCGAGCAGGTAGTTGATGGCGTGCAGCACCGGCGAGGCGTGCGGCTTCACGGCCACGCGGTCTTGCGGGCGCAGCGCGTCGAAATACAAAGCCGTCATGATCGAGGCGACGGAGGCGCAGGAAGCCTGATGCCCGCCCACCTTCTCGCCGGTCGGGTTCGGGCGGATATGATTGGCGTTATGGATGATCCAGGCGGAAAGCCAGAGCAGCTTGCGCTCAATGGCCGCCAGCGTTTCCAATGCCCCTGCGCTTTGCCCGATGGGCCGCATTTCGTTCATGATGGCAGTATAGTGCCATTGCCGCTGCCGTGGAACTTTGAGTTTTAGAGGGCAATTCGGACATTATGTTGGGCCGCGTTGCGGCCCAACATAATGTCATCGCGCTTTAGTCAGCGGAGCCGGCGAGGATGCCGGCGATGACGCCGCTGGTGACGGCGATCATGACAAACTGGTTGCCCGAGCGCACCCATTCATAGCCCCGCGGCGGCTGGTGCAGATGGTAGCGCCCCCAATCGCCATGGGCGATCACGTCGCGGTGGCCGTCGAAATGGTCGCCGCGCGCCCAATGGCCATCGGGGCCGCTCGGGCCGTGGTGATCGTCGTGATAATCCGCGTGGTCGAAATTGCCCTGCGGACCATGGGGCTCATCATGCGGCGGCTGGCTGTCGTGGGGCATCATCTCCTGGCCGGGATGCTGGCCAGGGTATTGCTGGGCCAAAGCGGGGCCTGCCAGCAGGGCCAGCGCCGTGGCGCCGGAGAGAAGCGTTTTGGTAAAGCGCATGAATGCGTCTCCTTTCGATGAGACGATACTCGGCGCAGATCATGGCAATTCATGGTCGAAAGTGCCTGAATTTGTTATAAATTTTTTTTAATTTAAGGCAGGGTTGCGGCCTCATCCTGTGCCAGCCTGCCCAGCAGGATCGGCAGATCCTCCGCCAGCATTCCCGGCCCCGCCGCAGTCGCGGCCGCGCCATGCAGCCAAACGCCCGCGCAGGCGGCGGGGAAGGGCGCCATGGCGCGTGCCAGCAAGCCCGCGATCAGCCCCGCCAGCACATCCCCGGTGCCGCCGGTGGCAAGCCAGGCGGGGGCGTTGGCATTGATGGCGGCGACACCGTCAGGTGCCGCGATCACGGTATCGGGCCCTTTCAGCACCACCACCGCGCCGGTCAACGCGGCGGCGCGGCGTGCGGCCGCCAGCTTGTCCGGGCCGATGGCGCCGAACAGCCGGGTGAACTCCCCCTCATGCGGGGTGATCACGGCAACGCCGCGCAGCTTTTCAGGCGCCCCCGTGCAGGCGGTCAGCGCATCCGCATCCGCGAGGATGGCAAGGCCAGGTGCCGCCAGCAGCCGCGCCAGCTTTGCCCCCGCCGCGTCCACGCCAAGGCCGGGGCCGACAACCCAGGTCTTGCGGCGCGCATCCTTCAGCAGCTCGTCCAGAGGCTCGCGCCGCAGCATGATCCCGGCCTCCGGCAAGGGCGCTGCATCCTCGGCGGCGATGCTCACCATGCCCGCCCCCGCCCGCCGCGCCGCCATGGCCGCCAGCCGCGCCGCGCCGGGCAGCGTGCCGGAGAGGATGGTCACATCCCCGCTGCTATATTTATGTCCCGTGGCGGCGCGCGGCGGCAGGCGGAACAAGGCCGGGCCGTTCTCCCATGTGTTGGGCTGTACCGCCGCCACCGCCGCGTCCGGCATCCCGATATCGCGGAGCAAAACCTCCCCGCATAATCCCCGGCCAGGGTAGAGCAGATGCCCCGGCTTCCGGCGCACGAAGGTGACGGTGAATTCCGCCTGCGGCGCGAAGCCGCGCACCTGCCCGGTGGCGCCATCGAGGCCGGAGGGCACATCCACCGCCACAATCCGTTTGGCCGCCCGCAGCAGCGCGATGGTACGCTCATCCAGGTCGCGCGACAGCCCGGCGCCGAATATCGCGTCGATCACCAGCCCGGCGCGCGCCACCTCTTCAGGGTCCGCCTCGCGGACATCGCGCACCCGCACCGGCCAGCCGGCCTGCGCCAGATAGCGCGCCGCCACCTTGCCATCGCCGCCATTATGGCCCGGCCCGGCCAGCACCAGCGTGGGCATGGGTTTGCAACGCTGCATGAGGCTTCGGGCCACGGCGCGGCCCGCGGCCTCCATTAGCGCCTGCGTGTTGTTGGCCAGCGCGTCGGCCCGGCCCATTTGCGCCGGGGTCAGCAGCGCCCCCGCAAATTTCTCTGGCTGTTCAAACGAATATGCCATCTATTGTTCCGGACAGGAGGCTATGGATGGGTAGGATTATAGCGGTTGCACAGCAAAAAGGTGGTGCGGGCAAGACCATGATCGCCGCGCAGTTCGGCGCGGCGCTGGCGGAGCAGGGCAGGGTGGCGCTTCTGGATATCGACCCGCAAGCCAGCCTGACGGCTTGGGGCCGGCTGCGCGGGGCAGCCCCCAAGGCGGCGCCGGGCGTGGAGGTGTTCACCATTTCCGGCTGGCGCCTCGCCAATGAGCTGGAGAAGCTGAAATCCAGTCATGATTACGTGATCGTCGACACCCCGCCGGTGATCGACAGCGATGCGCGGCGCGCGATTCGCGGCGCGGATCTGGTGCTGGTGCCGCTCAACCCGGCGCCGCCGGATTTATGGGCGGCGGAGGGCACGCTGAAGCTGGCGGCGGAGGAACGGCGCAAAGCTGCATTATTGTTCAACCGCGCCCCCGCCGCCTCGAAGCTGCGCAAGCGGCTGGAGGCGGAGATCGCCGCCCGGCGCCTGACCCTGCTGCCCGCTTCGCTGGCAAACCGCGCAGGCTACGCCAATGCCTTTGCCGATGGGCTGGGGGTTACCGAGGCCGGACCCGCGACCCAGGCGGCCGAGGAGCTGCGCGGCGCGGTGCAGGCCCTGCTTGCGCTCATGGGCTGAAGGGCGGCTCTTTTGGCTTGGACGATAAAAACTTATCTTGGAACATGAAAAAAACTTCTTGTTAACACCGTTAGGCTGCAAAAAACCGCATCTGAGGCCTTGCAGGCCTAATTTTTTTCCGCCACAATCTGTTACGTGGTACATAACCGTCATTGAAATGACCCAAAATGGGACAG
>DATJXU010000092.1:0-33283 GCA_035499915.1 Acidocella sp.
TCACGAGATCACCATTCTTCAAGCTTTCGACAGGAACTTCGCCATCCGGCGTCATCACCGCCGTGCCCGCCATGACGCAATGCGAAGCGGGCGTGCCGCAATTGAGCGCCCAATTCGTCGGGTTTGGGTCATTCACGCCTGTGGATGCATGCAGCATGGCCGGCGTGCCGCTCCATACATGGGGCGCCTCCGAGAACAGGATATATTTCCCGGCCGTTGAATTTTCAAAGATGAACCCGAGCCCCTTGCCCGTGATCGCATCCGTGGCGGTCCCGATATAGGTCTGCATGTCACTCTGGCCGATGATGGTGAAATGCGCCCCGCCCGGCAGGATGGGCGAGCTGTCCGGCGACACGACCGTCTGCGGCTGGATCGCAAAAGCGCAGGTGACGATATAAACGCTGTTGTTCGTCCCCGCCTGCCCGCCGGCCAAAGTCAGATTATACGCATGCAGCGTTTCACGGGGATTTGCCGGATGGGGCATCGTGGCTGACATTGCTGAAATCCTCTGAAATTTAGAGGATTTGTACCCATCCGTAGATAATGAATTGTTAAATTCCGAATGGTCTGTTCAAATTACGATTTTAATTCGTCACGATTTAGGTTCGGCCAGAGCACGACAACTCCAGATCCGCCCGCTTTGCGTCAGGCCGCTTCATCAAGGCGCACGAATTGCGCACCGGACTCCTGCAAGGCCGCCAGCCCGGCGGCGATGCCCGCCCCGCTGGAGCGGCGCGGCTGGTTGATATGGCCCTCGATCACGTCGCCATCGCGCGCCGCCTTGATCCGCGCTTGCACCAGCGCCGCCGGGAAGGAGGCCCCGGCATCGGAATTCAATGAATAGCCCGCCACGCGCACGCCCATGGCCTCGATCTGCGGCACCACGGACGGGGTATAAAGCCCCGCAGCCCCCCGGTACCAGACCGGCTTGCGGCCCGTGGCCTGGTAAATGGCCTCGGCCCCGCCCGCGATTTCGGCCTGGATGGCGGGCAGGCTCCCGGCCACGTCCAGCCCGTAGATGCGCTGCGTGCCCAGCACCGGCGGCAAATGCCGCGCGCCGTGATTTTCCAGCGTGAACACGTCAGGATGCGCCAGGAAGAAAGCCAGCCCTTCCGGATTCATGCGCATCCAGACAGCGGTGATGAAGATGGTGGCGGGAATTTTCCGCGCCACCAGCAGATTGGCGATCCGCAAGTCGAAATGGCCGGGGCAGGCATCCAAAGTCACCGCCACCCGGCGCGGGCCGGGTTGCGGTTTCAGCCGCAGCACCGGCTCCACCAGCCCGTCGCGGCGCACCGGCCCCAGCGCCAGGGGCGCCGCCAGCAGCCCCTGGCAGAGCTGGCGGCGGCTAAGCGTGACGCCGCAAACCCCGCACATCGCTTACTTGCCTTGCAGCACCCGGCCGGCCACGGCCTCCAGCTTCTTCACCGCTTCCGGGTCGCGCGCCTCGGGGGCGGTGATCAGCGCGTAGGTCAGCGCGGTGTCGCAGCCATGCGGGCAGGCGGGACGCGGGGCGGAGAGGCGCGGCAGCACCTCCTTCACCAGGTTGCGCGCCTTGTCGGCATTGCCGAGCAGCACCTTCACCACCTGCTCCACCGTCACGGCGTCGTGGTCCTCGTGCCAGCAATCATAATCGGTCACCATCGCCACGGTGGCGTAGTCCATCTCCGCCTCGCGGGCGAGCTTGGCCTCCGGCATGTTGGTCATGCCGATCACCGAGCAGCCCCAGGAGCGGTAGAGATTGCTCTCCGCCAGGGTGGAGAATTGCGGGCCTTCCATCACCAGATAGGTGCCGCCGCGCGTGTAGGGCAAAGCGAGCGCCTTCAGGCTCTCCTCCAGCGCATCGCCAAGCCGCGCGCAGACCGGATGCGCCATCGACACATGCGCCACGCAGCCCGCGCCGAAGAAGCTCTTCTCGCGCGCGAAGGAGCGGTCGATGAACTGGTCGACGATGACGAAATGCCCCGGCGGCAGCTCCTCCTTCAAGGAGCCGACAGCGGAGAGGGAGAGGATATCGGTCACGCCCAGGCGCTTCAGCGCGTCGATATTGGCGCGGTAGTTCAGCGCGGAGGGGGAGGTTTTGTGGCCGCGCCCATGGCGGGGCAGGAACACGACCTGCACGCCCTCATACTCGCCGGTCAACAGCTCGTCGGACGGGGTGCCCCAGGGGCTGTCCACCTTCACCCATTTGGTGTTCTTGAGGCCGTCGATATTATACAGGCCCGAGCCGCCAATAATGCCGATGACCGGCTGCTTCGTCTGATCCATCTTCCCGCTCCCGCGACAAAAGAAAACAACCAACAAAATTTTTTGGGTGCCGCCTTTTTTATAAAAAAGGCGGCTTTTTCTGCAGCTTTTTGAAAAAAGCCGCACCAAAAACGTCTATGAATTCAGGCTCTAGGAGAAGGGCCCGACTCACGCAACCTTGCGCTTCTCCTGATATTGCGGGCGGCGCGGCTTGACCTTGCGCACCTGCATGTCCGGATGGCGGGCCGGCTTCTTCACCGGCATCGCCTGGCGTGGGCGCTCGCCGCCCGCCACCTGCATCTTGATGCCGGTGAGCTTCTCGATCTGGTTCAGATAAGGCAGCTCCGTCGCGTCGCAGAACGCCACCGCCATGCCATCCGCGCCGTTGCGCGCGGTACGGCCGATGCGGTGCACATAGCTCTCCGGCTCGTTCGGCAGCTCGAAATTGATGACGTGGGTGACGCCGTTCACGTCGATCCCGCGCGCGGCGAGGTCGGTTGCCACCAGGGCGCGCACTTCACCGGACTTGAACGCATCCAGCGCGCGCTGGCGCTGATTCTGGCTGAGATTGCCATGCATCGCGGCGGCCGAAATCTTGGCGCCGTTGAGCAGCATCGCCACCCGGTCAGCGCCGCGCTTGGTGCGGGTGAACACGATGGTCTTGGAATAATCCGGCTTCTTCAGCAGCTCCAACAGCAGGGAGCGCTTCTCCGGCCCTTCGGCGAAATGCACGCTTTGCTCGATCTTCGCCGGGGTGGAGGACACCGCCGCGATCTCGACGCGCACCGGCTCGCGCAGCAGCCCGTTCGCCAGCTTGGCGATCTCCGGCGGCATGGTGGCCGAGAACAGGGCGGATTGCCGGCGCGACGGCAGGGCGGAAACCACCTTGCGGATATCCGGCATGAAGCCGAGATCCAGCATGCGGTCCGCTTCGTCGAGCACGAAGAACTCGCACTGGTCGATGACCAGCTCACGCGTGTTCATCAGATCCACCACGCGGCCGGGGCAGCCCACCACGATATCGGCGCCGCGCAGCAAACGCTGCACCTGGCCGGAGCGGCCGACGCCACCCACCACCAGAACGGTGCGCAGGCCAAGACCCGCGCCGAATTTCTTGATTTCCTGCTCGATCTGCACCGCCAGCTCACGCGTGGGGGCCAGCACCAAGGCGCGGGTGGCAAAGCGGCGGCTATGCAGCTTCTCCTTGGCCATGGCCTGCAGCATCGGCAGGGCGAAGGCCGCGGTCTTGCCGGTGCCGGTCTGGGCGATGCCCAGCACGTCCCTGCCCTCCAGCCCGGGCGGCAGCGCCCCGGCCTGGATGGGCGTCGGCTTCACAAAACCGGCAGCCTTCAGGGCCCCCAAAATCGGCGTGGCAAACCCGAAAGACTCAAATGTCAAATCACTCAAAACAAACATCTCCGCCGCCAAGAGCCCATGCCCTGGCGGTTAATGTCCGGTATCCCATGCGCGAATCTGGAAAAGGACGGTGCAAGACAGCCCGTAAAGGGCGTCCCCGCCCCGCAAAGCAAAATGCCGCCATGTCTGGTTCGCGCCATGGCAGCAAGCGCGCTCTCCTTACGCGTCAGACGCGTGTTGGCGCAAGCTTTATGATGCAATGCAGTAATTCAATAAAAAAACCCTCCTGCCAGGGCAGGAGGGTTTTGCAGAAGGCCGTAGGCCGGCGGAAAGATCAGTCGCCCGCGGCGGGGTGGAAAATGGCGGCCGGGGCCGTCTTGACCATCGGCACCACCACCGGCTTCGCCACCTTGGCCGGCATCGCCGCCAGGATGGAGACGCCCACGGAGGCAAGGTAGGGCATGGACTGGGTGAACAGCACCGCCACCCACAGCCTGGTTTCCAGCGTCGCCCAGTGATGGCCAAAGCCGACGGCCAGCGCCGCGCCCCAGGTCAGAGCCAGGATCACCAGCTCCTCGCGGGACATCACCAGCCCCTGCACCAAAGCGGGGGCATTCTCCATCTTGGGCGTCCGCAGGAAGGGCAGCTTGTTGGTGAACAACCCCTTCCACACAGCCTTGCCGATGGAGTGGGAGAGCGCGAGCCCCGCCACCGCCGCGCCGACCCGGTCCATGAAGCCGCAGGGCACGCGGTTCTTATAAAGCGCCAGGATCTGCACGATCTTGAAGAGGAACAGCCCGATGGAGGGGAGCATGAACAGGGCGATCGGGAATTCGAACCGCACCGGGTCCAGGACCAGCCCAACCGACCAGGCCAGCCCCATGGCCAGGAACACCAGCCCCAGCGCATCGCCGAACCAGGGCAGCCAGCCGGTGACGAAGTGCCAGCGCTGGCCGGCCGTCAGCTCCTTGTTGAAGGGGTTGAACAGGGCGGCGGCATTGGCGCGGACGATGCGCATGGCGCCGTAGGCCCAGCGGTAACGCTGCTTGCGGAAGGCGTTATAGTCATCCGGCATCACGCCGCGTCCAAAACTCTTCTTGGAGTACACCGCCTCATACCCGGCGCGGAACAGCCGCAGGCCAAGCTGGCTATCTTCGGTGATGCACCATTCGGCCCAGCCCTTCTCGTTGAGCAGCGCTTCCTTGCGGACCAGCGTCATCGTGCCGTGCTGGATGATGGCGTTGCGCTCATTGCGGGTGACCATGCCGGCATGGAAGAAGCCCGCATATTCCCAGAACATCATGCGCTTGAAGAGGGAGCCGTCATTGTCGCGGTAATCCTGCGGGGACTGGGTGAAGCCCACCGCCGGGTCGGCGAAGGCCGGCGCCATGCAGCGCAGCCAGTCGGGCTCGACCAGATAGTCGGAGTCGATCACGCCGATGATCTCGGCATCCGGCGCCGTCTCGCGCAGGGCGAAGTTCAGCGCCCCCGCCTTGTAGCCCTTGTACTTGCCAAGGGTGAAGAAGCGGAACTTGGGCCCAAGCCGCGCGCAATGCTCGGCCACCGGCTCCCACACCGCCGGGTCCATGGTGTTGTTGTCGATCACCAGAACCTCGAAGCGGTCGTAATCAAGGGCGGCCAGCGCATCCAATGTCTGCTTCACCATATGCGGCGGCTCGTTGCAGATGGGCAGATGCAGGGAGACCTTGGGCAGCTTCGCACCTGCCGGGGCCGGGATCGGCTCGTAATGGCGCTTGGCGAGCCGGCCGAAGATGGTTTCCACCAGATCAAAGCTGTCGGCGATCAGCAGGAAGAGCAGCAGCCCCTGCCCCAGCGCCAGCCCGCCCCACACCGCGGCGGCCCCCAGCGAGAGATAGGTCTGGCCCATCGTCATCAGCAGCATCGCCAGGGTCGCGGTGAACCCCTCCACCAGCGCGGCAAAGATCAGCTTGCCCGAAAGCCTGATATCCGGCCGGCGGGAGAGCAGCGCCATGGTGGCCAGCAGGCTTACCAGTGCTGCACCCAGCGCGTACCATTTCCATTCCGGATGATTCTCGACCGGACCGGTCAGCGACCATTTCTCGTGGCGGCCCAGCGTGAACATGCCCCAATAGCCGGCGGCGCGGCCCTCGAAGCTCGTCTTCCAGGGCTGGTCGAACGCCTCCATCACGAAGTAATCGATATGCTTCTGCTGGGCGAGGTTGAAGAAATCACGCAGGAAGCGGGCCTGGTTGATATTGTTGGCCCGCGCGGCACCGATATCGATACCGTCGGACGGCCAGCCCACCTCGCCGATCACGATCTTCTTGTTCGGGTATTTGTCATGCACCTCTTGGAAACGGTGCATCGTATCCTGCACGGCGATGTTCTCCGGCACGCCTTCCCAGTAGGGCAGCAAATGCACGGTGATGAAATCGACCGAGTTCGCCAGCTCAGGATGCTTCAGCCAGACATGCCAGGGCTCGGCGGTGGAGACCGGCACATGCACCTGCTTCTGGACGGAGCGGATGTCAGCCACCAGCTCCGGCACCGTGAGGTCACCGCGCAGGATGCTCTCATTGCCGACCATCACCTGCTTCACGTCCGGGTTGGCGTTGGCGACCTGCACGACCTTCGCCAGCTCCTGGGCGTTGGCGTCCGGGTGGCGGTCCAGCCACGCGCCCAGCGTGACGTTCAAATTCATGCCCTCGGCCAGGGCCGGGATCTGCCCCAGGTCACCCTCGACCGTGTAGGTGCGGATATTGCGGGTGTACTTGGACGCCAGCGCCAGGTCGGACTTGATCTGCGCCGCTGTCGGGTAAACGCCAGTCTCCGGGCTCTCACCCTTATGGAAGGGCGAGAAGGCGAACCCGCCAATCTCCCCGGCATAAGGCGCAATGTCAGTCGCCGGCCGGTTGGCTGCGGCCCACAGGCCAACCGCCACCGCGCCCACGCCCAGGGCGGCGGCCCAGGAGCCGGGCGAAGCCCAGCCGCGGCGGGCCTTGCGGGTAGAGGTCAGCGCCACTTGGCGGCGGATTTGCGACTGGTACGTCATACGTGATGTCCGAGCTGCTTCCGGGATGAGCCCCGGGTGAGACGGACCATCGCAATTCAGTGCGGCGCGGGGTGGGCACCAATGTGGCCCAACTAAGGCAAACAAAATTTAATATTGTAACGGGCTGGACAACCGAAAAACAGCAATTTTCCATATTTTTCAGGACGCTAATAAGAGAGCTTTACCTACCAATTCAAAAACCCGCCACCGCGCCGCAATAATCGCACAAGGCGCGAAACCAAGCTAGAACGGGCCATGCCCCTGATTTTGCAGCTCGCCATCCTCGCCCTCCTGGTTCTCCTGAACGGCGCCTTCGCGCTGGCGGAGCTGGCCCTCGTCTCCTCCCGCCGGGCGATGCTCACGCTGATGGAGCGCCAGGGCCTGCGCGGCGCCACCAGGGCGCGGATGCTGGCGGACGATCCGCAAAGCTTCCTGCCCACCACCCAATTCGGCATCACGCTGATTGGCATCCTCACCGGCGTATTCGGCGGCGACCAGCTGGGCGCGCGGCTGCAAGGCCCGCTGCGCCTGGTGCCTTATCTCGCCCCCTATGCCGGGCCGCTGGGGGTGATTCTCACGGTTCTTGTCATCACCTATCTCACTTTGGTGTTCGGTGAGCTGGTGCCCAAGCAGCTTGCCCTGCGCCACCCGGAGCGGACAGCCGTGCTCGTTGCCCGGCCGATCTCGGTGCTCGCCAAGACCGCCGCGCCGGCCATCTGGCTGCTGAGCGAGACCACCGACCTTGTCCTGCGCCTCTTTGGTCCGGAGCAGGAAGACCGGCGCGGCGTTTCGGAAGAGGAGCTGAAGGCCATGCTGGTCGAGGGCGCGGAGACCGGCGTGCTGGAGACCGAGGAGCGCGACATCATCGAGCGCGTGCTGCGCCTGGCCGACAAGCCCGTGCGCGCGATCATGACACCGCGCACCGAGATCGTCTGGATCGACCGCTCGGCCGGGCGCGAGGATATCATCGCCCGGCTGCGCGCCGCCTCGCATTCGCGCTTCGTGGTGTGCGATGGCTCGGTGGATAATGTCGCGGGCATCATCCTGGCCAAAGATGTGCTGGACCGGGTGCTGGATAACCGCGAAGGCCCCCTCATCTCCGCCGTGCTGCGCCAGCCGATGGCCATCCCCGACTCCGTCTCGGCACTCGACGCGCTCGACAGGCTGAAGGCCGATGCGCTGGGCATGGCGCTGGTCTTCGACGAATATGGCAGCTTCGAGGGCGTGGTCACCGCCGCCGATGTGCTGGAGGCCATCGTCGGCGATGCGGAGGATGCCGGCCCGTCCTCCTATAACGAACCGCCGCCCGATTCCGCCTATGAGCTGGACGGGCTGACGCCGATCGACGAGATCAAGGCCCGGCTGCATCTGCCCACCCTGCCGAGCGAAGGCAGCTACCACACGCTCGGCGGGCTGATTTTGGCGCTCCTGCTCCGCCCCGCCGCGAAGGGCGATGCCATCTTGTTCGGCGGCTGGAAGTTCGAAGTGCTGGCGATGGATGGGCGAAGGATCGACCGGGTGCAGGTGACCAAGGCGGCGGGGGAGTAAGGGACTCCCTCTAACCTTCCGTTAAAACCAGCTCCTGGGTTTGCGCCGGCTCCTGCGTTTGCGCCTCCAGCTTCGCCAATCTCCGCGCCTGGCGGGCTTTCATCCGCTCGATCTCCTTGCCCGCCTGCGCCAGGCTGATCAGGGTTTGCGCGCTCACCTCCACCATGCGGGTGGCGCGCTCCTCCTCGGGCAGCTTTTGCAGGGCGGCGGCGCGCTTGCGCAGGTCCTGCGGGATCTGCGCCATGGCGGCCTCCACCCCGGCAAACACCTTCTCCACGGTTTTGCGCGGGGGGCGGGTTGTGCGCTTTGTGGTTTTGGTCAGGCGCGCACGTCCTTCCTGCCGGGCCTCGTCCAGCTTCTTGCCCAGCACATCCGCCGCCACATCGCCATGCGCCAGCAGCGCCTCGATAGCGGCATCAGGCGAGACGTGATTGCCGCGCACCAGCTCATGCACCTGCGGGTCCGCCTGGGCCAGCAGCAGCAACTGCTCCACCCGCGCCACATTCTTGCTTTGCGAGGCCGCGATGCTTGCCACGCTGAACCCCATCTCCAGAAGCCGCTGATAGCCGCGCGCGACATCCAGCGTCTCCAGCTTCAGCCCCTGGGCGGAGCGCAGCATCAGCTCCACCCGCTCCGCGTCGTTGCCGCGGAAGGGAATGACGCTCACCAGCGGAATGCGCGCCCCACGGGCAATGGCCATGCGCAACCCGCGGCGGCGGCAATGGCCCTCGATCACCACGATGCGCCCATCATCCAGGGCGCGCACCACCATCGGCGGCACATAGCTCCCTTTCAGGAAAGAGTCACAAAATGCCTCGATATGCGCAATGACTTTCGGGTCGTCGTAATAACGCAGGTTGAACCCGTCCTCCTCTTCGATCAGAAGCGGGTCGATCTGGTACAGGTATAATTTTTTGTTCTGCGCTTGCGCCTCTGCCGTGAAGCTTTGCAGCGGCTTGATTACGAAGGCCATGAAACCCCACCCTGAAACATTTTGTCCGACCCAGCGGCCCGCGCCGCGCAAACCGGCGGACTCTCAAAAGCCGCAACCTACGCGCCATCAGTCCAGCATCCGGGTTGCCATCTGATTAACCCGGGGCGCTGTCATCCGTCCCTGGCTGTCTCCAATCGCGCCTCCCTTAGCGTTTCGGGCCGGGGCTGGCAATTCGCGGGGCTGGCGCTGGGCGAGCGGCGCCGCGGTCTCGTGGCGGTCCTGAAAGACAAAGGCGCCGCCGCCCAAAAATCAAACTACCCCAGACCGCGCTCCACCGCCCGCGCCACGCGCAGCACCACATCATCGCGATAGAGCGGTGCCGCGATCTGCACCGCCATTGGCAAACCTGCCGCATCCACGCCCATCGGGAGTGAAACCGCGGGCTGGCGGGTGAGGCTGAACAGCACGGTCCAGGGCGCCCAGTTTTGCACCAGGGCGGCCACGGCGTCCGGCACCTGCGCGTCCGCCAAGGGCGCTGCGTGCGGCACGCAGGGGCAGAGAATCGCATCCACCTCCAACGCCGCCATTTCATGCGCGGCCTGCACGCGCGCGGCCTCGGCCTCCAGCAGCTCCAGCCCCGAAACATCGCGGAACCGCGCCGCCACGGCGAGCAGCCCCGGCTCCATCAATGCGCGTTGATCCTGCGCCACCTCGCCCACGGCCTTCGCCAGCGCAACGCCCCAGAGCTTGGCGAAGAGTTGCGAAACATCCGGCAATTCAGGGGCGATTTCAAAAATCGCAGCACCCTGCCCCGCCAGTATCGCGCGCGCCTCTTCCACCGCCGCCCAGGCGGCCTCATCCGCCGGGGCATCAAAGCCAGGGCGGCGCAGAATGCCGATGCGCAGGCCTTTCACGCCCTCTTCCAGCCCGGCGCAAAAATCGCGTCTTGGCTCCGGCAGGGAGAACGGGTCCGCCGGATTGAACCCGGCCATGGCGGAGAGCAGCAATGCCACGTCGCGCACCGAGCGCCCGATGGGCCCCGCCACCGCCACCGGCCCGAAAGCGCCGAGCGGCCATTGCGGCACACGCCCAAATGTCGGCTTCAGCCCCACCACGCCGCTCCAGGCGGCGGGAATGCGGATGGAGCCGCCGCCATCCGTGCCCACATGCAGCGGCCCGAAGAAGGACGCCGCCGCAGCGGCAGCGCCTGAGGAGGAACCACCCGGCGTGTGCGCCACATTCCACGGGTTGCGGGTAATGCCATGCAGCGGGCTGTCACCCGGCGATTTCCAGCCGAATTCCGTGGTGGTGGTTTTACCGATGATCACCGCACCCGCCTGGCGCAACGCCGCCACCAAAGGCGCGTCCTGCGCCACCGGTGCCGGGTCCGTGGTTTTGCTGCCGCGCCTGGTCGGCAGGCCGGCCACGTCGATCAAATCCTTCACCGTCACCGGCAGGCCTTCCAGCGGGCGCGCGGCCCCCGCCTGCCAGCGTTGCGTGCTCTCGCGCGCCGCATCCAGCGCGCCGGGATTGAGCGTGGCGAAGGCGTTGATCTCGGGGTTGCGGCGGGCGATCCGCTCCGTGACACCTTGCAGCGCCTGCAGCGGCGTCAGCTCGCCACGGCGGAAAACCTCAAGCAGCTCGGCGGCATCCAAAACCGCGGCGTCGGTTACATCCATGACGGCACCGGCAGGTTCTTGGACTTCAGAAAGTCCGGGTTGAATAGTTTGCTCTGATAGCGCGCCCCGCCATCGCACAGAATGGTCACGATGCTGTGGCCCGGCCCCATCTCCTGCGCCACGCGGATGGCCGCCGCCACGTTGATGCCCGCCGACCCGCCGACGGAAATGCCCTCATGGATCATCAGGTCGAACACCTGTTCCAGCGCCTCTGTGTCGGGGATTCGCAGCGCATCGTCGATCGGCGCGCCGTTGAGGTTCTCCGGCACGCGGGACTGGCCGATGCCCTCGGTGATGGAGGAGCCGGTGACGGTGAGGTCGCCATTCTTCACCCAGCCATAGAGCCCGCTGCCCTCCGGGTCCGCGAGCACGATTTTGACCTCCGGCTTGCGCGCCTTGAGCGCGAAGGCCACGCCCGCCAGCGTGCCGCCGGTGCCGCAGGCGCAGGTGAAGGCATCCACCCTGCCCCCTGTCTGCGCCCAGATTTCCGGCCCTGTGGTGGCGCGGTGGCCTTCGCGGTTGGCAAGGTTGTCAAACTGGTTGGCCCAGACCGCCCCCAACTCCTGCGCCAAGCGGCGGGAGACATGCACGTAATTCCCCGGGTCCTTGAACGGCTTGGCGGGCACCAGGCGCAGATCCGCGCCGATCATGCGCAGAAAATCGATCTTCTCCTGGCTCTGCGTTTCCGGCATCACGATGATGCTCTTATAGCCGAGCGCATTGGCCACCAGTGTAATGCCGATGCCGGTATTGCCCGCCGTGCCCTCCACGATGACCCCACCAGGCTTGAGCACGCCCCTGGCCTCGGCATCGCGGATAATGGCCAGCCCCGCCCTGTCCTTTACCGAACCGCCCGGCGAGCAGAACTCCGCCTTTCCCAGAATCTCGCAGCCCGTGAGGGCAGAGGCGCGTTTCAGCCTGATAAGGGGAGTGTTGCCGATCGCCCCGATCAACCCGTCCGCCACTGTTTCCATCCGTAACCGTCCTCGCTATGCTGCGTACCAAAGACTCATGCCGGAGGATATTATGATCGAAGACGTGTCGCCGCGACAGGTCTGGGAAGCCCTAATGAGCAATCCGGATGCTGTTCTGTGTGACTGCCGCACCAATGCGGAGTGGAATTTCGTCGGGCTGCCGGATTTGGACCAGACCGGCAAACACCCAGTGCTGGTGCAATGGCAAGTCTTTCCCACCATGCAGCCCAACCCGAAATTTTTGGAAGCCCTGACCGCTGCGCATGTGGGGCATGAGGCGCATGTATATTTCATCTGCCGCTCCGGGGGGCGCAGCATGGCCGCCGCCCACGCCGCCAAGGAGGCGGGGTTCCAGCATGTCTACAATGTGAAGGATGGGTTTGAGGGCCCGGCCGATGCGCGCGGGCACAGAGGCACCGTGGCGGGATGGAAGGCGGACGGGCTGCCCTGGCGCCAGGGGTGAAGCTGCCGGGCGGTGAACAGCGCCATCCTCACCGCCCGCTAAGGGGTGTAAAAATCAACCGGCTGGCGCGCCTTCCTTGATTGCGTGCCGCAATTGCGCCCGAAGTTCCGGCGTGTCCTTGTGACCATGCGCAGCCACCGCATGCTGCACCGCAACTTCCATCAGTTCTTTCTCACTGTCAGCGGAAATGGCGACGGTGCATTTCGATTCACTTGGAAATTGCCGGCAGTCGACATATTTGCGTGCCATGATGTTTCCCTCCTTTTTATGGTTTGCGAAGACGACGCTGAGCGGCGGAGCCCGCTAAGCTGTTTGCTTGGCGTAGTTGCTGGCCCCGAACCAATCGACCACAATAACAGGTTCGTCACCAACCACCCATGCGTCATGCCCCTTGGGCAGAGACGTTATATCCCCAGGGCCAGCGATGAGTTCGGTTCCATCATCCATCAGGACCGCAAGCTTTCCGGCCACGTGATATTGAAAATGCGGAGCCTGGCAGCTGGAGGTTTTGGCGATCGGCTTGACGTCATTTGACCAACGCCAACCCGGGTTTAGAATCAAACGGCCAACCTCCGCACCGCCAATATTGAGAATTTCGACTCTACCGTTTGGGAAATTCCGAACTTCATCCGGGCTTCTGAATGATTTGTGTTCGGTTTTTTGATCAAGCTTTAGCATGGCCTTTTCCTTCTTGGTCTAGGCGCGCGCGACAATATTATAGGCCGCACCAGGGAAAGGCGCAACGATTCTGAGGTTGCACCACCGGCCGACCAGCGGATCTTTGACTTGTTTTTACCGACAGCCAAAGATGCAGTTACAAAACAGTAACCAGGCAGCGCAGATGATCGTCACCTCGGTTATGGTAGGAATAGCTGCATCATCAGGTACCCTATAAGTTTCGTACCGCCGTTTTGAATCATGTCATGTTCTGAGCTCGTCTTTGCGATTCTTCTGTCCACAAAGGCGGAGAGGTGGGGCGTGTATGCACATTTCCCGAAGATGAGACGGATGCTTTTCATTCACCGGAGCTTTTAGGAGGAAACGAAAATGGGAACCGCAAATCAACAAGAAGCACGCAATCTTGAGATCGTGCGGCGTGGTTACGAGGCTTTCGCCGCGCGCGATATGGAAACCATGAAAGCCATCATGGCGCCGAATGCGCACTGGCATGAAACCCGCAACAAGTTGTTCAGCGGGGATTTCAATGGTCAGCAGGCGATCCTGGACTATTTCGGCCAGCTGGCGAATGCGACCGACAACACGATCACAGCCACACCAAAGACGATGGTGGCAGAGGGAGACTGCGTTTTTGTCGCCTACCACCTGAGCGCCAAGCGGGGCGGCAAGACGCTCGAAACCGATAATGTGAATATCTTCAAGCTGGCCAACGGCGTCGTGATCGACACATTGGTGTATGAGAGCGACCAACCTGCGGTCGATGCATTCTATTCATAACCAGCCGCGGGCGGCTGGCCGCCAAAAACCTACTTCCCCTTAGCGAACACCACAACGCTTTCGACATTCGCCGAATACGGAAACTGGTCGATGGGCGTGGCGGCCAGGACCTCATACCCCGCATGGCGCAGCAGCGCCGCGTCATGCGCCAGCGCATCCGGGTTGCAGCTCACGTAGATAATCCGCCCCACACCGGCGCAAGCCAAAAACTTCGTCTGGGCGCCGGCACCGGCAAAAGGCGGGTCCAGCACCACGGCGTCGACGCCGCGAAAATCCTGGGTCAGCAGCGGGCGGCGGTGCAAATCGCGGCGCGCGACGGTCATGCGCCCCGCCAGGCCAGCGGTGCGGGCGGCTTTGTCGGCGGCGGTGGCAGCCTCTTCATCGCCCTCATAGGCTTCCAGGCGGGCATGCGCGACCAGTGCAAAACTCAGCGTGCCGCAGCCGGAAAACAGCTCGACGATGCGCGATTTGTTGCGCAGCTTCGGCAAGCCCGCCAGCATGGCGGCGACGATCGCCGCCTCGCCGTCCGGGCTGGCCTGCAAGAATCCGCCAGGCGGGGGTGTCACCGCCACGTCCGCAAAGCGCAGCGTTGGGGGGCGCTGGATGATCACCGGCTCCGGCGCCTGCTTGGGCGCGGCCACGCTGATGCGCGGCGCGCCATGCGTTTTGGCGAATTCGATGAGGCGCGTGCGGTCCGGCTGGGTCAGCGTTGCGTCGTGGCGGAGCAAAATATCCGGCCCGTTATCGAGCCAGTTGATCACCAGGGACGCCTCGCGCCGAAACCCCTGCAGGCTGCGCAGCAGCGTGCGCAAGGGGGGCAGCAGGAGCAAAAACTCCGGCCGCAGCAGGGCGCATTCCTGCATGTCCACCACCTCGTCCGAGCGGGCGCGGTGCAGCCCCAGCGTGATCTCCGCGCCCTTGCGCGTGGCCGCCAGATCCACCCGGCGGCGCGTGTGCAGGGGCACCTGCAGCAGCGGTGCCACCTCGGCCCCCGCATAGCCCGCGCGGGCCAGGGCGTTTACCAGCAAAGCGCGCTTGTCGGGCTGGTTGCGGTCATCGCTGGCGCAACCGCCGCAAACGCCAAAATGAATGCAGTGAGACATGGCGTGCAGCTTTATGCCGCGATATCGGACCCGTTATCTTCCGGGCCGTCCAGGCTCTCCTCCGCCACAATCTGGGCAGCCCCACGGCGGCGGATGAGCATGAAGGCCGGAATCGCCTCGCCAAAGCCGCGCACCGCAGCACCGGTCTCACGCTCAACGCGCTCGACACGCTCCCCACGGTCGCGTTCACGGCGCCGCTCGGGCTCACGCCGTTCGGGCTTGCGCTCCTTCTCGCGCTCGGGGCGCTCGGGGCGCTCGGTCCGTTCCGGGCGCTCGGAGCGCTCGGGTTTCTCGGCCTTGCGGTCCTTGTCCCTGGTCCGGTCCTTGTCGCGGTCGCGGCCTTTGTCGCTTCTTTCGGGCTTGCCCCCACGGCCACGCCTGGGGCGCCCTTCCTCGGACCATTCCGCCGGGTCCAGCCCCTCGATCACGATGCGCGGGATGGCGGCGCCCGTCAGCTTCTCCACCGCCTCAACGGCCAGCTTGTCGTCGGGTGCTGCCAGCGTGTAGGCATGGCCCTCGCGCCCGGCGCGGCCGGTGCGGCCAATGCGGTGGACATAATCCTCCGAATGGTGCGGCACGTCGAAATTGAACACGTGCGAAAGCCCGCTAATATCGATGCCGCGCGCCGCGACATCGGAGCAGACGAGAATCTTCAGCTCGTCCGCCTTGAATTTCTCCAGCGTGGCAAAGCGCACGCTCTGCGGCAAATCGCCATGCAGGGCGCCCGCGGCGAAGCCATGCCTGAGCAGGGATTTAAGCAGAATATCCACATCGCGCTTGCGGTTGCAGAACACGATGGCGTTCTGCACCTCCTCGGCGCGCAGCAGGCGGCGCAGCGCCTCGCGCTTGTCATGCTCATTCACCAGCACGAGGCCGGATTTGATGGTGGTGGCCACCGTGGCGGCGCGCGAGACGGTGATCAGCTTCGGGCTGTTCAGGAAGGCATCCGCCAGGCGGCGGATTTCCGGCGCCATGGTTGCGGAGAAGAACAGCGTCTGGCGGTTGGTCGGCAGCATCGTGACAATGCGCTCGATATCGGGAATGAACCCCATGTCCAGCATGCGGTCGGCTTCGTCGATCACCAGCACGCGCACATCGCGCAGCAGCAGCCCGCCGCGCTCGAACAGGTCGATCAGCCGCCCAGGCGTGGCGATCAGCACGTCCACGCCCTTGGCCAGCGCCTCTTTCTGGTCGGCCATGCTCTCGCCGCCGATGAGCAGCGCGTGGTTGAGCTTCAGATGTTTGCCGTACTGGACGAAATTCTCCGCCACCTGCAGGGCCAGCTCGCGGGTCGGCTCCAGAATGAGCGAGCGCGGCATGCGCGCACGGGCGCGCGAGCCCGCCAGAATATCCAACATCGGCAGGGTGAAGCCGGCGGTTTTGCCGGTGCCGGTCTGGGCCACGCCCAGCACATCCTGCCCCATCAGCACCACCGGAATGGCCTGGGCCTGGATGGGGGTGGGGATGGTATAGCCTTTTTCCGCCAGCGCCTTGAGCAAAGGCCCGGAAAGACCGAGGGCGGCGAAATCCAGCGTCTCGGCCTGGGTGGGTTCCGTGGGGACGGCCTCAGCCTCCGGCACCTGCAGCTTCATGTCCGGGGTTTCGGCTTTATCGGCGTCGTTTGTGTCAGACAAAAATTGGGTCTCTCGTGGTCGGATGCGCAACAGAGCGCCGAGCGCGGATCGCGCCCATGTCAATGCGCCCCGTATCGGCAAAGCGCGGCGCGAAGTCAAGGATCGCAACAAGAATCCACGGCTTTGGGCGGATCCAGCGCGTCGAGAATCGGGCAATCGGGCCGGTTATCGCCATGGCAGGTGGCGGCGAGCTGCTTGAGCGTGCGGCTCATGGCCGCCAGGGCGGCGGCTTTCTGGTCCAGCTCCTCGATATGGCGCAGCGCTATGGCTTTCACCTCGGCGGAGGAGCGGGCACGGTCGCGCCAGAGGGAGAGAAGCTGGCGGATATCCTCGAAGGAGAACCCCAGATCGCGCGCCCGGCGGATGAACCCCAGCTCATGCAGCTCGGCGGGGGCATAATGGCGGTAACGATTCTCCGTGCGCAACGGCGCCTGGATGAGGCCGATGCTCTCGTAATGCCGGATCATCTTCGCGGAGATGCCGGTGATGGCGGAAGCCTGGGCGATGGTTACCAAGTTCATTGCTCCCTCCAATGCCGCAGCCGCAGCGCATTGCCAAGAACACAAAGCGAGGAGGCCGCCATGGCGCCCCCCGCCAGAGCCGGGCTGAGCAGCCCGAACGCGGCGGCGGGAATGCCAAGCACGTTATAAATAAGCGCCCAGAACATCCCTTGCAGCAAAATCCGCCAAATGCGGCGGGCCAGATCCAGCGCCGCCGGAGCCAGAAGCGGGTCGGCGCGCAGCAGCGAGATGGGGGCGACCTCGATGGCGACATCCGCGCCATGGCCCATGGCCATGCCGGCATCGGCGGCGGCCAGGGCGGCGGCGTCGTTGATGCCATCCCCCAGCATCGCCACGCGGCGGCCCTGGCGCCGCAATGTCTCAATCGTTTCGCGTTTTTGCTCCGGCGTGGCCTGCGCCACCACACGGGTGATGCCCAGCCGGTCGGCCAAAGCCTGCCCGGCTTCCTGGCGGTCCCCGGTCAGCAGCAGCGTTTCGATTCCCGCCGCATGAAGACGCGCAACGGCCTCGGCGGCGCTGGGGCGGATGGTATCGGTGAACCCAAAGGCTCCCAGCGGTTTTCCCGCCGCCGTGGCGAGATAGGACCAGCTCTTTTCATCATTCTGTGCGGGCGCTTCTGGCACCAGCCGGGCCGAACCCAACAGATAGCTTTGCCCCCCCACATCGCCCTGCACGCCCTTGCCGGGGAGCGCCTTGAAACTCTCCGCAGGCCTGATACCCGCCTGCCGCAGCGCCAGCGCCAGCGGGTGCGTATCCTGCGCCGCCAAGGCGGCGGCGATGGCGCGCAGCCCTGCCTCGTCCATGCCCCCAAGCTTCACCACGCTAGCCAGTTGGGGTGTGCCGGTGGTCAGCGTGCCGGTCTTGTCGAAGGCCAGACTATCGATCTTCGCCGCCGCCTCCAGCGCATCGGCGTCACGGAACAATATGCCCGCCCTCGCCGCCGCCCCCGTACCGGCAAGGATGGCCGCCGGGGTGGCCAACCCCAGCGCGCAGGGGCAGGCGATGACCAGCACCGAGACGGCGTTGATCAACGCCTGCGCGAGGCTGGCCCCATGCAGCAGCCAGCCCGCGAAGGTGATGGCGGCGATGCCCAGCACCACGGGCACGAACCAGGCCGAAACCCTGTCCGCCAAACGCTGCACGCGCGGCTTGGCCGATTGCGCCTGGTCGATGAGCCGCGCCATGCGGTCCAGAAAACTCTCGCCGGGCGCTGCCGTCACACGCAGGCGCAGCACCCCGTCCAAATTCAGCGTGCCCGCCAGCAATTTGGCGCCCGGCCCGCGCGGCTGCGGCAAAGCCTCGCCGGTGACCGGGCTTTCATCCACGCTGCCCTCGCCATCCTGCACCTCGCCATCCACCGGCACGCGCTCGCCGGGGCGGATGATGATCTCATCGCCCATTTGCAGTCTGGCGACCGGCACATCCCCACCCGCCACCAGATGCGCCTGGTCAGGCCGGAGCTTTTGCAGGCCGGAGACGGATTTCGCGGCATCGCGCTTGGCCCGGCCTTCGAGATATTTGCCCAGCCGCACCAATGCGATCACCGCCACCGCGCTCTCGAAATAAAGCGGGCCGGAGGTGAAAAAATCCCAGACCGAGAGCCCATAGGCGGCGGAGGTGCCCAGCGCCACCAGCAGGTCCATATTGCCGGCGCCCACCTTCGCCGCCAGGAATCCGGCGCGGTAGAAGCGCGCCCCCAGCCAGAACTGCACCAGCGTGGCGCAGCTAAGCTGCAGCCAGCCGGGCACCGGCGCCGCCATATTCAGCACCACCGGCACGGCGAGCAGCATGGCTGCCAGAAGCTCCAGAAATTCACGCCTGGCATGGTCCGGCTGCCTGGCCTCGGCGGAACTGGCGCTAAAGCCCGCCTTTGCCACCGCCTCCTCCAGCGCTGAGAGCGCCACGCCTGGACCCGCCAGAACATGCGCGCGCTCAGTGGCCAGATTCACGGAGGCATCCTGCACACCAGGCACACGTTTCAGCACTTTTTCGACACGCGTAACGCAGCTCGCACAGCTCATGCCGCCAATGGCAAGCTCGATCTGCCGCGCCGGGAAAATTGCCTGGTCCATGCCGCACCATATGGGTATCCCACCATGGGAGGGTCAAGCCTTGACGTTACCATTATGGGAACCCTTATACGGGGCATAATCCAAAAGGAGCCTCAGCCATGCCCCCTTCCCCCGCCCTGCGCTTCACTGTCCCGGACATGGATTGCGGCGGCTGTGTCCGCTCGATCACCGAGGCCATCCAGCGCCTGGACCCCGCCGCACAGGTGGCAGCCAATCTTGAGACCAAGCTGATCAGCGTCGGCGGCACGGCGGATGCCAAAACCTATGCGGGCGCCATAGAGGATGCCGGCTTCACCGTGGAATCCGCGGCTTAGTAATTATCGTAGAGCGTTTGCAGCCGCGCATCGCGGGCAAGGCTGACCGGCGTGATGATCAGGCGGCGCTGGATTATGGCGTAGCAGGCTGCAAAGCTGGTCACGCTTGCTGCCTGACAGTCAGGGTCCAGCCGCCAGCGCGCCTTGATGATCTTCCGGACCGCGAAATTATCGATCCCCAGCGCGCCTATGGGCTGCAGCCGGCCCAGGCTGATGCCGGCCCCATCCTGGAAGGCGTGGTAGATCAGCTCTGAGCAATAGATCCGGTCCGGCGCCAGGCGGAAGAACAGATCATAGGGCCGCCCCTCATAATGTTCAGCCGCCTGGGCGATGCGCGCCGCCGTGGCGCCGTCCAGCCCGGGGAAGCGCGTGATGGTCAGGCGCTCGCCATAGCTTTGCCTGATCCAGTCCGCCAAGGGTGTTCTCTCCACCACATCGGATGCCTGGATGACGTAGATTTTGCCATCCGGGTCGACCTCGACGAGTCCGACATGGGTGTAGAGGCTGCGCGTGGCGAGAAGGATGGCCAGCGCCTGGTCCGACCGTGCGGACTGGAACAGCACATCGCCATTGCGCAAAGGCGGCAGAGCGTCCAGGCGCGGTTCCGTCAGCTTCAGCCAAGCCGCGCCGGCCCCCACGGCCAGACCCAGCGCGCCGCAAAGCGCGAGAATGATGCGCCCTGCCCTCATCCTTCCACCTGATAGCCCAGGCGCTCGATCACCGGGCGCAGACTCTCCACCACGGGGGCGAGATGTTTGAGATAAGGCCGGTAGCGGTAGCGCGAACGGTCATAGAGCTTCTCGGTCACCTGCGCATAAGAGGCGGTGCGGGCGTAGCGCATGTTGCGCTCGAAGGAGAGGCAGCGCGGATCGAATTCCACCCCGATGAAATCAAGGATTTTCCGCACCTGTGCCTCCTGGTCCGTGACCATGTCCTCATAGCGCACGGGCAGATAGCGCAATTTCAAATTCTGCCTGTAATGCTGCACCAGATCCGCGACCAGATTGTAATGCCGGGCGATGCTCTCCAGCTGCGCCGCGCAAAAATAACCATGCGTCAGATGATTTGAGTAGACGGAGAGCACCACATCCAGCGGGTGGCGCAGCACATGGATGATCGGCGATTGCGGAAAGAGCCGCGAGATGAGGCCGAGATGCATCTCGTTCAGCGGCATTTTGTCGGTGAAAAACCCTGCCCCCTCCTTGAAGAGTCCGGCCTTGCGCGCGCGGTTGAGGTAATAATCGCGCAGCTCCTCCAGCCCGTCGCGCTGGTCGCCCATCCACAGCTCCGCCAAAGCCTCGGGATAGGCCAGCGGGCTGGCCAGCAGGCGCGGCATGATCTGGGTGATGTCATTGATGAAGGGCAGCTCGTCGCCGGCCGAAATGTGCGGATGCACGGTGAGCGTCTGCTCGATGAGCGTGGTGCCCGAGCGTGGAAAGCCCAGAATGAACACGGGCTGCGGCATCTGCGCCCGCACATCGGCGACCGGCAATGTCTTCAACCGCCGTTCCGTGAAAAACCCTTTCAGCCGCGCCGCCATGTCCGCCGCCGCCTCGGCCATATAGGCCCGCCCGCCCAGGTCCAGCGCGCTTGTCTTGCCCTGCTCGAAACAGGCGAAGGCCTCGTCATACCGGCCCATCTGGTCGAGCAGCCTGCCCTTCTCCGAAAGCTCGGAAGGGCCAAGCCGCAACCCGCCCTCCTCCGGCTGGTTGAGAATGGCCAAGGCCTCCTCATTGCGCTTCAGGCGCGAGAGCACGGTGGCGCGGGTCAGCTGCATGGAGGGCGTGCCGGGGATGACCTGCTCCGCCTCATCCAGCAGCTCCAAGGCGCGGGTGAATTTGCGGTCAGCCTCCTCCATCTTCGCGTAGCCCAGAATGGTCTGCACCACGCCCGGCTTGAGCGTCATGGAGCGCTGATAGAGCACCCTTGCCTCCTCAATGCGCCCCTGAGTCTTGAGGTTCCAGGCGAGATTGGCGAGCGTGATCGGCTCCTCCCCCTCCGCCAGCTCCAGCACCCGGCGGTAATGATATTCGCCCACCAGCGGCCGGTTGGCCTGCGTCAGCACCAGGCCCATAAGGTTATGCGCCTGGGCGTTCTGCGGCGCGATGCGGATGGCGTTGCGCGCATGAACCTCCGCCTCCACCAGCGCGCCTTTGGCCAGCAGCAGCAGGGTCAACTCATTGGTCGCCCAGAAATGATTCGGGTTCAGCGCCACCACGCGCCGGATCAGCGCCTCGGCGGCCTGGGGGCGGTTCTGCTGACGGGAGATGCGGTAGAGGAGCATCAACGCATCCTCGCGCCCCGGCGCCAACTCCAGCACCTGGCGGGCCTTTGTCCCGGCCGTGGCGATATCCCCGGCGCCCAGTGCCGCCTCCGCCTGGGCCAGCGCCGGCGCCAAAAGACCCGCCGCCTCCGGCGGGCTCAGCGTGGCGAGATCAAGGTCGCAGCAGCGCAGCCGCCTGAGACCGGAGCCACAGGCGCAAAGGGAAAGATCGGCCATGCCCGGGACTGTAACGATACGCCCCCGGCCCGGCTAGCCAGCCGGAAAGAGCTTATTAAGCCCCGGCCCAGGGCGGCGGGTCGCTGGCGGGAAAGGTTTCCTCCCCGGCCTCGTCGACGATGTCCTTTTTCTCGATCGCTTGCGCGAAGGCGACGGGCTGGCGGAGCTGCACGAGGCATTTCACCCCGTCAGCGTCGGTGATTTCCACACCGCTCAACATGCCGCCCTCGCTCTCGGCATAGGCCAGTTTCGGTCCGTGTATGATATGCTCAAGTCCGGTCAGCGCGATGACGAAGATATCGTTCTTGCGATCATAGGTGATGCCGTTGAGGCGCAGCCATTGCGCCTCAATCTGGCTGCCGAGTTGCAGGGATGAAACCCTGATCTCGGCCTCCTCATTCGGCAAAACCTTGGAAAGCCGGTCGAAATACGAACCCCATCCCGCCTTGCTTAATTGTTCGGTGCTCATGTCCCTTCCCCCTTTGCTGTCGCTTATCGAGGCTTGGATGTATGAGAGATAATGCGTCTTCGCGGCCTTTCCAGGGGCGCGAACGCCGGGCGCTGCCCGCGCGGAAGATTACGCGGCCTTGCGCCGCGCGGCAGCACGGCGCGGCAGCAGCACGGGGCCGATCTGCGCCAGCACCAGGGCGGCGAACAGCAGCGCGCACCCCAGCCAGCCGGTTCCGTTCAAGCGCTCATGCAGGAGCATGGCCGCAAACAAAGCCGCGAACAGCGATTCCGCCATCAGCATCACCGCGGCATCGGTGGCACCGGTATGGCGCTGGCAGATGGCCTGGATCAGGAAGGCAATCCCGCCGGAGACGATGCCGCCATAGAGCAGTTCCGGCAGGCAGGCCGTGACATCATGCCAATGCAGCGGCCCGCCGGCCGCCCCCGCCGCGCAGCCCAGCACCATGCAGGCAGCCGATTGGCTGAGTGCGGCCGCCACCGGCCGGGCGCTGCTGCGGGTGACATGCTGCATAAGCAAGATCTGCCCGGCAAAGCCCAAAGCGGAAAGGATGACCAGCAGGTCTCCCCGCGAGAGGCTGGTGAAGCCGCCGCCCAGAAACCAGGTGCCGGCCACCGCCAGCAAGGCCGCCAGCCAGACCAGCGGATGCGGGTGGCGCCGGAAGACCAGCACCTCCAGCACCGGCACGAAGATGACATAGAGCCCGGTGAGAAAACCGGCATGGGTGACGCTGGTGCTCTCCAGCGCCCATTGCTGCATCCAGGTGGAGACCGCGAAGATGAGCGCCAGCACCGCCATGCCCGCCAGCCCGCCCAGGCGCACCGGGGCACGCCGCGCCTCCATGACACCCAGCGGCAGTACCGCCAGAAAGGCCAGGATGAAGCGCAAGCCGGTGAACCAGCCGGCGTTCAGATAGGCCGCGCCCTCGGATTGGGCGACGAACGCCGCCCCCCAGAGAGCGGCTGCGGTGAGAAGCAGGCAATTGGCTGTCAGGCGGGACATGAGGCGGCCCGCTTCTCACAGGAAACTTGCCAAACCACAAGCCTAAACCCACCCCCGCCTGGACGCAGGCCCGCGCGCAGCGCTAGATGCTGCGCATGAGCTCCTCCGCCCCCGCCTGTCCCCAATGCAGCCTGGAAGAAACCCACCTCTCCGGCGAGATTTATGTCTGTTCCGTCTGCGGCCATGAATGGGACGCGGCGCTGGGCGATGCCGAAGAGATCATCAAGGACGCCAACGGCACCATCCTTCAGAACGGCGATACGGTCGTCCTCATCAAGGATCTGAAGGTGAAAGGCTCGTCTTCTGGCCTCAAGGTTGGCACCAAGCTGAAGAACATCCGCCTGCGCGGCGGCGACCATGCCATCGAAGCCGGGGATTACTTCATCAAGCAGGAATTCGTGCGCAAGGCGTAAGCCGCCAGCCCCCCTGATTCATCGCTACACATAAAAACGGCGCCAGAAGGCGCCGTTTTCCGTTTCAGTGGACCTCTTCCGGGGCCCTCTCGCCGTCATCGCCATCGCCCTCGGCTTCGGGCTTAGGCAAGGCCAAGGCCGGGGCTTCGGAGATGTCGAAGGCAAGGCTGCCATCCTTCACGGTCACCTTCACCGCGCCCCCCTTCACCAGCTTGCCAAAGAGCAGCTCCTCGGCCAGCGGCTTCTTGATCAGCTCCTGGATCACCCGGGCCAGCGGCCGTGCGCCGTAAAGCGGCTCGTAACCGCGCTCGGCCAGGAACTCCTTGGCCGCCGAGGACAGCTCGATGGTCACGTTGCGGTCGGCCAGCTGCGCCTCCAGCTGCATCACGAACTTCTCCACCACGCGGCCGACGATTTCCGGCGTCAGCGCCGCGAAGGGGATGATCGCATCCAGGCGGTTGCGGAACTCCGGCGTGAACAGCTTCTTCACCGCATCCTCATCCTCGCCCACCCGCGTGGTGCGGCCAAAGCCGATGGCCGGCTTCTGCATGTCCGCCGCCCCCGCATTGGTGGTCATGATCAGGATGACGTTGCGGAAATCGACCTGCTTGCCGTTATGGTCGGTCAGTTTCCCGTGATCCATGATCTGGAGCAGGATGTTGAACAGATCCGGATGCGCCTTCTCGATCTCGTCCAGCAGCAGCACGCAATGCGGATGCTGGTCGATCGCATCGGTCAGCATGCCGCCCTGGTCGAACCCGACATAGCCGGGCGGCGCGCCGATCAGCCGCGAAACCGAGTGCCGCTCCATGTACTCGGACATGTCAAAGCGCGTCAGCTCGATGCCCAGAGTGGCGGCGAGCTGACGCGCCACTTCGGTCTTGCCCACACCGGTCGGGCCGGAGAAGAGATAATTGCCGATCGGCTTCTCAGGGTCGCGCAAGCCGGCGCGCGAGAGCTTCATGGCGGCGGACAGCGCCTCGATGGCGGCATTCTGGCCGAACACCATCGCCTTCAGGTCGCGTTCCAGATGGCGCAACACCTCCTTGTCGTCGGTGGAGACCGATTTGGGCGGAATCCGCGCGATCTTGGAGACCATGTCCTCGACATCCTTCAAGGTCACGGTCTTGCGGCGCTTGTTCTCGGGCAGCAGCATCCGGGCCGCCCCGGCCTCGTCGATCACGTCGATCGCCTTGTCCGGCAGCTTGCGGTCATTGATGTACTTGGCCGAGAGTTCCACGGCGGCGCGGATCGCGTCATCCGTGTAGCGCACCTTGTGGTGCTTCTCGTAGGCGGTTTTCAGGCCGCGCAGGATCTTCACCGCATCCTCGATCGAGGGCTCGTTCACGTCGATCTTCTGGAAGCGCCGGACCAGCGCCCGGTCCTTCTCGAAATAGTTGCGGAACTCCTTATAGGTGGTGGAGCCGATGCAGCGCAGCGTGCCCTGGGCAAGGGCGGGCTTGAGCAGGTTGCTGGCATCCATGGCCCCGCCGGAGGTCGCCCCGGCGCCGATCACGGTATGGATCTCGTCGATGAACAGGATGGCGCCGGGATTATTCTCCATCTCGGTGACAACCGCCTTCAGCCGCTCCTCGAAGTCACCCCGGTAGCGCGTGCCCGCCAGCAAGGCGCCCATGTCGAGCGCGAAAATCGTGCAGTTGAGCAGCACCTCCGGCACATCGCCATCGATGATGCGCTTGGCCAGCCCCTCGGCGATGGCGGTCTTGCCCACGCCGGGGTCGCCCACATAAAGCGGGTTGTTCTTGGTGCGGCGGCAGAGGATCTGGATCGTCCGCTCGATTTCCTGCTCGCGCCCGATCAGCGGGTCGATCTTGCCGTCCTTGGCCTTCTTGTTGAGGTTGATGCAGTAGGTGGAGAGCGCATCCTGGCCGCGCTTGGTGCTGCCCTTTTCCTCACGCTCGCCGGGCTCATTGGGCTCGGCCGAGCCGGTGGGCGGGCGCGGCGCGGACTTGCCGGGGCTCTTGGCGATGCCGTGGGAGATGAAATTCACCGCGTCCAGCCGCGTCATGTCCTGAAGCTGGAGGAAATACACGGCATGGCTTTCGCGCTCGGAGAACAAGGCGACCAGCACATTGGCGCCCGACACCTCGTCACGGCCCGAGGATTGCACATGGATGGCGGCGCGCTGCACCACGCGCTGGAACCCGGCGGTCGGCTTCGGGTCGCCCCCGCGGTCAGTGGCAAGGCCGGCCAAGTCCTTGTCCAGGAACTCGGTGAGGTCTTTCTTGAGCTTCTCGATATCCACGCCGCAGGCCCGCAGCACTGTCAGCGCGTCCGGATCGTCCACGAGTCCGAGCAGCAGATGCTCAAGCGTCGCGTATTCATGTTTCCGGTCGGCGGCCAAGGACAGGGCCCGGTGGAGAGTCTGTTCTAGGTTGCGAGACAGCATGGATTTACCCGTTCTTTCACGCCGAAACCCGGCGCTCTCAATTCCGGACATTCTATCTGCCTGCCCGGCTGGCATTTTCACGCCCCAGCCCCATAAGCCCAACTCATGGCGCGCCCTTCAAGCGTACACACTTACTTAGGGATAGGAACGTAAAATAAAGAGTCATTCTTTCTCAATCGTGCATTGCAGAGGATGCTGGTTCTGCCGCGCCAGGTCCATCACCTGCGTTACCTTGGTTTCAGCCACCTCATAGGTATAGACGCCGCACACCCCCACCCCGCGGCGATGGACATGCAGCATGATCTGCGTCGCCTGGTCGCGCGATTTCTGGAAAAAACGCTCCAGCACATGCACGACGAACTCCATCGGCGTATAGTCGTCGTTCAGCATCAGGACCTTGTACATGGTGGGCTTGCGCGTCTTCGGCCGCGGCTTCACCACGACGCCTGTATTCGGCGCCTCTGATCCTTTGCGTTTATCGTTCTCACTCATCTATCGAACACCTTCAGCAAACGCCGCGCCCCCTCCCGGCAGGCGTTCCTTCAACGGGACGCGGCGCTTTGACTTCACCTTGTAGCAAAGCATATCGAAAGCAAGCCCGGCTATGAAAGAGCGTTTTTTCCTGTTCCCAGAAAAACATGGGTTCATGAACAGCCGCTTTCACGCCGCGCGGGACACCCCCCAAAAAATAAAAAAGGCCGCCCCTCTCGGAGCCGGCCTTTTTCAGTTCCTTACCCGCGCCCCGGAGGAGGGGCAGCGGGAGCGCCTGCTGTTTCAGTGCTTCTTGCCGAAGGTCTCGACCGCCAGGGTAACACGGGCCGTCAGCGGCGCCAGGGTCTGCTCGGTCAGCTTCACGGTGGCGTCGGCGAGCTTGTTGCTCTCGGCCACGGCCTTCTCGATGCTGGACTTGGCAAAGCCGGTCTGCAGGTCCACGGCTTCCTTCACGGATTTCACGCCCAGCAGGGACTTGCTGAAGGCCACGGTCTCCTCGATGGAGGTCTTGGACGTCGCGGCGACATGCTTGGAGATGTCCTGGAAGCCGGCGGCGTAGATCTGGGAGGCCTTCACGAAAGCCTCGACGTTACCCTGGCTGAAGGCCAGCAATTCTTCAGACGTTTTCACAGCCTTCTCAACCCCTTCTTTAAGCTTAGCCTGCGATGTCTCCAGGCCCTTGGTTGCCTTCTCGATCCCGTCGCGCACAGCGGAAAGGGACTTCTCAAACGATTTCACGGACACGTCAGCAGCAGTTTCAATGGTGGTCACCGCGCTTTCGGCTGCAGCGGTGGTCTTGGCTTTGGAGGCGCTCATCTGGGTTATGCTCCCGTTATGGTGACGATCGCTGCACGGCCCCAACCGTCGAGCATCGCGGCATTTTACCGCGGCGCAGCAAAATCGTTATATTAAAGTGAATTGAACGACGTCAAGACATTTTTGTGCGATGCACAACATTACGTGAAAGTAATTTTTTGGACAGCTCCGGAGCCCATTTCCACCCGGTTCCGGCCAGCTCCGGCGCCCCTCTCAGACGTACAAGATAAGCCTTTCAATCTTTTGTTCTTTTGTCGTTAGAAACGGCGTTTATCCCTGGACATCGCGTGATCCCGCCGGTTAAAACTGCGACGAGTCATAAACGGGACGGCGAGGCATGCAGGTGTGGAGCAAGGGGCGCGCGGCCATGTTGGCGGTCGCTGGGTTATATCTGGCCGGCTTAGCCGAGCCGCTACCCGCCTTTGCGCATGACACGCATCACCGCCATCATCACGTTCTCCGCAGCGCCAGCCCCGCCCCCGCCCCCGCCCCATCGGTCGCCGCCTCGGGTTTCGGCCCCACCTCCCCCGGTGCCAGCGCGATTCTGATCGATGTCAGTTCCGGTCAGGTCATCTCGTCTCAGGGCGCGGACACGCCACGCTACCCGGCCTCGCTGACCAAGCTGATGACGCTGGACCTTGCGTTCCAGGCGTTGACAACCGGGCGCATGACACTGGACACGCAGATTCCCGTCTCCGCCCACGCCGCCTCCGTCGAGCCGGTGAAGCTCGGCCTGCGCCCGGGTGACACCATCGCCGTGCGGGACGCGATTCTGGCGATGACCACCATGTCCGCCAACGACGCGGCGACGGCGCTCGGCGAATATCTCGGCGGCGGGTCCGAGGCACGCTGCGCCCAGATGATGACACTGCGCGCCCAAGCCCTCGGCATGGCGCAGACCGAGTTCGCCAATGCCTCCGGCCTGCCCAACCCCAACCAGGTGACCACGGCGCGCGACCTGTCCCTGCTGGCCCGCGACATCGTGGTGCATTACCCGCAATTCCAGACCTTCTTTGAGGTCACCTCCTTCAACTTCCGCGGCCGTACGGTGTTCAGCAACAACCAGATGCTGAAAAGCTATGCCGGCGCCACAGGCATGAAGACAGGCTATACCAACCTCGCCGAGCATAACCTCATCACCTCCGCGGACAGGAACGGCAAGGCGCTGATCGGCGTGGTGCTGCATGAGCCAAGCTGGGGCCACGCCTATGTGCAGATGACCACGATGCTCGATGACGGCTTCGGTGGCCATGTGCCGATGACCCAAGAGATGGTCGCCGCCGCCAGCCATCCGGCCAAACCGCCTATGACGGTCTCGCAGCCTCCTGCCGAAACCGTCGCCAGCCGGACGACCGAGCACCTCACCGAACTGCCGGACTCCGCCAAGCAGCCGCCGAGCTCGACCAAGCGTTGGGTCGCCCAGCTCGGGCTCTATCATTACAAGACCAACGCCCGCCTGGCGGCGTTGCAGGCGCGCCAGTTGCATGGGCATGGCATCGCGCAAATTCAGCATGTGCAGCACAATGGCAAGGACCTCTGGCTGGCCCAGCTGACGGGCCTGACCTATGACGGCGCGCACGATACATGCCGCGTGATGAATGCCCATGGCCACCAATGCGATGTGCAGCCGCTGGCAGCCGACCATCTGGCGATGCTGAACGAACCGAACGGAATCTAAACCAACCTCCGGCGCTTGGCGGCAAATTTGGCCTCGGGCCTGATCAGGGCTATGGGGCGCCTGCATGACGCTTCCTAGTCTCACCATATTTCTGGCCGCCGCGGCGGGGATAAAATCCCTCCAGGCGGCGACCATCATTTCCGGCACCTTCATCCTGGAAGACGCGGCCACCCTGCTGGCCGCCATGCAGGTTGCCTCCGGCGCGCTCTCCCTGCCGCTCGCCTTGTGCTCGCTCTATGCCGGCATCGTTCTGGGAGATCTGGGGCTGTACGGGCTGGGGAGGCTTTCCGGCACCCATAACTGGGCCAAACGGCTGGTGCCGCAGCAGCGCCGCGATATCGGCCGGGATTGGGTGAAGGGCAAGGTGATCCCGCTGGTTCTGGTCAGCCGCTTCGTGCCGGGCCTGCGCCTGCCCACCTACACCACGCTGGGCTTTCTGCACGCGCCCTTCCTGCCTTTCGCCCTGGCGGCGATCTTAGCCACCTTGATCTGGACCACCGGGCTGTTCTTCATCAGCCTGCGCCTTGGCCTGCTGATGGCCCATTACCTGGGCATTTGGCGCTGGGCGGGGCTTGCTGTATTTCTTGTCATCATCATCTTCGTCGGCCGCCTGGCGACGAAACTCTACAACAAAAGGATTCCGCAATGAGCGGCACATCGCTGGCCGGTACCATCGGCAAGCTCAAGCGGTCTGGCCGGAAAAGCCCGGTCTCCTTCTTCGAATTCTGGCCGAATTGGCTGTTCTATATTCCCGTCGTGACCTTCTGGACGCTGAACGCCATTCGCTATCGCAGCATCACCCTGCCCTCACTCGCCAATCCGCGCATCAATGCGGGCGGCATCTGCGGCGAATCCAAGAATGAGATTCTCGACCTTGCCGGCCCAAAGGCGCGCGCCTGGGTGGCGGATTATGCCGGGCTGACGGTCTGCGGGCATGCCGACGGAAACGACCTGCACCGCGCCCTGGCGGCGATGGAACGGTCCGGGCTCAGCTTTCCCGTGGTGGTGAAACCGGACATGAGCTGCAACGGCGTTGGCGTGCGTGTGGTGCGCGACGAGGCGCAACTTAACGCCTATCTCACCGCCTTTCCCCGCGGCACCGCGCTGCAGCTGCAAAGCCTCGTCACTTACGAGGGTGAAGCCGGCATCTTCTATATCCGCCACCCCGGTGAGCGCACCGGGCGCATCACCTCCGTCACGCTGAAATACCCGCCCATCGTGGTGGGAGACGGGCGCCGGGATGTGAAAGCCCTGATCGCCGCCGATGACCGGCTGAACGCCATCTCCCACCTGCTCCTGCCCAAGCTGGGCGCCCGGGCCGCCAGCATCCCCGCACCGGGCGAGCGTGTAAGCCTCGTCTTCGTTGGCAATCATTGCCGGGGCTCGACCTTCAAGGATGGCCTGTCCATCGTCACCCCCGCCCTCATTGCGCGGATCGATGAGATCATGCGCGATATGCCGGATGTGTATTTCTCCCGCATCGATTTGCGCTACGACAGCTTGGAAGCGCTGCGCGAAGGCAGGGATTTCAAGATCATCGAGTTCAACGGCTCAGGCTCCGAGGCCACCCATATCTGGGACCCGGACATGACACTGCGCCGCGCCTATGCGGACCAATTCTTCCATTACGGCGAATCCTTCCGCATCGGCGCCAAGATGCGCAAAACCGGCCTGAAGCCGATCGGCCCGCTCAAGCTGCTGGCGCTCTGGCAGCATCAAAAGCGCCTGATGCGCGCCTATCCGGCAAATGATTAGAGCCTGACCGCTTGAGGGTGGCGCGCGGGCATCAACCTCAACGCGCTCTGGCCCGCCTACATAAACGAGACTGGATCGACATCCACATCCAGCTTCACGTTGCGCGGCACCTGCACCCGCGCCAGCCAGTCCCGCAGCAAGGGCTGCACGGCGATCTCGCGCAATGTTTTCAGCAGCAGGCGGCGGCGGTGCCGCCCGCGCAGCAGCGCGATCGGTGCCGGGGCCGGCCCCAGCACCTCCACCCCCGGCAGCTGCGGCGCCGCGCGGGCCAAAGCGCGGGCGATCTGGTCGGCCAGCCGCTCATCCTCGGCGCTGACGATCAATGCCGCCAGCCGCCCGAAAGGCGGCCAATGGCCGGGGCGGCGCAATGCCGCCTCCTGCTCCAGGAAGGCGGGTAGATCGCCCGAGAGCAGCGCCCCGATCACGGGGTGAGAAGGGTCATAGCTTTGCAGCAGCACGCGGCCCGGCGCCTCGGCCCGCCCCGCGCGCCCGGCCACCTGGTGGAGCATCTGCACCGTATGCTCGCCCGCGCGCAGATCGCCCCCGGCCAGGCCGAGATCGGCATCGACCACCCCCACCAGCGTGAGCAGCGGAAAATGCCAGCCCTTGGCGACCATCTGCGTGCCGATAATGATCCCCACCTCGCGCTCCGCGATGCGCCGCTCCGCCTCCGCCGCCTGGGCGGGGCCGGCGATCACGTCCGAGGCCATCACCAGCGCCTGCGTCTCGGGAAACGCCTCCGCCACCTCCTCGGCGATGCGCTCCACGCCGGGGCCGATCGGCACGAAGCTCCCCTCCGCCGCGCAGGTGGGGCAATGCAGCGGCCTTTGCAGCGTATAGCCGCAATGATGGCAGGAGAGCCGCGGCGAGGCCCGGTGCTCCACCAGCCAGGCCGAGCAATGCGGGCAGGAGAGCCGGTGCCCGCAGCAGCGGCAGAGGGTGAGCGGCGCATAGCCGCGCCGGTTGAGGAACAACATCGCCTGCTCACCGCGCGCCAAGGTCTCGCGCATCGCCGCCACCAGCAGCGGCGAGAGGAATTTGCCCCGCTCGGGCGGGGCCTCGCGCAGATCCAGCGCCTCCATCCTGGGCAGGGCGGCGCCGCCATGGCGGGCGGGCAGGTCGAGCTTTTTGTAGCGCCCCTGGGCGGCGTTTTCGGCGGTTTCCAGGCTCGGCGTGGCACTCACCAGCAGCGCTGGCGCGGCACAGAATTTGGCGCGCACCACCGCCATGTCGCGCGCATTATACATCACCCCGTCCTCCTGCTTGAAGGCGGTCTCATGCTCCTCATCCACCACGATGAGGCCGAGATCGGCAAAGGGCAGAAACAAGGCCGAACGCGCCCCCACCACCACATCGGCCCGCCCTTCAGCCACCGCGCGAAACGTCTCGCGCCGCTGGGCGGGGGTGAGTTCCGAGTGCCACACGGCCGGGCGCACCCCGAACCGCGCCTCGAAGCGGGCCAGCATCTGCACCGAGAGCGCGATTTCCGGCAGCAGCACCAGAACCTGTTTTTGCCCCCGCAGCGCCTGCGCCACAGCTTCCAGGTAAACCTCTGTCTTGCCCGAGCCCGTCACGCCATCCAGCAGCGTGACCGAGAATTTTTGCCCCCTCACCTCTTCGCGCAGCACCGCGGCGGCTTGTTCCTGAAGCCCTGAGAGATCAGGGCCCGGCCGGGCCGGGTCGGCGCCGCCGAAGGCGAATGTTTTGGCGCGCTTGGGCGGCGGCGCCAGCAGCGGCTCCTTCAGCGCCAAGGCCAGCACATCCCCACGCGCGGCCAGCGTGTAGCCGGCCACCCAGTCGATGAATTTGCGCAAATCCTCCGGCAAAGGCGGAAAATCCAGCACCTGCGTCACCGGCCGGGTTTTCACCTTCGGGTCCGGCGCATCATCCCACACCGCCCCCACCACCATGCGCCGCCCCAGCGGCACCCGCACCAGCGTGCCCGGGGCAAGCGGTGCCTCGGCCTCATAGGTAAAGGCTATGTCGAATTTATAGGGGAGCAAGATGCTGAGGCGGGTTGTCCGGGATGCTGGCTCCATGCTGTATGCTCTTAACCAGAGACCCTGTTCACCGGAAAGCCACCCATGAAATTCTTTGTCGACACCGCCGAAATCTCCGAGATCCGGGAGCTTGCCACCACCGGCCTGCTGGACGGCGTGACCACCAACCCCTCCCTCATCGCCAAGTCCGGCCGCAAGATCCTCGATGTCATCGCCGAGATCTGCGAGGTCGTCGCCGGCCCGGTGAGCGCCGAGGTCGCCGCCACCGAATATAAGCAGATGCTGGCCGAGGCCGAGGTGCTGAAAAAGATCGCCAAGAACGTGGCGATCAAGGTGCCGCTGACGCCGGACGGTCTGAAGGCCTGCTATGCCCTCTCCCAGGAAGGCACAATGGTCAATGTCACACTCTGCTTC
>DATJXU010000093.1:0-3903 GCA_035499915.1 Acidocella sp.
GTGCTGATGCTGCTGATCTTCTACTCGTTGCAGATCTGGATCAATGATTTCACCGACTGGCTGGACAATCTCCAGAACAGCATCGATTTCGAGTTCAACCTCGACCCCTTCACCAGCGGCGTCATCACGCTTGGCTTCATCTATGGCGCGTATTTCACCGAAACCTTCCGCGGCGCCTTCATCGCCGTGCCGAAAGGCCAGCTTGAAGCCGCCCGCGCCTTTGGCATGAAGCCCTTTCTCGTCTTCCGCCGCGTGCTGTTTCCGCAGATGATGCGCTATGCCCTGCCCGGGCTTGGCAATAACTGGCAGGTGATTTTGAAGGCCACGGCGCTGGTCTCGATCATCGGCCTGTCCGACGTGGTGAAGGCCGCCCAGGCCGCGGGCGAAGCCACCTACCGCACCTTCTTCTTCATCTGCATTGCCGGCGCGGTCTATCTGATGCTCACAATCATCTCGAACGGCGTGCTGCTGTATCTGGAACGCAAATACATGATCGGCGTCCGCAAGGCAGTGCTATGATTTATATTGTCCAGCATTACTGGCAGGCGCTGCTCTATTCCGACGGCTACCACATCACCGGCGTGGCGATGACGCTGTGGCTGCTCGTTCTCTCCTGCGCCATCGGCTTCTGCCTCGCCTTGCCGCTGGCCATCGCGCGCAATTCCAAAAACCCGCTCATCTGGGGGCCGGTCTGGATCTATGGCTTCATCTTCCGCGGCACGCCGCTCTATGTGCAACTGCTGCTGATCTACACCGGCGTGTACGGGCTGCATTTCGTCCGCGAGACGCCGATGCTGGCCGATTTCTTCCGCTCGGCGATCGATTGCACCCTGCTCTCCTTCGCGCTGAACACCGGCGCCTACACGACGGAGATTTTCTACGGGGCGATCCGCGACACCTCGCATGGCGAGGTCGAGGCCGGGCGCGCCTATGGCATGTCGCAATTCACGCTCTACCGGCGCATCATCATCCCCTCGGCGCTGCGCCGGGCCTTGCCCATGTACAGCAACGAGGTGATCCTGATGCTGCACGCCACCACCTTGGCCTTCACCGCCACCGTGCCGGACATTCTGAAGATCACCAATGACGCCTATATCGCCACCTACGCGCCATTCGATTCGTTCGGGCTGGCGGCGGTGATCTATCTTTGCATCTCCTTCGGCCTGATCTTTATGTTCCGCCGGGCGGAGCGGCATTTCCTCGCCCATCTGGCAAGCTAAAGCGTGATCGCTTGCGGGTTGGCGCGCCATGGCGCGCCAACCGAGGGCGTGAAGCAACCTCTTGGCAAAGAGCCAGATCGCACTGCGAGCAGGTTGAACCTTTCTTTCAACCAAAAGTTGCGCTCAAGCCCTTGTTTGGGCGATTCATTGCAAGCCTTTCACTTAGATCAAATGCATTTGATCCGGCGCGCATCCGTTTTGAGTAAGCCGGGCCTGGCTCAGCCCAAACCGTGACCCGCGCGCGCCACGCGGCAGCCCCCCAGCAGGCAACGTTTCACTATCCAATTGTATTTTTTCGGCAGCAGGCTAGGATGCCCTGTAACACTAATAACCGCGGGGGACCATGCAGAACAGCAGCCCGGGCAAGCCCGTCGGTTCATCAGCGGCGGAAGATGAGGCTGGCCATACGCAAGCGGACTGGCTGGATCGTGAGGCGCATCTGCGCTCCATCCTCGACACCGTGCCTGATGCCATGGTGGTCATCGATGAGGCGGGCAGCATCCAATCCTTCTCCTCCACCGCCGAGCGCCTGTTTGGCTACAGCGCGGCGGAGGTCGCGGGCAAAAATGTCAGCCTGCTGATGCCCTCTCCCTACCGGGAGCAGCATGACCATTATCTCGCCCGCTATCTCAACACCAAGGAGAAGCGCATCATCGGCGCCTCGCGCGTGGTTATGGGCTTGCGCAAGAATGGTTCCACCTTCCCGATGGAGCTGTATATCGGCGAAACGGTGATGCGCAACCGCCGCGCCTTCACCGGCTTCGTGCGCGACCTGACGGAGCGCCAGGAGACCCAGGCCAGGCTGCATGAGCTGCAATCGGAGCTGGCGCACATGTCGCGCTTCACCGCCATGGGGGAGATGGCCTCAACCCTGGCGCATGAGCTGAACCAGCCGCTCACCGCCATCGCCACCTATATGAATGGCTGCCGGCGGCTGCTGGAGCGCGGCGCCGATGCCGATCCGGCGATCTTGCGCGATGGGATCGAGCGCGCCGCGGATCAGGCGCTGCGGGCCGGGCAGATCATCCGGCGCCTGCGGGAATTCGTCTCGCGCGGCGAGACTGAACGGCGCATGGAGAACCTGCCCAAGCTGATCGAGGAGGCCAGCGCCCTGGCCCTCATCGGCGCCCGGGAAAGTGGCCTGCGGGTGAGCTTCTCTTTCAGCCCGGATTGCCCAAGCGTGATCGCCGACAAGGTGCAGGTGCAGCAGGTGCTGGTGAACCTGATCCGCAACGCCTTGGAGGCAATGCAGGGAAGCGAGAAGCGCGAGCTGCTCATCTCCACCGCTCCCCTCCCCGATGCCATGGTCCGCATCAATGTGGCCGATACCGGCCCCGGCATCGCCCCTGATGTCGCGGCGCAATTGTTCCAGCCCTTCATCAGCACCAAGGCCTACGGAATGGGGGTGGGGCTCTCCGTCTCGCGCACCATCATCGAGGCCCATGGCGGTAAGCTCTGGGCGGAGGCGCGCCATGGCGGCGGCACCATCTTCGCCTTCACGCTGCGCGGCGCCCTGCTGGAGGAGCACCGCCATTGACCGCCCCAATGGTGCATTTGATCGATGACGACGAGGCGGTGCGCCACGCCCTGGCCTTTCTGCTCGTCAGCTCCGGCGTCGCCGTCCAGGCCTATGAATCGGCTTCCGCCTTTCTTGAAAGCCTGTCCTCCGTGCAGCCCGGCTGCATCATCACCGATGTGCGGATGCCCGGCATGTCAGGGCTGGATTTGCAGCGCGAACTGGTGAGCCGGCGCATATTCCTGCCGGTTGTCGTGATGACCGGCCATGGCGACGTGCCGCTGGCCGTGCAGGCCATGAAGGCCGGGGCGGTCGATTTCATCGAAAAACCCTTCTCGGACGGAACCTTGCTGGCCGCCGTGCGGGAGGCTTTGGCCCGCTACGCCCATGAGTCCTTGCAGCAGAACAGCAACAATGAGGTGCAGGCCAAGCTGCAGCGCCTCACCCGGCGCGAGCGCGAAGTGCTGGACGGGCTGATCAGCGGCCTGCCCAACAAGACCATCGCCTATGACCTCAATATCAGCGCCCGCACGGTGGAGATTCACCGCGCCAATCTTATGGCCAAGATGGGGGCCGGCAGCCTGCCGGAGCTGGTGCGCATGGTGCTGCTCGCCCGCGCGCCGGGGGAGAGAGGCAAATAAAAAGGCCGGCCCGGAAGACCCGGGCCGGCCTTTTTTGTTTCAATCCAAAAACCAGCGGATCAGCCGCGCAACGCCGTGGGCAGAGCGGTAATCGCATGGTCGATCAGCGAGGCATCCGTATCGTTGCTCACCGTATCGCGCAGGATGGCGGCGGAGGCCGCCGTGGCGATATCGATGGCCGCGGTGCGGACCTCTTTCACGGCGGCGGCTTCGGCAGCCTCGATCCGCTCCACCGCCATGCGCTCGCGGCGCAGGGAGGTGGCTTGCGCTTCGGCCGCCAGTTCCGCCGCGAGGCGCTGGGCCTCGGCATGGGCTGTCGCCAGGATCTGCTTGGCATCCTCGCTCGCCTGCGCCTGCTTGCGCTTGGCATCGGCCAGAATGGCCTCGGCCTCCTGCTTCAGCTGTGCAGCCTCGGCCAGAGCGGCCTGCACCGCCTTGGTCCGCGCATCAAGCAGGCTGGCAATCGCCGCGAGCACCTTGCGCCCCGCCAGGACGGCGAAGATGACAATGGCGATGAAGACCCAGA
>DATJXU010000094.1:0-2549 GCA_035499915.1 Acidocella sp.
GACGAGGCGCGGGCGGGCGGGGCCGGGGGCGGAGAGGCCGGCCAGAATGTCCGGGTTTTCGGCCAAGGTGAGGCTGGGGGGCGCGCCGCCATCCTTCTTGAGTTTCTGCCCGGCCGCGCTGGCCGTGCGCCAATCGCCCACGGCGGCGGCGCAGACGGCGATGTCAGCGGGCAGGGCGGCCTGCACCGCTGCCTGCATCTCGCGGGCTGTTTCCACGTGGATGGTGGTGAGGCCCAGCGGGTCCGGCAGGGCGACGGGGCCGGAAATGAGCGTGACGCGTGCGCCCAGCGCGGCCAGGGAGGCGGCGATGGCGTGGCCCTGCTTGCCGGAGGAGCGGTTGGCGATGAAGCGCACCGGGTCGATCGGCTCATGGGTGGGGCCGGAGGTGACGATGGCGTGCTTGCCCTTCAACGGGCCGTCATTCAGCGCGGCCTGGATGGCGGCGAGGATTTCGGGCGGCTCTGCCAGCCGGCCGGGGCCGTATTCGCCGCAGGCCATGGGGCCATCATCGGGCTCCACCACCAGCACGCCGCGCTGTTTCAGCAGGGCCATGTTGGCCTGGGTGGCCGGGTGCTGCCACATGCGCACATTCATGGCCGGGGCCACCAGCACGCGTTTGTCGGTGGCCAGGAGCAGGGTGCTGGCGAGGTCATCGGCCAGTCCGGCGGCCATTTTGGCCAGGATATCCGCCGTGGCGGGGGCAACGACGACGAGATCCGCCGAACGCGACAACTCGATATGGCCCATCTCGCTTTCATCGGTCAGCGAGAACAGGTCTTGATACAGTCTTGATCCCGTGAGGGCCTGGAGCGAGAGCGCGGTGACGAATTTTTCCCCCGCCTTGGTCAGCACGGCGGTAACGCCAATGCCCGCCTTGGTGGCCAGGCGCACCAACTCCAGCGCCTTGTAGGCGGCGATGCCGCCCGAGACGATGAGCAGGATTCGCTTCACAGCTTCCAGCCGGCATGGATGGCGGCAATGCCGCCCGAGAGGTTGCGCACGCTCACGCGCTCAAACCCCGCACTCTCGAACATGCGCTTCAGCTCTTCCTGCGGGGGAAACATGCGGATGCTCTCGGCCAGGTATTTATAGCTCTCGGAGTCCTTCGCCACGATGGCGCCGATCTTCGGCATGGCCTGGAAGGACCAGGCGTCATAGAGCTTTTCCAGCCCGGCGATCTGCAGCTTGGAGAATTCCAGCACCAGGAAGCGCCCGCCCGGGCGCAGCAGCCGGAACGCCTCGGCGATCACCTTGTCCTTGTTGGTGCAGTTGCGCAGGCCGAAGGCCATGGAAATGCGGTCGAATGTCTGCGCCGGCAGCGGCAGCTTTTCCGCGTCGGCCACCAGGAATTCGATGTCGCCCAGATAGCCATTCGCGGTGGCGCGGTCGCGCCCGACATTCAGCATGGATTCGTTGATGTCGGACATCACCACCGGCCCGCCGCCGCGCTTGAGCCAGCCAAAGGAGATGTCCCCCGTGCCCGCCGCCAGGTCCAGCAGCTTGTGATGGGGGCGCGGGTTGAGAAGGGTGAGGAATTCGCGCTTCCAGAGCCGGTGGATGCCGAGCGACATCAGGTCGTTCATGATGTCGTATTTGCCGGCGACGGAGTCGAACACCTCCCGCACCATGGCGCTTTTTTCGCCCCGGGGGACGGAACGGAAGCCGAAATCTGCGGTGTCGCCATTGTTCTGGCCGGGATTGTTCATGCTCATGGCGGCCTTTATAGCCCTGTTTCGTTATGCCGGAACTCCCCGAGGTCGAAACCGTGATGCGCGGGCTGGATGGTCACCTGACCGGAAGGCGGATCGCCCATGTGACGCTGCGCCGCGCCGATATACGCTGGCCCGTGCCGCCCGAGCTGCCGCGCCTGCTGACCGGGGCCACGGTGCTGGGCTTCAGGCGCCGGGGCAAGTTCATGCTGATGCGCCTGGATAATGGCTGGTCGATGCTGGTGCATCTTGGCATGTCCGGCCGGATGCTGCTGGATAAGCCCGAGGCGGCGCATGAGCACCTGACCATCGAGACGCAGGATGGGCGGCGGGTCGGCTTTGTGGACCCGCGCCGGTTTGGGGCGCTGGACCTGGTGCGGACGGTGGAGGAGGACAGCCACAGGCTGCTGGCCGGCATGGGGCCGGAGCCGCTGGGCAATGAATTCTCCGGCGCCGCCCTGGCCGGCGCCTGCAAGGGCAGGGCGGCGCCGATCAAGGCCGTGCTGCTGGACCAGCACGTGGTGGCCGGGATCGGCAATATCTATGCCAGCGAGGCTTTGTTCCGCGCCGGGATTTCCCCGACCCGCGCGGCGGGGAAAATCTCCCGCGCCCGGCTGGAGGTGCTGGCGCAGGAGGTACGCGCCACGCTGACCGAGGCGGTCGCGGCGGGCGGCTCCTCCTTGCGTGACTATGTGCAGCCGAGCGGCGAGCTTGGCTATTTCCAGCATGCCTGGAAGGTGTATGGCCGCGCGGGTCAACCCTGCGCGCGCTGCCCCGGCCCGCCTGCCTGCGATGGAATCCGGCAAATCACGCAATCCGGCCGCAGCACATTTTATTGCC
>DATJXU010000095.1:0-3429 GCA_035499915.1 Acidocella sp.
ACATCAGCTCGGGCTCCAGCGAGCCCTCGATGTGCAGATGCAGCTCCGCCTTGGGCAGGCCGGTGATGAAAGTCTCGAGTTCCGTTTGTGTGGCGTGCAAGTCCATATCCTTATCTCTTAACCATGTGCATGGTCTTATCCAGCTAATATCGCGACGGAAGGGCAGGGGGCGCAAGGGGGGATCGGCAGCGGCGGAGAAATGTGCCGTGTGCGGGCGCATTCTGCCCAAATTTCCGGCATGCCGCGGATATAAACAGAATTATCCGCTCCCTTGGCGGTGGCATTGATCTTGCTTTACGCCATGGCGGTTTACTCTGCGGGGGGATGTTCGGGTGGGTCTGGTCGAGACGGGCAATGGCGTCAGGCAAGCTGCGGCGGAGCTTGCCGCGCGCGAGGTGCCATTCCATGAAATCCCGGTAATCGATTTCGGCCCGATGTTGGGGGGCGATCCGGCAGCCAAGCAGCAGGTAGCTGGCGCGTTGCGCGAGGCGGCGATCAAGGTGGGCTTCTTCTACATCAGGAACCATGGCGTGCCGGAGGCGATCATCAAGGCGATGTTCGACGCCGGTCCGGCCTTCTTTGCCCTGCCTGTGGAAGAGAAAATGAAGGTGCACATGAAGTGCTCCACCAACAATTCAGGCTACACGCCGCTGCTGGAGGAGAACGTGAACCCCAAGGCCAAGGGCGATTTGCACGAGGCCTATGACATCGCCGCTGAGCTGCCGCCGGACGACCCGGCGCTGGCCGAGGGCAAGGGGCTGTACGGCGTGAACATCTGGCCCGAGGACATGCCGGAATTCCGCAAGGCGATGCTGGACTATCATTTCGAGGTGCTGAAGCTCGGCCGCCGGCTGTTCCGCGCCTTCGCCCTGGCGCTGGGGCAAGCCGAGGATTTCTTCGAGCCGATGATCACCAAGCCAACCTGCGCCCAGCGCATCATCTACTACCCGCCGCAGGAAGGGCCGATCGACGAGGACCTGATCGGCATCGGCGCCCATTCCGACTATGAGTGCTTCACCATCCTGGCGCAGCACGAGGTGCCGGCCCTGCAGGTGCTCAACGCCGCGGGCGAATGGATTGCCGCCCCGCCGATTCCGGGCACCTTCGTTATCAATATCGGCGACCAGATGGCGCGCTGGAGCAACGATGTGTTCGCTTCCACACTGCACCGCGCCATCAACACCACCGGGCGGGCGCGCTACTCGGCGCCCTTCTTCCTGGGCACCAATTACGACACGGTGATCGATGTGCTGCCCGGCTGCGTGACGCCTGAGCACCCGCGCAAGTACGAACCGGTGATCGCGGGCGATTACGTGCAGAGCCGGTTCGATGCCACCTACGGCTACCGCCAGACGGACTCCTGAAACAGCAAGGAAATATCATGAATATCAAAAACATTACCGCCTGCGCGCTCGTCGCGCTCTGCGCCGCTGCCCCCGCTGCGCAAGCCCAGGTGAAGCTCGACGGCAAGCCGAAGATGGCGTTCATTTTCCTCGGCACCGCCACCGATGGCGGCTGGTCGCAGTCGCAGAACACCGCGCGTATCGCGCTGGAGAAGGCGTATCACCAGAAGATCCCCTACGCGGACAACGTGCCGGAGCAGACGGCGAAGGTGGAGCAGTCGATCGACCTGTTCCTCAACCACGGCGCCAACATCATCATCGCCGGGTCCTATGGCTATTCGGACGCCTTCGCGGCCGAGGCCAAGGCGCACCCGAACGTCGCCTTCGTCAACATGGCCGGTACTTCCTCCGCCCCGAACCTGGAAAGCTTCTACGGCAAGACCTACGAGGGCTGGTACCTCGCCGGCATGGCCGCTGGTTACGCCACCAAGAGAAAGTCGCTGGGCATGATCGAGGGCTTCCCCATCCCCAACGTGCTTTGGGACGTGAACGCCTTTGCCCTCGGCGCGCAGGCTGCCAACCCCGGCACGGTGGTGCATGTGGCGTACGTGAACTCCTGGTCCGATCCGGTGAAGGAAGCGCAGATCTCCGCTGCCATGATCCAGCAGGGCGCCGACGTGATCGCCACCGACATGGACAGCCCCGCCGCCCTGGTGGTGGCCGAGAAGGCCGGGAAATACTCCGTCGGCTATCAGGTGGACATGGCCAAGAGCGCGCCCAACGGCATCCTCACCTCGGTTGAGTTCCACTGGGAGAAGCGGCTGATCCCGATGGTCGCCGAGGTCGAGAAGGGCACCTGGAAGAGCGGCGGCACCCCGCTTTACGGCATCAAGGAAGGCGTGGTGGACGACGCTACCTTCCAGCACATCCCCGCCGATGACATCGCCAAGATCGAGGCGGTGCGCGCGCAGATGATCGCCGGTACGTTCAGCCCCTGGACCGGCCCGATCGCCGACCAGACCGGCAAGGTGCAGGAGCCTGCTGGCCAGACCATCTCCGAGGATGATCTGTGGAACATGAACTACCTCGTCTCCAACGTGAAAGGCTCGATGAAATAATCGTGTCTGCTGTACGCCTCTCGGGCGTTGAGAAAAGCTTCGGTTCGCGCCCGGCATTGCTGGGCGCGAATTTCGCGCTGGAATGGGGCGAGGTGCACGCACTGCTTGGCGAGAACGGGGCGGGCAAATCCACGCTGATGAACGTGCTGGCGGGCTTCTATACCGCCGATGCCGGCACGCTGGACGTGGATGGCCACGCCGCGCGGTTCGAGACGCCGGCTGCCGCTGCAGCCGCTGGCATCGGCATGGTGCACCAGCATTTCAAGCTGGTGGGGCCGCTCTCGGTGCTGGAGAATATCCGGCTGGCCTGCTCCAAGCGCGCGGGCTGGAAGAGCAAGGCCGAGGCCCTGGCGGCGATGCAGAAGCTGGGCGGTGAGCTTGGCTTCCACCTCAACCCGCAGGCGCGGGTGGATGAGATGGCGGTGTCCGACCAGCAGAAGCTGGAGATCATGAAGGTGCTGCTCGCAGGCGCGCGCATCCTCATCCTCGACGAACCGACGGCGGTGCTGACGGAGGAGGAGGCGCGGGCGGCGCTGGGCCTGGCGCGCACATTGGCGCGCGGCGGGCGGGCGGTGGTGCTCATCACCCACAAGCTGCGCGATGTGTTGGGCTTCTCCGACCGCGTGACCGTGATGCGCGCCGGGCGCACGGTAATCGACGCCGCTCCCGCCGCTGGGATGACCGCCGCATCGCTCTCCGAGGCGATGGTCGGCGCCACGACCCAGGCCACAGTCGCACCGCGTACCCCGCACAAGCTTAAGGCCGACATGCTGCGCGTGATGGGCCTCAGCGCCACGGCCAGCGCGCATGGCGTGGCGTTGCGCGATATCTGCCTGGATGTGCGCGGCGGAGAGGTTTTTGGCCTCGCCGGCATTGGCGGCAATGGTCAGGCGGAGCTGGTTGAGGCGCTGATCGGCATCCGCCCGCTCTCCGGCGGCGATATTCTGTTAGACGGCGTGGACGCCCCC
>DATJXU010000096.1:0-6319 GCA_035499915.1 Acidocella sp.
TAGCCAGGAAAATCCGGAGTGGACTTTCTTCTGTGAATATTAATTCTTTGCAATGCCGCATTTATTTGGTTTGCGCCGAAATTTATTTCGTCTGGATCGTTCAAGTGCGAGGCTTCTGTCATCCATAGCTTTCCTGAATTCAAAATACCGGCTAAGCCATTGCTGTCGGTATAGTGATAAACAGGATCGCTTGCTTTGGTTTCACGCTTGAAGAGATCTAGCCAAAGAGACGTTCTGAGTTTTTGGATATTCTGTTGATGCTTTTCGGTAGCATTCCAGATGTCTTGAGGAGTTAATTCCAAAGTTAATGTTTCCGTGTGTTGCTTTTGGTGCCTAAGTCAAATCGGCAACGCCCCTTCCTTCATCCTCTCCATCGCAAACCTGGACGAAACATTCCGCAACGGCACCATCTCGATCAGCTTGCGGTAGAACGCGTCATAGGCAGAAATATCCGGCACCACCACGTGCAGCAGATAATCCACATCGCCGCTCATTCGCCACGCCCCGACGATTTCCGGAATGGTTTTGACAGCTTCGTGAAATTTCCCCAGCCACGCGGCGGAATGGTCGTTGGTTTCGACCGAGACGAACACCGAAACCGGCAGGCCCAGCTTGTCCGCGTCCAGCACCGCCACCCGGCCCTTGATGATGCCGGCCTCCTCCATGCGCTTGATGCGCTTCCAGCAGGGCGTGGCGGTCAGCCCCACTTTTTCGGCAATGTCGTTCAGCGAGAGCGAGGCGTCCGCCGCCAGCAGGCGCAGGATGGAACGGTCGATCTGGTCCAGCTCGGTCATGGTCGGGGGCGGGCTCTCTCAAAAAGGTTGCAAGGGCTGTGGCGGGGGTTGCGAAGAAGAGACTTGCGGCTAGGGTTAAATCGCAGTAGAGGCCTCCTCGGGTCACGCTCCCCCACCGGAGCGCTTTCTTCTGTAAGGGAGAGTTTTTATGGCAGATTTTTCTCCAGCCGCCAAGCCTGCGTTGCGTCCGCAGAACCCCAATTTCTCCTCCGGCCCCTGCGCCAAGCGCCCCGGCTTTACGCTGGCCGCCCTTGAGGGCGCGCTGCTCGGCCGCTCGCACCGCGCCAAGGGCCCGAAGGCCCGTCTGGCCGAGGTGATCACCCTCTCCAAATCCATCCTCGGCATGCCGGAAGGCTGGCGCCTTGGCATCGTCCCGGCATCCGACACGGGTGCCGTGGAAATGGCGCTCTGGTCCCTGCTGGGGGCGCGCCCCGTGGACGTGCTGGCCCATGAAAGCTTCTCCTCCGCCTGGGCGACGGACGTGGTCAAGCAGCTCAAGCTGGCCGATGCCCGCGTGATCAATGCAGATTACGGCAAGCTGCCTGACGTGTCCCAGGTTGATTTCAGCCATGACGTGGTTCTGGCCTGGAACGGCACCACCTCCGGCGTGCGGTTTGCGAATGGCGATTTCATCCCGGCCGACCGTGAAGGCCTGGTGATCGCCGATGCCACCTCCGCCGCCTTCGCCATGGACCTGCCATGGGACAAGCTGGATGTGGTCACCTGGTCCTGGCAGAAAGTGCTGGGCGGTGAGGCCGGGCATGGCATGCTGGCACTCTCCCCGCGCGCGGTGGAGCGTCTGCTCACCTACAAGCCCGCCTGGCCGCTGCCAAAAATCTTCCGCCTCACCTCCGGCGGCAAGCTGACGGAAGGCATTTTCGTCGGCGAGACGATCAACACGCCTTCGATGCTCTGCGTCGAGGACGCGCTGGATGGCCTGCGCTGGGCCGAGAGCATTGGCGGCTTGAAGGGCCTGATCGCCCGCTCCGAAGCCAACCTCAAGGCGATCGCCGATTGGGTTGAGGGCAATGAGCGCGTGCGCTTCCTGGCCGAGACCGAAGAGACGCGCTCCTGCACCTCCATCTGCCTTGTCATCGACGCGCCCTGGTTCAAGGCGCTGGATGCCGAAGGCCAGGCCAAGGCCGCGAAGGCTGTCGCCTCCCTGCTGGAGAAAGAGAACGTGGCCTTGGACGCCGGTGCCTACCGCGACGCGCCGCCGGGCCTGCGCATCTGGGGCGGCGCCACCGTCGAGACCTCTGACATCCAGGCCCTGCTCCCCTGGATCGACCACGCGATCGACACGCTCGCCCAGGCCTAAGCCGCTCCGCTGGGGCGTTGGCCACGCCACGCCCCAGCCCCAAATTTCAAAAAGTTTTTGGTGCCGCTTTTTTTCAAAAAGCGGCAAAACCCCCTCAAGGAATCCCCACATGGTCAAGGTTCTGATCAGCGACAAATTGTCGCCCGCCGCCATCGAGATTTTCAAAAGCCGTGGCGTTGAAGTTGACGTGAAGACCGGCCTCACCCCGGCCGAGCTGCGCGAGATCATCGGGCAGTATGACGGGCTGGCCATCCGCTCCGCCACCAAGGTGACGAAGGAAGTGCTGGATGTGGCCACCAACCTGAAGGTTGTGGGCCGTGCCGGCATTGGCGTGGATAATGTGGATGTGAAATCCGCCACCTCGCGCGGCGTGGTGGTGATGAACACCCCCAACGGCAACGCCATCACCACCGCCGAGCACGCGATTGCGATGATGTTCGCGCTCGCCCGCCAGCTGCCGGAGGCCTCCACCTCCACCAAGGCCAGCAAGTGGGAGAAGAACCGCTTCATGGGCGTGGAGCTGACGGCGAAGACGCTGGGCCTGATCGGCTGCGGCAATATCGGCTCCATCGTGGCGGACCGCGCGAATGGGCTGAAGATGAAGGTGCTGGCTTATGATCCGTTCCTCACCGAGGCGCGGGCTATCGAGCTGGGCGTGGAGAAGGCGGATCTGGACACCATCTTCGCGAAAGCCGATTTCATCACGCTGCACACGCCGCTGATCGAGGCGACGCGCAACCTCATCTCCCGCGAGGCGATCGCGAAGATGAAGAAGGGCGTGCGCATCATCAATTGCGCCCGCGGCGGGCTGGTTGACGAGGCGGCGTTGTACGACGCGCTGGTCTCCGGCCATGTCGCCGGGGCGGCGCTGGACGTGTTCGAGGTTGAGCCCGCCAAGGAGAACAAGCTGTTCGAGCTGGAGAATGTGGTCTGCACCCCGCATCTGGGCGCTTCCACCGCCGAGGCGCAGGAGAATGTGGCGCTGCAGGTGGCCGAGCAGATCTCCGACTTCCTGCTGACGGGCTCCGTGACCAACGCGCTGAACATGCCGAGCGTCTCCGCTGAGGAAGCGCCGCGCCTGCGCCCGTACATGGAGCTTTGCCGCCTGCTGGGCGCATTCGCCGGGCAGCTCACCCGCGCGCAGGATGGCAGCATCCAGCGCATCCTGGTGGAATATGAGGGCGCCGCCGCGCAGCTGAACCACCGCCCGCTGAACGCCACGGCGCTGGCCGGGCTGCTGGGGCCGGTGATGGAAGGGGTGAACATGGTCAATGCGCCGGTTCTGGCGCGTGACCACGGCATCGAGGTGGCGGAAGCCTCCAGCGACCGTACGGGCGATTACCAGTCGCTGGTGCGCATCTCCGTGACCACCGACAAGGGCACGCGCGCCGTGGCGGGCACGCTGATCGGCCATGGCCGTCCGCGTCTGGTTGAGATCAAGGGCATCAAGGTGGAGGCGGATTTCGCCCCGCACATGCTGTATGTCACCAACAAGGACAAGCCGGGCTTCATCGGCCGCTTCGGCACCACGCTGGCGGATGCGGGCGTGAACATTGCCACCTTCCATCTGGGCCGCGCGGCCGAGGGTGCGGACGCGATCTGCCTGGTCTCCACCGATGGCGAGACGCCGGAGGCGGTGCTGGAGGCGGTGCGCGCCCTGCCGCTGGTGATGCAGGCGACAAACCTGAGCTTCTGATTAAATAAAAGGTTTTGGGGCGCCCTTTGCAAAAAGGGCGCCCTTTCTTTGCCGCTTTTTTGTAAAAAAGCGGCGCAAAAAACTTTTGAAACTTAAGTGCGTGCCGTAAGCGCCGCGATCCACAGCGCCCCGCCACACGCGCTTATCGCCTCGCCTGCGGGCAGCAAGGCGGCGTCCAGTTCGTTCAGCTTCACGCCGTTCAGCGTCAGCGGGGCCAGCGCCAGCACCAGATGTGCCGCGTCTCCAGCCGGGCGCTCAACGCCATTCGATTCATAATCCAGCGTCGCGGTAAAACAGTCCGGGTCGAGCATCAGATTGATGTCCCGCACCAGCCCGCCCAAGGGCGCGCCATAAGCGGGTGCATCGCCCGGAAAGGCGAAAGCCGGCCCGCCCGCTACCAGCTCCGCCGGGGCCAGCCCCTGCACCTCAAGCCGCAGCCGCCCCTCCAATATGCCCATCAGCCGGAAAATACCGGGAAAGCAGGAGAACGGCCCAGCCTCCGCCACATCCGCCAGGCTCAGCCGCCAGCCGAATTCCCGCGCCTTGCCGGGCGCGCTGGCCACCGGGCGGGTGATGCCGCCGCCATTTTTCCAAGGCGTCTCGGGGCGCGTGGCGGCAGGGAAAACCTGCATCAGACCTGCCTCACGAAACGTTGGCCCTCGGCGCGCAAAGTGGCGATGTCCGGGCAGCCCATCAGCGCCATGGCGGTCTCGATCTCCCGGGCCAGATTGGCGATGATGGCGCTCACCCCAGCCTCGCCCCCCGCCGCCAGGGCATAGGCGGCCGCGCGGCCCAGCATCACGCCCGAGGCGCCCAGCGCCAGCGCCTTCACAATGTCCGCCCCGCGCCGGAAGCCGCCATCGATCAGCACCTCGATCTCCGGCGCCGCCGCCGAGATCTCGGCGAGGCGGGAGATGGTGGAGCTGGCGCCATCCAGCTGCCGCCCGCCATGGTTGGAGACCACGATGCCATCCATGCCGAGCTGCTGCGCCCAGTTGGCGTCCTCCGGGTGCAGGATGCCCTTCAGGATGATCTTGCCCGGCCATTGCGCCCGCACCCAGGCGAGGTCCTTCCAGGCCAGCCCGGCATCGATGCGCGCCGACAGAGCCGAAGCCTGCGCCAGCACGCCCCGCCCGAACTCCTTGCGCCCTTCCAGCGCCTCCACCCGCAGCTTGCCATGGCGCAGCACATCCAGGCACCAGCCTGGGCGCCTGGCCAGCTTCAGGGCCAGCCCCGGCGTGAGGCGCGTGAGTGCCCGAAAGCCGTTGCGCATATCACGCTCCCTGATGCCGGTGACGGCGCAATCCACGGTCAGGAAGAGCGTTTCCACCCCCGCCGCCCGCGCCGCGCCCATCATGTCCAGCGCCAGCCCGCGATCCTTTAGCACGTAGAGCTGGAACATCGGCTGTGCGGCCACCTGCTTGGCGAGCCGGGTGATGGAGGCGATGGAGAAGCTCGAGAGGCAGAAAGGTATGCCCGCCTTGGCCGCGGCCTTGGCGGTTTTTATGTCACCATCCCCGGCATAAAGGCCCAGAAACCCCACCGGCCCCAGCATGAAGGGCAGGGCATGCGTTTTGCCCAGGAATTTGGTCTTCAGGTCCGGCGTGGTGATGCCGGTGAGCGCGCGCTGCTCAAGCTGGAATTGGGCGAAATCCGCCTCGTTGGCACGCATCGTCGCCTCTGCGGCGGCGCCGCCGTCGATATAATCGAAGAAGATCTTCGGCAGGCGCCGGCGCGCCGCGTCCCTGGCATCAGCCACCGTCAGTAACATTCTGGCTTGCCCCGCTATGCCCATTGGCCGCGGCGGCGCTGAGCCCCGCGGAGATCTGCCATTATCATGGCGCAGTGATAAAAATGCAGCCCCCCGGGGTCAAGGGCTGGCTTATGCAACTTGGCCGCCCGGCCCCCGGGACGTTCCGCTTGCCGCCTTCACCATCGAGGCGCTGCTGCGCCAGCACGGAATGCGGCCAGGTTGTGACTAAGTGTTTGTGGATTTGTCGGAAATTTTTTCGCGGTTTGTTTTGGTTGAGTCTTAACGGCAACAAACGCGAGTGTTGTAAAGCTCTTGAAAATTTCTGTTGTTTTTGTTGCGGCCGATTTCAAGGCCGCGCTTGCATCGTCCCGCCATGGCTTGGTACGCCGGTCAAGATTGCTGAACCGGTATGAGTGCGCTAAGCCAAATACAGCCATGCACACAGGCCGGATCAATGCGGCGCGTGTTTTCCACGGCATCCGCAAGTCGCCCAGCATCTTGGCCTGGAGCGCGCCATCGCGCTGCAACATTTCCTGGAAGCGCCGCCCGCAGCCGCTCTTTTTGCCGCACCGTGGCGTGAACCCTCTTTGCACCGCCTGCCGATATTATTATTTTTAAGATAAAACCAATAAGGTGACCGGAAAGTCGCGTATCCTGGACGCATATCCTGGAGGAGTGCAGATGACGAGCCGTGTGATCCCTGTCGAGCCTTTTGTTCTTGTCGTGTTCGGGGCGACCGGGGATCTGGCCCGCCGCAA
>DATJXU010000097.1:0-3673 GCA_035499915.1 Acidocella sp.
CCACCCAGCCGGCTTGGCGGCGGATAGATGAGGCCTTGCCCCCCAACGCCGCACGCCAGCCCCAGGGGTTTGCCATTGGCCCGGAACGCGAGTTGGCGTCAGATCCCGCTGCGCTGTTTGCCGCGCTCAAGCGTGTGCAGGTGGAGGTGGAGCCAGCCCCTGTGGAAGACGCTGCAATCGCTTCGCGCTTCACGGCACAGCCGCAGATGCTGTGTATCGTCAACACCCGCGCCCATGCCACGGAGTTGTTTGGCCTTATCGCGCATATGCCCGGTGCGCGGCATCTCACCACGCTGATGTGCGCGGCGCACCGGCGCCAGGTGCTGGCGGAAATCCGAGATGACTTGAAGAACGAACGCCCGGTGCGGCTCGTGGCGACGAGCCTCATCGAAGCGGGGGTGGATGTGGATTTCGCCGAAGTCTGGCGCGCCGAGACCGGCCTGGACTCCGTGGCGCAGGCGGCCGGGCGCTGCAATCGCGAGGGGAGGCGGAACAGCGGGCGCGTCGTGGTTTTTGCTCCGGCAGCACGTAAACTGCCGCGAGCCTTCGCCGCTTTCCGCGATGCGGCCCGTTTGCCGCTGCAAATGCCCGAGCCGTTGGGGCTGGAGGCTGTGCGCCGCTATTTCCAGGAGCTCTATTTCAACCGTGGCTACGAGGCGCTGGATGCGCTGGAGATCGACCAGCTTCGCGGCGTCCTGCCTACGATAGGCCGGACGCAGCTAGATATCCCCTTTGCCGCCATTGCCGAGGCCTTTCACCTGATCGACGACAAAATGCGCAGCGTCATCGTGGACTGGCAGGGCGGCGCCAAGGCGGCGCTAGACGCCCTGTGCCACGCGCCGGTGCCGCCGCGTGGCACGTTGCGCACGCTGCAACAATTCGCTGTGCCAGTGCCCGAGGCTATGTGGCGCGCCCTGCGAGCCAGCGGCGGCATCCAGCCTGTGAAGCTGGAGACTTATGGCGAGCGCTTCATGCTGGTGGTGAGCCGCGGGCTCTATAGCGAGGTAAGAGGGCTGCAGGTGGAAGATGCCACGGCACGGACGGCGGAAGAGAATGTTCTTTGAAAAAAGGATGACTGCCAAGCGGATATTCAGATGACTGCCAAGCGGATATTCATATGAAGTTTTTTGTTGTAGGTTGATCGTCAATTTTATTGACGCGACTATTTTTAGCCTGATATCTAATCCTTCGCCAAGGCAAAGGAGACCAATAGATGCGACGGCGTCATAGGTTATCGATTAAGTTGCAAATTGGTCCGCTACGCCTTGAGATTAACCTCGAGCCTATAATAGTCGGGCGGCTTGAGGCCGCCTGTGGATCGAAACATATGAAGTTTATTTGTTTGTAGTGTTGATCATGCCCTCAGTAGAAATACTGGGGGCCACAACTTAAAGCGCCGCACTGGACGCACAACCAGCCGGCGTAGTTCGTGGGATTGCAATTAGTTAAGAACAGCTTAGTCTTCCCGTATAAGTAGAGCGAATCGAGGCTTCAACCCATGAGCTATGGCGTCCGTCTGCATGTCTGGGGCGACTACGCCTGCTTCACCCGGCCGGAGATGAAGGTCGAGCGCGTCTCCTATGATGTGATGACGCCCTCCGCCGCGCGTGGAATTCTGGAGGCGATTCACTGGAAGCCGGCGCTGCAATGGCATGTGGACAAGATCCATGTGCTCAAGCCGATCCATTTCCAATCCATCCGCCGCAATGAGGTGAACAACAAGATCCCCGAATCGACGGCCCGAAGCGCGATGAAACGCGGGAACCTGAACGGCCTGTCACTGGCGGCCGGCACACCGGAGCTGCGTGCGCAGCGGGCTAGCACGCTGCTGCGACACGTGGCCTATGTCATCGAGGCGCATTTCACCCTCACGGCCAAGGCCGGGGCTGAGGATAGCGAGGCAAAGCACATCAGCATGTTCAACCGCCGCGCGGCGACGGGGCAGTGTTTTCATCGTCCCTGCCTAGGCACGCGCGAGTTCGCGGCGGATTTTGCGCTGCTGGAAGAGGGCGCGGCGCTGCCACCTTCCGACTTGCCCGATGCTGACCAGAACCGCGATCTGGGCTGGATGCTGCATGACATCGCCTACGATGACGGCATGACCTCGCGCTTCTTCCGCGCTCGGCTAGAAAATGGCGTGTTGGATGTGGCGGGGCTGACGGCGGAGGGCTTGGTGGCGTGACTGTCCTCCAGGCACTGAACCAATATTATGGACGCATGGCGGCGCGTGGAGATGCAGAACCGCCGGGCTATTCGCGCAAAGCCATCGATGTCTGCATCTGGCTAAATCCGGAGGGCACTATCGCCAAGGTCGAAGACCTGAATGATTACAACGGCAAAAAGCCCGTGCCCCGCCGCCTCGCCGTGCCGCAGGAGATCATCCGCACGTCAGGCGTTGCCAGCAATTTCCTTTGGGATAAGACCGCATACACGCTCGGCATCGGCAAGGATAAGGACAAGAAATCCATCCGCATGTTTGAGAAGGAGCATGCGGAATTCAAGCGGCTGCACCAGGAGCGGCTGGCTGGAAACAACGACCCAGGCCTCCTCGCGCTGGTGGCGTGTCTGGACGTATGGAAGCCTGAGAATTTTCCGACTGATTCCCGTTTCAGGCCCGAGATGCTGGACAAGAACATCGTCTTTGGCTTGGCGGGCGGGCGGCTAGAATATCTGCACGACCGGGCGGCGGCGCAGACGCTGATCACGGCGCCCGCCGAGGTGTGGAAAACCGGCACCTGCCTGGTGACGGGTGAATACGGGCCAATTGTGGAGCTGCACCCTTCGGTCCAAGGGGTAGATGGCGCGCAAAGCTCCGGGGCCCGTCTCATTTCCTATAACGCTAAATCTTTTACTTCCTACGGTGCCGATAACGGTGCCAACGCGCCAACCTCGGTGCAGGCAGCGTTCCGCTACGGCACGGCGTTAAACCGACTGCTCGACCGTAATGGCCCCAACCGGATGAAAATCGGCGATACCACCGTCGTGTTCTGGGCCGATGCTGAAGGCTTCGGCGAAGAGGTCGCTGCCGCCGCCGAGGAACTGATGGCACTGGGCTTCGAGCCGCCGGATGATGGCTCCGAAGCCACCAAGATCAGGAATGTCTTGAAACTCATCCATGATGGCCGGCCGCTGCGCGAGATCAACCCCAAGCTGGAACCGCGCACGCGCTTCTACATTCTCGGCCTTGCCCCCAACGCCGCCCGGCTTTCCGTGCGCTACTGGATGAACGACGAGTTCGGCACCTTCGCCCAGCGGCTGGCTACGCATTACGAGGATCTCGACATCGCCCCGGCGCCCTGGCGCGAGCGGCTGCCCTCCATCAGCTATCTGCTGGTAAAAACCACGGCGTTGCTGGAGAAATACGAAAACATCCCGCCCATGCTGGCTGGCGAGATGACACGCGCCGTGCTCGAGGGCCTGCCTTATCCGCGTGCCGTGCTCACCGCCGCCTTCATGCGCCTGCGCGCGGGCGATCCGCCGCATACCGGCTGGCACGCTGCTCTCATCAAAGCTTGCATCAACCGAAGCGTTCCCGAAGAGGAGAAACTGCCCGTGGCCCGCGATCCCGACTCCCCCGACCAAGCCTATCAGCTCGGGCGCCTGTTCTCCGTGCTGGAAGCCGCCCAATACGCCGCGCTGGGGCAGGTAAATGCCTCCGTTGTGGACCGCTATT
>DATJXU010000098.1:0-3653 GCA_035499915.1 Acidocella sp.
AGGTCTCGACCACGCGGATGCCCTCGGCCTCGCGCGGAACGAGGAAGGTGCCGGTGAGTGGTTCGGCATCGTCCGTGCGGCCCCATACGGCGAGCCATTTCAGCCCCGGAATACCGGTGGAATAGATCTTGTGCCCCGAGATGCGGAACCCGCCCGGTACGCGCCGCGCCGTGGTGGCAGGAAGCCCGCCGCGTACCGGCGTGCCAAGCGCGGGTTCCACCCGCAGCGCATTGGCCAGTGCGCCGTTTAGCGCGACATCCTCAAGCACCTTGCGGCGAAGCGCGGGAGTCCAGTTCTGGTTGTCCGCCGCCTGCTGCACGAACAGATAGGTCATCACCAGCACCAGCGCCGTGGAGGGCTCGCCGCGGGCGACGGCAGCGATGATCTCGCGCGCCTCGGGCAAGGTGAGAGGATTGCCATCGAGCGCCCGCACGGCCGGCAGGCCGATCAGCCCGGCGCTGTGCAGCGCTGCGAAATTCTCGTGCGGAAAGCTTCCCTCGCGGTCATGCGCGGCGGCCCCGGCGGCAAAGTTGCTGGACAAAGCCGCCAGTACCTCCGGGGCTGCCGAACGGGGCAGGCCGCGCAGGTCCGGTGCCAGGGCAGGGGATAGGTGGTTCATTCGCCAGGCTCTCTGCTGTTGCAGAGATAAAACTCTATCTAATAAATAAGTTTTTCAAGCTGTATGTGTGCGGTGCAGTAGAGTTGCGCCGAATATTTTTAATCAACGTGCTGATAAATATAAACAATATAAGACGTATTAAATTATCTAATAAAACCATTAGAAATATAGATTTTACAATCTATCGGCTTTAAACTCTACGAAAAATGTAATCTTATAACCAAACAGGGGACTTCATGCTTACGACGTTTAGGGAAAAGGCCGGCGCTTCACCCGGCCGTACTCGCCATGTTTTGCGCGCGGGTGTGGCAATGGTGGCGTTGGCCGTTGCGGTGCCGGCGGTGGCGCAAACCGGCCATACCGCGCAGAGCAGCCAGCAGAGCGGGTTGAAGGACGTGGTGGTCACCGCGACCCGCCATACGACCAAACTGCAGAAAACGCCGGTTGCCGTCACGGTGTTCGCGCCGAAGCAGATCCAGGAGCAGAATCTTACCACCGCGCGCGACCTCGCCGGGAAGGCGCCAGGCGTCACCATCCCCCGTTCCGGCATCACGCCGATCACGCAGCTATTCTTCATCCGGGGCATTGGCGACGCCGACCCGATCTTCGATCCGAATATCGGCCAGTATCTGGATGACGTGTATCTGCCGCGCGCGATCAACGGCATGCCGGATCTGACCGACCTCGAACGCGTGGAGATTTTGCGCGGTCCGCAGGGCACGCTGTTTGGCGAGAATTCCGATGCCGGTGCGATCCGCTATATCACGCGTGAGCCTACCGACACACTGACCGCGAATTTCGACGTTGGCGGTGGAACCTACGGCGCTTTCAACACGCACGCCTATGTCGCAGGCCCGGTTGTTCCCGGCAAGCTCGATGCCAGCCTCGCCTTCGCGCATGACCAGCATGAGGGATACAGCTACGACCCGACGATCAACCAGCGGGTAAACAACCAGAATACCACCGGCCTGCGCGGCAAGCTGCTCGCCCATATCACGCCGGACCTCAGCGATGAGGTGGAAGCCGACGGCTTGCTGGATTATTCCGGCAGCGCTTATTATTCACCGGTTCGGCCGATCATCGGCGGCACACTGGCCCATCCAGTTTATGGGCCGACAAATTTGCGGGATAGTTACGCCTCGCAGCACCCGAAGAATGATTCCTGGGTTGGCGGCGTCTCCAACAAGGTGACCTACACCATCAATCCCAACCTCACCTTCAAATCCATCTCGGCCTATCGCGGCTTTTCGCAAAACCCGGTGAACTACAATAATGACGGCCAGCCGCTGGTGGTCTATAACGGCTCCGCCGCCTCGCTCGCCTACCCCTATCCGGCGACGGTCTCCATCTCGGATAACTACATCGTCTATCGCGAGCAGGAGGTGACGCAGGAATTCCAGCTGCTCGGCAATTACGACAAGTTCGATTTCGCCTCGGGCCTGTTTTTCCTGCATGAGAATTTTGCTTCCAACCGCATTGGCTATGTCGTCTCGCCTACCGGCGCTGGTACACCTGCGTTCCCGCAGGACCAGATCGGCGATACGAAGACCACCAATTATGCCGCCTATACGCAAGGCGATTATCACTTCACGGACAAACTGACCGGCACGCTCGGCGGCCGCTATACCATCGAGAATCGTGGTTTCCGCTTCCAAGGCGTGTACGATAATTTCAACGGCACACCGATCGTGGCGTCGGCCTCGAATACCGCGGCGCAAAACGCGGCGTTGAGAAATAATTTCACCTATTCCGGCAACAAGACCTGGTATTCCTTCACGCCCAAATACGGGGTGTCCTACCAGTTCACGCCTGACATTTTCGGTTACGGCAGCATCGCTGAGGGCTTCAATGCCGGCGGCTTCAACAATCGCGCGTCCTCGCTGGCCTCTGCGCTGCCTTATGACCAGGAGAATGTAACAACCTACGAGGTCGGGCTGAAGACCGACTGGCTTGAGCATAAGCTGCGGCTGAATGGCACGCTGTTTTACAACGATTATAGCAACCTGCAGGAGACCGCGCAGGTCACCAGCCCGGTAAACGGTACCCGGGTTTCCGTGCGGTCCAACGCCGACTCCGCGTACACGGACGGGTTCGAGCTTGAATCGGTCGCGCAACCGATCGACGGACTGACCCTGACCAACAATGTCAGCTATTTGTGGAGCCGGTTTGGCTCCTTCTCCAATCCCGGCGTCAACGTGAATACCGGCACGGCAGTGAGCGCCACCGGCAACCAGCTGCCCTTCGCGCCGCGTTGGCAGCTCTATAGCGCTTTCACCTACGCCGTGCCGCTTAATATTCCCGGCCAGGTCAGGCTCGGTTCGGACATCTCCTACGAGACCTCCTACTACTCGGATGTTTTCAACTACCCGCAAGGCGAGATCCACCCGCAGGCTTATGTGGACGCCTTCATCTCCTATTCACCGAAGAACAGCCGGTGGACGGCCATTATTACCGGCAACAATCTTACGGACCGCCGTGCCTACCAGAGCCTGACTTGGAGCGGTTCGCCGAATCTGTGGGTCGGGCCGGTGAGTCCGCCGCGCACAGTCTTCTTCAAGCTTGCGTACAGCTACTGAGCCATGGCCGATCTCACGACTGTTCCTCTGACCATCGCCCACCAACTGCCCCCCGCCATGGTGGGGCAGCTTGGCCTGCCGCCGCATATCGCCATGCAAGCGCTGCCGCCGGAGCGCGCCTGGGATGTGCCAGCGGAGGCGGAGATCCTTATCGCCGTTCCCCCGCGCGGGGAGCGTGCCAATGTGCCCGCGCAGCCGCCGCCGGGCTGGCCCGGGCGCTTGCGCTGGGTGCATGCTGTTTCGGCCGGGGTGGATGAATATCCGCCCTGGCTGTTCCAGGTGCCGCTCGTTACCTGTGGGCGCGGCACCAACAGCAGCACGATCGCCGAATTCACCCTGGCGGCCATATTGGCGGTGGAGAAGCGCCTGCCGGAGATATGGATCAGCGAGGCGCAAGCTTGGAAGCCGGTGCAGCTCGGCACGTTGCAGGGCAAGACGCTGGGGCTGCTCGGCTATGG
>DATJXU010000099.1:0-4033 GCA_035499915.1 Acidocella sp.
CACGGCCCCGCCCAGGGCGTTCAGTCCGTAGGCCGGGTTGCCATCCTGCACCGAGAGCGAGGCGATGGCCTCATCGGGCAGCAGGGACCAGATGGCGATGTCCCCGAACGGGGCATTAAAGCGCGCGCCATCAACATAGACAGACAGCCCCGCCGGCGTGCCCTGGATCGGGGAGATCTCGAAGCCGTGGTAGAAAATATCAGGCTGATACGGGTTGCCCTGGCTCTGCGTCTGGGTAATGCCCGGAACCTCCTGGGTGAGCGCCCCGGTCAGGCTGGCGGTGCCGTGCGGCCTCAGCGCCGCGCCGCTGAGCATGTGCACCGGGTGCGGCCATTTGCTCTCGTCGACAACCGCGCCCGCGGCGGGGGCCGTATGCACCACAATCTCGCCCGGGACCGTCTGCGCCCAGGCTGGCCCGGTTCCCGCCAGCAGGGCCAGCGGGAACGCCAAGTATTTCACGGACGGCGATACCTGAATTCCGGCGACGGGGCTGCGGCCTCGGCCAGGGCGGCCTCGCGGAGGCGCGCATGGTGCGGCGAGCGATGACAAACCGGGTCGGTGGCCGTGGCATCTCCCACCAGGGCCAGCGCTTGGCAGCGGCAACCGCCGAAATCCACCTCGCGCCGCTCGCAGGAACGGCAAGGCTCTTGCATCCACCCCGTGCCACGGAAGCGCTGGAAGGCGTCGCTCGCGTCCCATATCTCGCTTAAGCTCCGCTCCCCCGCGCGCTCGAAGCTCATGCCCGGGATGGAATCCGCGGCGTGGCAGGGCAGCACGCGGCCATCGGGGGCGATGTTGATGAACCGGCTGCCCCAGCCGCCCATGCAGGTCTTGGGTAGGTCGGCATGCAAATCGGGCATCACATAGTCGATGACCAATTGCCCCCGCAGCGCCTCGCGCCGCTCCGCGACGATGGCATCCGCCCGCGTCAGCGCGGCCTCGTCCGGGATCAGCGCCGCGCGGTTGGCCAGCGCCCAGCCATGATACTGCACATGCGCCACCTCCAGCCGCCCCGCGCCAAGCTCCACAGCGAAGTTGATGATTTCGTCCAGCCGGTCGAGATTCTGCCTGTGCACCACGGCATTCAGCGTCAGCGCCATGCCGAACTTCGGGACCAGCCGCGCTACTTCCAGCTTCTTCGCATGCGCGCCCTCGTAAGCGGCGATGCGGTCGGCGCTCTCGGCATCCGCGCCCTGGATGCTCACCTGCACATGGTCCAGCCCGACCTCGGCCAGGGCGCGCAGCTTGGCCTCGTCCAGCAGCACGGCGGAGGTGATGAGGTTTGTGTACAGCCCCGCCCCGCTCGCATGGGCGACCAGTTCCGGCAGGTCGCGCCGTAGCGTCGGCTCGCCGCCGGAAAAATGGATCTGCAACACGCCAAGCGCGGCCGCCTCGTCGATCAAGGCCTTCCAGAAATCCGTGTTCTGCTCGGCATTGGCCTTGAGCAGTTCCAGCGGGTTGGAGCAGTAGGGGCATTGCAGCGGGCAGCGATGCGTCAGCTCCACCAGCAGCGCCATCGGCGGCGGATGGGCAGTCATACGGTAATCATCCCCTTGTCACGCAGATCGGTGAGCAGCTCGAGCACATCAGCCTGCACAATCTCCAAGTCGGTCTCGTATTGTTCGGCCAGCGCGGTGCAGAGCGCCTCGATGGTGGTGGCGCCGTCGAGCTTCTCCAGCACCGCGTTCGCGATATCGTCCAGCACCAGCACGCGCTCAGGCGCCAGCAGGATGTTCTGGCCACGGGTGGCATCATAGCGGCGGCGCACGCCCGGCTTCAGGCGCGGCACCGCCTCCAGGGCGAGCACGGTCATGCCGCCGCGGGCAACGAGGACGCCTCGGACAGGAACGCCCCGGCCGGGATCATCCCCGGCGTGACATAGGCCATGTACAGCGCATCGAGCTGCGCCCAGAGCAAGTCACACTTGAACCGCAGCGCCCCCAGCGCCGCCTGCTGCTGCTCCACCGTGCGCGCGTGCTGCTTCACGTATTTCAGCGCGAAATCGGCATCGCGCGGGGCCTGATGCAGGCGGGCATTGAAATAGACCAGCGTGTCACGGTCCACAAAATCGTAATTCGCCAGCATCCCGGCCACGCGTTCCGAAATGATGGTGGGCGAGAACATCTCGGTCAGCGATGACGCCACCGCCTCCAGCAGACTACGCTCGCGCACGAAATTCACATAGGCGTCCACGGCGTAGCGGGTGATGGGCAGGATGGCGCGGCAGGATTCCACCAGCTCCGCATCCAGCCCCACCCCGGTCGCCAGACGCAGCCAGCGCGCGATACCGCCATCGCCCGGCGCATCGCCGTCATGGTCCACCAGGCGTTGCCGCCAGGCGCGGCGGGACTCCGCATCGGGGAAGCGCGCCACGATCAGCGCGTCCTTCCGCGGAATGCTGCACTGGTAGTAATAGCGGTTCAGCGCCCAGGCCTGCACCTGCGCACGCGTGCAGCCGCCGGAATGCAGCATCTTATGGAACGGGTGCAAATTGTGGTAATGTTTCGCCCCGATCTCGCGGAGCGCGGCCTCAAGTGCTGCATCGTCGAGCAGTTTCATGTCGTCACCTCCATGCCGTCATGCGCGACTTCCCAGCCGGCGGCGCGAACTTGGGCGGCCTCCGGGCTGTCATCGCACAGGATCGGGTTCGTATTGTTTATGTGTATGAAGATGCGCCGCCCGAGCTTTACCGGAGCAAAGGCGGCGATTGTCCCGGTCTCGCCGGAGACGCTGATATGGCCCATGCGGGCCCCTGTCTTGTGGCCGAGCCCGGCGCGGATCATCTCGTCATCCTGCCAGAGCGTGCCGTCGAAAAACAAAAGATCGGCGCCCTCCACCCGGGCGCGCAGGGCATCCGTAACGGCGTTGCAGCCAGGGATGAACACCAGCCGGTGTCCGGCGGCATCGGTGATATCCAGGCCGATCACGGTATCGGGCGAGAGCAGTTCCTCGATTTTGTCGCTGGTCTCGGTATAGAGCGGGATCTTGCCGCCAACACGGAACGGCGTGACGCGCAGGCCGAGCGGTTCTCCGTGCGCATCACAAATATCCTCATTGACGCCTGCACCCAGCACGCGGCGGGGCACGCGGGGGGCAGGCAGGACATCGAAGATGACGTTACGGCGTAGAATATCCATCACCGAGGCAGGGCCGTACAGGCCGAATTCATGGCCCTCCCGCAGCGAGAGCAGGCCGGTGATGCAGTCCACATCGGCGCCGGTGAGCACCACCGCCGCGATGGGGGAGCCGCGCAGCACGCCGGGCGCGGGATGCAGGCAGGGCGCCTGGGCAATCTGGCGGGGTAGATCGGGGCTGGCGTTGAGCAGCACCCAGCGCGCGCCATCAGCCGAGACAGCCAGGGAAGCCTGCGTGCGCGGCTCCGCGCTGACATCGCCCGCGCGGGCCTTCCGGCAGATGGCGCAGCCGCAATTCCATTGCGGGAACCCGCCCCCCGCTGCGGCGCCGAGCACCCGGACTTTCATCGTGATCGCCCGAAAGAACGGCAGCCCGGCGCCATGCGCTTACTTCCGGGCGGCGGATACGTACGAGTTGATCTCGGTGCCCACGCAGATTTCCGTCACGGTAGGTTTACGCCACATATGCACTCCTCCTTCACATTTTTTCACTTCGCCCGTGGCTCATGGATGCGCGGCGGGCCACCGCGGCATGAAGTGGCCGGAGCCGGTTGAGGCCCCGGCCGAAAGCCTACGGCTTTTGCGAGACCAGCGGGACCTTGGAACTCAGGCTGGCGGTGTAGTCGAGCTTCGTGGTACCGGCCGGGTAGCCGTTCTGCTGCAGGATGTAGGAGAACACGTCCTCATATTGCTCGTGCGTCAGGCTGGCGGGCTGACCTGCGGGCATCTGCTGCGCCACCTCGGTGAAAATCGAGCCGATGGTGTATTTATTGCCCGCGCTGGCAAAGGCCTGGCCCACCAGCGCGGGGCCTGCGGCACCGGTCAGGTCGGGGCCATGGCACATGGCACAGTTCTGGGCGTACACATCAGACCCAGCCTTGGCCTGGTCGGCGGTGTAG
>DATJXU010000100.1:0-19579 GCA_035499915.1 Acidocella sp.
ACCGGGTCCGCCTCGACGATTTCGAGCGTGACCTGCGGCGGCAGGGTCATGCCGACCGGATCGCCTTCCACGAGGGCGACGGAGACGGCCATGTTATCCTGCAGGAAGGGCGCGGAATCGCCCAGGATCGCAGCCGGGACCATGAACTGCTCGAAGGTCTCGGGATCCATGAGGACGAGGTTGTCGCCGTCCGTGTAGGAGTAGGTGTAGTCCCGGTCCTCGGTGGTCAGGCGTTCGACGGTATCCGCGGTGCGCCAGCGCTCATTGGTCTTGTTGCCGGTCTTCAGGTTGCGCATCTCCACCTGGATGAAGGCGCCGCCCTTGCCGGGGGTGATGATCTGCTGCTTCAGCACGGTCCAGCGCGCACCCTCGTGCTCAATGACCTGCCCAGCGCGGATAAGGTTTGCCTGCTGCTTCATGTAACTGCCTTGCGGATTGAATACTGAATGATCGTAAGGCCGGGGCTTACGCCGCCCAGCCGCGTGAGGCAAGCCGTTTTGGCTCGGGGCGCGGTTGCGCAGGGCAAAGTTGGTAAACAGCGCATTCATCTCCGGGAGACAGGATTAACGACCCATTCAGAACATCGGGGCTAGGCTTGTTACAATCTCTGGTCGTGTGCCTGCCGCAAAACGGGGCAGTTTTTGAGGATGGCCCCGATGAGTTCCGAGACCCAGGACGTTGCGTGGCGTTTGTTCAAGGCCGGTTGCGTCCCTTTGCTGGCCTTGCCGGCGGCGCTGTCCCTAGCTGCGCCGGCCCTTTCGCAGAGCGTGATCGCAACCAGCCAGACCAGCGGCGTGACACTCGACAGTTTCGGCGGGCCGGTGGAGATCGCCACCGGCGTGAGCATCAATGCCAGCGGTTCGGCGGCCATCAGCGCCGGCCTTCCCGCGCAGCTTGTCAATGACGGGCAGGTGCTGGATTCAGCGGGCATCGGCATTTCGCTCAGCCAGGGCGCGGCGGTGGCGAATCACGGGCTGGTCCATGGCGCAAGCTATGGCGTGCTGGTGAACGGGGCTTCCGGCACGCTGACAAATACCGGGCAGATCGGTGCCGGATATGATGGTGTCAGCCTCAACCGTGGCGGCAGCGTCAGCAACACCGGCTCCATCTTCGGCGGCCATATCGGGGTTTATACCGGGGGCGGGCCGGGAACGGTGCAGAATAGCGGCATCATCTCGGCGCAATCGGGCGATGCCGTCTCGCTCTATGCCGGCGGCACGCTGACCAACAGCGCCGCGGGCGAGCTGCTGGGCGGGTATTCGGGCGTGTATGCGGGCGGCAATGGGGCCCAGGTCACCAATGCCGGGTTGATCGCCGGGGCGCTCTTTGGCGCCTATCTGATGGGCGAGTCCAGCATCACCAATAGCGGCACCATCGCGGGCGGCAATGTGGGCGTCATCGATATCGGCCAGGGCGGCGCGGTGGAAAATAGCGGGCTGATCCATGGCGGGCAGGTTGGGGTGCAATTCGCCAAGGGCGGCAGGCTGGACAATGCGGGAAGCATTTCCGGCGGCGTGGATGGCGTGAAGCTCGGCCAGAGCGGCACCCTGACCAACGAGGCGGGCGGCGCCATCGCCGGTGGCAATGCGGGCGTGGTGGCCGGGGCGGGGGATGTGATCGTCAATGACGGCAAGATCACCGGCCTGACCGGCATTCTGGTGAATGGCGCCGCCACCATCGAGACTGCGGGCACCATCGTGGCCAGTGCCGGGGGCAATGCCATCAGCCTAAGCGGGGGGGCGAGCAGCGTCACGTTGCAAACGGGCTCGGAAATTGACGGCGCCATCGCCGGAAACGGCACCGCCAGCGCATTGACCCTGGCGGGCCATGGCAGCCTCGCCAGCGATATCACCGGGCTGCAAACCGGCCAGCTCACCGTGCAGCCGGATGCGGTCTGGACCGTCAGCGGCAATTGGGCCGTCGGGCAGGTGGTGAATAACGGCACGCTGACGGCGGGGCTGATCGGTACGCCGTTAACGATTAGCGGCAATTACACCCAGACCAGCACCGGCACGCTAAGGGTGGTGGTGGCGCCGGCGGGGATGAATCACCTGGTGGTCTCCGGCACGGCGCATCTGGCGGGCAGGCTGGCCTATGTGCTCGCACCTGGCCTCTATGAACCGGCCAGCTACAGCTTCCTGACGGCTTCGGGCGGCATCAGCGGCGATTTTTCCGCCGTGGAGGCCAGCGCGGCCTCCCAGCATAGCCGCTTGGCCACCGGGGCAGCCATTTCGTCGTCATCCGCCGATCCTGTGACGGTCAGCGCCGCGCAGCTTTCCGCGGCCGCCATGCCCATGGCGGTCCTCTCCGTGACCCGGCGTTTGGCCGTGGCCCCGCCCGATGACGCCTTGTTCGCCAATGCCGGGCAGGCCATGGCGCTGGCGGGCGCGGCTTCGGGGCAAAGGCTGCTGGCGCGGGCGGGCGATGGTGATCATGGCGCCTGTGCCGGGCTTGCGCCGCAGGGGGGCGGGCAGGCGGGCAATGTCGCGGCGGCTTTGGCCAGCGGGTTGTGCTGCATGGGCGGCTGGCTGCAGGCGACAGGCAGCGATTTGTCCACCGATGGCGCCTATGAGTCGCGCGGCGGCGGTTTTCTCGCCGGGCTGGGTCGCGCCATCGGCCCCGGTCGCCTCGGCATGGCGGTGGGGTATGATGAATTCAACCTGAAGGACGAGGCGGGGGGCAAGGCGTCACTGGAGACCGTGCGGCTGGGGCTTTATGGCGGCCTGACCTTGGGGCCCGCCGCGTTGAGCGCGGAGATCCTGGATGGGCTGGTGAACACCGGCACCACCCGTGTCACGGGGGCAGGTGGCGCGGTGGCGAGCGGGAAGGGCAATGTGCTCTCGGCGGCGCTGCAGGCGGCGCTGCCTTTTTCCGCCTGGGGCGCCGACATGCGCCCCGCGGCGGGGCTGCAGATCACCCGCCAGTCCCTTGGCAGCTTGCAAGAAACGTCCGGCGACCAGGCGCTGGCGGTGCGTACCCAGTCCGCCAGCGGCACCTATGTGGCGCCCTATTTGCAGCTTACCGTCTCGCGCCGCTTGCTCACCGCGCAGGGGCTGGAGATCCTGCCGGATCTCACGCTGGGGCTGAGCGTGAATGCCACCAATCCCGGTGCCGCCGTGACGATGATTGCGCAGGATGGCAGCCCGTTCAGCGCCGCGCCGCTGCACCTTTCGCCGGTGAGCGGCCAGGCCGGGCTGGGGTTGGGGCTGGGGCGTGGCCAATGGCGGCTTTCGGCGCGCTACGCCGCCACGCTGGCGGGCGATTGGCACGCGCAGAGCGTAATGGCGAATTTCGTGCTGAAATTCTAGATTCCGGTGGCATTCACTTGGTCCAAATGAACGCCCTTGGTGTTTGGTCGTAGCGTGTTGTGGTTCGCCTGAAATGCCTGATTTTCGGGAAGAAGCGTTCGACGAGGCTTCGTTCACAGGAAAGGATGAAATCGCAGCACCTGTGGCGATGGTTTTCTGGCGGAATAACTGGCGCGGCCCCCTGGTTCACGATGGTTTCACGCAATGCCTTTGAATCATATCCCTTGCCGGCCAGGACATGATCCGCTGGCAGCCCGGCGATGAGGATGAAGCGCAGCGGATTGCCCAAAGCATCGACCACGGCATGGATTTTGGTGCTCATTCCGCCGCGCGAGCGTCCGATCGCACGAGCTTCAGGCCCCTTTGTTGCCCGCCGCATGTTGATGCGTGCGGAGGATGGTGGAATCGATCATGACGTCTTCAAAGTCAGGGGGGCTTCCGCCATGGCCGCAAGGAGCCGGTCCCAGACACAATCCCTCGACCAGCGCGAAAAGCGGACGACTATGCTGTTTCAGTTGCCGAAAAAGGCCGGCAGATTGCGCTCACGGTGAGCCTGTGCGAGGCAACCACGGCACCGCTTCAATAAACAGCCGGTTATCCGCACCGGTCCTGCCGGGATCGCCGCTCTTGCCCGGCACATGAAGGTCCATCCGCGCCCAGTGATGTCCTTTTGTTTATGAGGCGCTCCCGCCAGGGGCATGCCTCATGCAAATCGTGTGGTGATGTGTTTTAAAATCTTAAAGGTTTTTGTTGAGGTTTTTCTGGTGCGCTTGCTTTGGAATCATTCCGAATTCTTTTGCCAGAAGCTCGTAAGATTTTGTTCTTGCGGCAGGGTCGTAAACCGCCGTGGTGATGGCGATTTCGTCAAGCTGCAAGTCCTGAGCCAAGCTGTTCAGCCTTTCCGCCACCTGAGGCGCGGTGCCGATGAAGGCGCGTTGCTGGGAGATTTTGATTTTTTCTTTCTCTTGCTCGGAAAAATCGAATTTATCCGCCTCGTCGGGTGATGGTAGCGGGATGTAGTGCCCGCGATTGCGCATGCCCCAGAAGGCGCCGCGGGATTTGGCCCAATAGGCGGCTTCCTCCTCGGTCTCCGCGGCGAAGGCGAAGACGGTGACGGCGGAGCGCGGCGTGGCTTCGGCGGGCTCGGGCTGTTTGAATTGTGTCTGATAGACATGCATCGCCTCCGCCGCGCCGGCGCCATCGGAGAAAAAATAAGCGAAGGCATAGGGCAGGCCGAACCAGGCCGCGAGCTGCGCGCCATAGAGCGAGCTGCCGAGAATCCAGATCTCCGGCGCCTGCGGGCCAAGCGGTTCGGCGATGATGCTGCGGAAAGGATGCTCCGGCGGCAGAGGCCGGCCAGAGACCCAGGCCGCCACGTCACGTACCTGGGCGGGGAACATGTCGGCTGAAGTGCGGGCATTGGGGTTGAGCGCCAGGGCGGTGCGGCCATCGGAGCCCGGGGCGCGGCCGAGGCCGAGATCGATCCGCCCCGGGGCGATGGCCTCCAGCACCCGGAACTGCTCCGCCACTTTCAGGGCCGAGTAATGCGGCAGCATGATCCCCGCCGCGCCCACCCGGATGCGGCTGGTGGTGGCGGCGATGGCGGCGGCCAGAACCTCAGGCGCCGAGCCCGCGACAGAGCCAGAGCTGTGATGCTCGGAGAGCCAGTAGCGATGATAGCCAAAGCCCTCGCAGGCCTGCGCCAGGGCGATCGATTCGCGGATCGAGGCGTCAGGCGAGGCGTTGGTGCGGATGGGGGATTGATCGAGCACGGAAAGTTTCATTCCGTTCATATAGGGCGCAGAGTCCGGCGTGCCAGCGCCGCGGCGCGGTTGGCAAGTGCTTATGTCGCCACCAGATTGGGGCGGAGATTTCACCTTGAACAAATGATCGGGCGTATGAAAAAAATCGGCTTTCTCTCCTTCGGGCATTGGGCGCCCTCGCCGCAATCAGGCACGCGCTCGGCGGCGGACGCGCTGCTGCAATCCATCGATCTCGCCGTGGCGGCGGAAGAGCTGGGCGCGGATGGCGCCTATTTCCGGGCGCATCATTTCGCCCGGCAATTGGCCTCGCCCTTTCCGCTGCTGGCGGCGGTGGGGGCGCGGACGAAGCGCATCGAGATCGGCACGGCGGTGATCGATATGCGCTATGAGAACCCGCTCTACATGGCCGAGGATGCCGGGGCGGCGGATCTGATCTCCCAGGGGCGGTTGCAGCTTGGGCTCAGCCGGGGCTCGCCGGAGCAGGTGATCGATGGCTGGCGCTATTTCGGCTACCGCCCGGGCGAGGGGGAGAGCGATGCGGATATGGGCCGGCGCCATGCAGAGGTGCTGCTGGATGTGCTGCGTGGCGAAGGCTTCGCCCAGCCGAATCCGCGCCCGATGTTTCCCAACCCGCCGGGGCTGCTGCGGGTGGAGCCGCATTCAGAGGGCTTGCGCGAGCGCATCTGGTGGGGGGCGGGCTCCAACGCCACGGCGGTGTGGGCGGCGAAGCTGGGCATGAATCTGCAAAGCTCGACGTTGAAGGATGATGAGACCGGCGAGCCCTTCCATATCCAGCAGGCCAGGCAGATCCGCGCCTACCGGGAGGCCTGGAGGGAGGCCGGGCATGCGCGCACGCCGCGTGTTTCCGTCAGCCGCAGCATTTTTGCCCTGGTAAACGATGAGGACCGGATGTTTTTCGGCGGGAGTGGCAAGGAGCAGGACAGCATCGGCTTCATCGACGAAAACACCCGCGCGATTTTTGGCCGCTCCTATGCCGCCGCGCCGGAGGCGCTGGTGGAGCAGCTGCGCGCGGATGAGGCGATTGCCGAGGCCGACACGCTGCTGCTCACCGTGCCCAACCAGCTGGGCGTTGCGTATAATGCCCATGTGATCGAGATGATTTTGAAGCATGTGGCCCCGGCGCTGGGCTGGCGCTGAGAGGGCAGGGAGACGCTTTCAAAAACTGCGGCAGCGCAGGGTCATCAGCCGCTCATCAGGGGCCCAGGCCACGCGGGTGGGGGCGTCGCCGATGAACACCCGGGCCCGGTGCGGCCCGGTCTCGCTGTGCAGCCGCACCTGGATCAGCCGGTAGCGGACGGATTCGTAATTGCAGAGCCGCACCAACATGTCCGCGTTCACTTGCATCACCACGCCCGGCACTTGGCAGCCCGGCGCGCGGCGCAAGGTAGGGTAGCGCGCACCGCGCAGCAGCACGCGGGTAAAGCCGTGCAGCCGGGCCGGCTGGGGGGCGTGCTTCACCGGCTTTCCCGCGCAGCGGCCGAAGGCGTCCTTGTCCGCCAATGTGCCATAGACGAAAATCTTCATCCGAAAATCTTACTCCAATTGCGCGCCAGCGCCGCATCGACCTGCGCCATGTCAGCCTCCACGCCGAGTGCCTGGAGGCTGGTCACGCCGTGCTCGCTGATGCCGCAGGGCACAATGCCGGTGAAGTGGGAGAGATCCGGCGCCACGTTCAGCGCCAGGCCGTGCCAGGTGATCCAGTGCGAGACCCGCACGCCGCTGGCGCCGATTTTTTCCTCGCGCCCATCCGGCCGGGCGACCCAGATGCCCACACGCCCCGCGCGGATCTCGCCCTTGATGCCGAATTCCTTCAGGGTCTCGATCACCCAGCGCTCCAGCCCGGCCACGTAGCAGCGCACATCCCGGGCGGGCACGCTGCCATGGGCGTGGGCGAGGTTGAGCATCACATAGGCCACGCGCTGGCCGGGGCCATGATAGGTCCATTGCCCGCCGCGCCCGGCCTTGAAGGTGGGAAAGCGAGTCGCATCCTGCAAATCCTCAAGCTTGGCGGATGTGCCCTCTGTATAAAGAGGCGGGTGCTGGACGAGCCAGACCTGTTCCGCCGCATTGCCCTCGCGGATGGCGGCCACTTGCGCCTGCATGCGCTCCAGAGCGTTTCCATAATCGGTCAGGCCGGGAGAAACTTCCCAGGCGACTTGGTTTTTCATCATTTTTCCCCTGTTGCAGGCTCCGGGATCATAGTCTATAGGCTCCCGGCCTCGATGCGGTCGTGGCGGAATGGTAGACGCGCAAGCTTGAGGTGCTTGTGGGGGAAACCTCGTGGAAGTTCGAGTCTTCTCGACCGCACCAATTTCTCATCTCTGTGAAACTGACTTTCAGAAATCTCATGGCGGGGCATGTTGCCTCTCCGCCGCCATTGAGCCATGAACTCAATAGGACGTTGATTTCTAGAGGGGGACTGATCCATGGATGAGGGTTTACGCAAGGACGCGCTGGAATACCATCGCTCACCCCGGCCCGGAAAACTTGCCATCGTCGCGACCAAGCGCATGGAAACCTCGCGCGACCTGTCGCTGGCTTATTCACCCGGTGTGGCGGCGGCCTGCGATGCGATCGTGGCGGACCCGGATGCCTCCTTTGACCTGACCTCGCGCGCCAATCTCGTCGCCGTCATCACAAACGGCACGGCGGTGCTGGGGCTGGGCAATATCGGGGCACTCGCCGGCAAGCCGGTGATGGAGGGCAAATCCGTCCTGTTCAAGAAATTCGCCGGCATCGATTCCTTTGATATCGAGATCGACGAGCAGGACCCCGACAAGTTCATCGAGACGGTGGCGCGCCTTGAGCCCAGCTTCGGCGGCATCAACCTTGAGGACATCAAGGCGCCGGAATGCTTCAAGATCGAGCAGATCCTGCGCGAGAAGATGAAGATCCCGGTGTTCCATGACGACCAGCACGGCACCGCCATCATCGTCGGCGCCGCGGTGCTGAACGCGCTGGTCGTGCAGAACAAGAAGATCGAGGAGGTGAAGATCGTCACCTCCGGCGCCGGCGCGGCGGCACTCTCCTGCGTGCGCATCCTCAAGGCCCTGGGGGCCAGCCCCGAGAACATCACCATGACCGACCGGGACGGCGTGGTTTATGAGGGCCGCCCCAATCTCGACCCGACTCTGGTCGACGTGGCCCGCAAGACCGACGCCCGCACCCTGCCGGACGTGCTGCCGGGCGCGGATATCTTCCTCGGCCTTTCCGCCCCGCGCGTGCTGAAGGAGGAGTGGCTGGCGCTGCTGGGCCCGAATCCGCTGATCCTGGCGCTGGCCAATCCTGAGCCGGAAATCATGCCCGAGATCGTCCGGCGTGTGCGCCCGGATGCGATCATGGCCACCGGCCGGTCGGATTTCCCCAACCAGGTGAACAATGTTCTCTGCTTCCCCTTCATCTTCCGCGGCGCCCTGGATGTGCGCGCCACCGCGATCACCGAGGGGATGAAGCTGGCCGCGGTGCGCGCCATCGCCAATCTCGCCCATGTCGAAGCCTCGGACGTGGTTGCCGCCGCCTATGGCGGGCAGGCGCCGGTGTTCGGGCCGGATTATATCATTCCCAAGCCCTTCGACCCGCGGCTGATCCTGCATGTCTCCCCGGCCGTGGCCCAAGCGGCGATGGATGAGGGGGTGGCCCGCAAGCCGATCGCCGATTTCGAAGCCTATATGCATGAGCTGGAGCGCTTCGTGTTCCGCTCCGGCCAGCTGCTGCGCCCGGTTATCGAGGTGGCGCGCAAGGCCCGCCCGCGCATCGTCTATGCCGAGGGCGAGGATGAGCGCACCCTGCGCGCCGTGCAGAGCGTGGTGGATGACGGCATGGCCCGCCCGATCCTGCTCGGCAATTTCGACGCCGTCGCGGCAAAGATCCAGGCGCTGGGCCTGCGCATCCAGCCCGGCAAGGATGTGCAGATTTTGGACATGGACCGTGAGCCGGAACTGTTCTCGCGCCTGCTTGCCGCCTACACCAAGCGGGTCGGCCGCCGCGGCACCCCGCCGGACGCCGCCGCCCGCCAGCTGCGCAAGCGCCCCACCGTCACCGCCGCCATGCTGCTGCAGCATGGCGATGTGGATGCCGCCATTTGCGGCGGCACCGGCGATTGGTGGCGTCATTTCCAGTACGCGCTGCCGATCCTGCCGCGCAAAACCGGATCCGGCCGCGTCTTCGCGCTCAATGCCCTGATCCTGCAGGCCGGCCCGCTCTTCTTCTGCGACACGCATGTGAACGTGGACCCGAGTGCCGAAGAGATCTCCGAGATGACGCTGATGGCGGCACAGACGGTGCGCCATTTCGGCCTGACGCCGAAAGTGGCGCTGCTCTCCCACTCCAATTTCGGCGCCTCCAACTCGCCTTCGGCGAAGAAGATGCGCCATGCCCTGGGGCTGATCCGCACCGCCGACCCGGAGCTGGAGGTGGACGGCGAAATGCATGCCGATGCCGCCCTGGCCGAGCAGATCCGCCATCACGCGTTGCCCGATTCCACCTTGTCTGGCACCGCCAACCTGCTGATCTTCCCCAATATCGATGCCGCCAATATCGGCTTCAACCTGGTCAAGGCCACCGGCGACGGGGTGACGGTGGGGCCGCTGCTGATGGGGCTGGATAAGCCGCTGCATATCGCGGTGCCCAGCACCACGGCGCGCGGTATCATTAATCTCTCCGCCGTCGCGGCGATGGAAGCGGCACTGGCCGGCGCCAAGTAAGCAGGCTTAGAGCGCGATAGGTTGAGGTTGACGCAGACGCGCCACCCTTAAGCGATCAGGCTCCAGCAAGACGTGTCATTGAACAGGCTGAACCGGAAGGTTCAGCCTGTTTTGCGTTCCGGCGTTTTCCAGCGTGCGATGACTTTATGTCAGCCTGCTCTCAGCTTCGTGGTCAGGCGGTGACGTTAACCCCGGCGCTGGAGGCGCTTGAAGACATGCCGGGTTCTGGCGGCCGCGTGGGTGGTGTGGTGGCGATCGAGACGATTTCGCTTTTTCTGTTCCGCACCGTGGTGACGGTGGAACCATCCGCCAAGGTGGTGACATGGGTGGTGTCACTTGATGTGCCGCCATTGCCAGGCACCACGCTGGAGGCGTTTGGGGATGCGTGGCTGATTCCCGTGATGCTCATGCCCAACTCCTTTGCCAAAACGCTTGAAGCCGCGGTTACGGTCCCGTTCATCTGGATGGGGAAAAATGGTTAAGGCAAGGTTTCCGGGTTCAGGATTATTTTACGAATACCGGGTCCAGCAGGCGCAGGATCGCCTTGGCGGCGGCATCAGAGGGCGCGCCCTCAGGGGCACGCAGGCTGGCCAGGGCGGCGGTGAAACCGGCGCGCTGGGAATCTGCCTTCGCAGGGTCGCGCAGCAGGCCGAGGATTGTTTCGGCCAGGCGGCCCGCCCGGCAATCCTCCTGCAGCAATTCCGGCACCAGGGCCCGGCCCGCGAGCAGATTGATCATCGCCACATAGGGCACCTTGATCAGCCGCCGCCCGATGGCGGCTGAAATCGGGTTCACCCGGTATGTCACCGCCATCGGCACGCCGGCCATGGCGAGTTCGAGCGTCGAGGTGCCGGATTTGGTCAGCGCCGCCTTGGCCGCCGCGAAGGCGTCATAGCGTTCCGCAACATCGCGCACGATGATGGGTTTCACCTTCCAGTCCGCCGTATGGGCGGTTACGGCATCGGCAATGCCCGCGGCCGCCGCCACCACCGGCACCAAGGCGGGGATTTGTGGGTGGAGGCGCGCCAATGTGTCCTTGAACACCGGCAGCAGGCGCTTGGTTTCGGTCACGCGCGAGCCGGGCATCAGCACCAGGGGCACGGCGTCGGGCGCGAGGTTATGGGCGGCGCGAAAGCGCGCGGCATCGCCCTTGTCGGCGCCGGATTCCAACACCGGATGGCCGGTGAAGACCGGATGCAGGCCGTGCGGCGCGAAAAATTCCGGCTCGAAGGGCAGCAGGCAGAGCAGCTCCTCCCATAATCCGGGGAAATGCTTCACACGTTCCTGCCGCCAGGCCCAGACCTGCGGGGCGACATAATGCACGCGCTTTGGCCCGCCGGGGCCGATGGCTTTCAGCACCCGCAAACAGAAGCCGGGGCTGTCGATGGTGAGCAGAATATCCGGCTTTTGCGCGCGGATGGCCTCCACCGTTTGGGCGAGGCGCTTCTTGAGATGCAGCACTTTCGGCAGGATCTCGGCCAGCCCCATCAGCGCCAGCTCCTGCATCGGAAACAGCGAGCTGAGCCCGGCTTCCGCCATGCGCGCGCCGCCGATTCCGGAGAAGGCGATGTCCGGCTGCAAACGCCGCAGCGCCTGCATCAGCCGCAAGCCGAGTACGTCGCCGCTGGCCTCGCCGGCGATGATGAAGATTTTGGTCATGCCAATGACACGACAGGCGCGGGGGCGATTGCCGCCCAGTCGCGGTGGTTCAGCACCGCGCCCTCCTGGCGCACCTTGTCGATGGCGGCGAAATCCACCTCGGCGAAGACCAGTTTCGGCTCGTTCAGCGCCCCGGCGGCGGCCACGCCGTCATCCGGGAAGCCCGCATCGCAGGGGGTGAAGAGGGCTGCGTGGCCGATATTCACGTCGATGGAGCCGGACCAGGGGGCCTCGCCCACCAGCGGCACGATTGCGGTGTAGCATTGGTTTTCCACCGCGCGGGCGCGGGCGGAGAGCCGCACGCGGTTGAACCCGGCAGGGGAGGCGGTGCAGCAGGGCACCAGGATCAGCTTTGCCCCGGCCGCCACTTGCGGGCGGACATGCAGGGGGAATTCTGAATCATAGCAGATGGAAACGCCGATGCGCCCGAACGGTGTTTCGAACACGTTCGGTGCCGCGCCGCCGGTCACGCCCCACGCCTCTTCCTCGAAGCGGGTCATGGATTGCTTGTCCTGGAATTCAAGCTGGCCGGAGGGGGCGATGAAGGGGGCGCGGTTGCGGATCTTGCCATCCGCATCGCGCATCGGCAGGGAGCCGCCGAGGATGAAGAGCTTGTGGCGTTTGGCCATCTCCACCAGCCCGGCCAGGATCTCATCGGCCTTGCTAACGGCATGCAGCAACTCGGCCTCGATATCCGGCGTTTTGATCTGCGCGCCCGCGCAGACCATGGCGGCATATTCCGGCAAAACCAGACTGTCGGCGCCTGCCAGCGCGGCCTCGGCGGCCAGGCGCTCGATGCGGAGCAGAAACGCCTTGAAGCTGGCTGGGGGCGAGACGCCGAACGGGGCGAGGGCGAGTTTCATAGGTGTTTCGTCCAGAAAATGAGTTTCTTTTGCGTCTGTGCCGCCTCGCCAATGTCACGCCAGGACATGAAGCAGAAGAGATCATCCCGGCGCTGATAGCCCCGGTGCCGCCAGAATTCATCCAGCGGCACGTAAGTTTTGGGGCGCAGGGGGTGATCCGCCGGGCGCTGCACGGCGCAGAAGCAGGTGGTTTGATAGCCAGCCGCCCGCGCCTCGCGGGCCTTGAAGAAGGCAACGCCGATGCCGCGGCCGCGATAGGCGGGGTCCAGCACGCTTTCGCCGAAATAGAAGAGGCGAGAGAGATTCATGCCCGCCTCGATGAAAGGCTTCTGGACATTCCCGGTCTCGGCGGCGAGCGGCAGGCAGGTGGCGGCGCCGACGATTCGGCTGCCATCCTTTGCCAGCACGATGGCCGCACCCGGCACGTTCACATAGCTGCGCAGATAGTCCCGCTCAGAGGCCTCGTCGCCCTCATAAAGATAAGGAAAGGCGCGGAAAATTTCGATCCGCAGCCGCGCCAGGGCGGGCAGGGCGGATGCGGCCTCAAGGCCGGTGACGGTCTCGATGGTCAGGCCGGAGGTGGTGGTCGTATGCATCTGCGGGGCAGAATGTCCGCCCCGCGTCCGCCTGCCAAGCCCCGGTCAGTGGGCGCTGATCAAAGGTTGCGCGCCGGCGATGAAATCCTTCAGCGCGCTCTGCTTGTCCGAGAGGCTCAGGCCGGGTGTCTGCGCCAGCACCGGACAATAGGCCGCGACAAGCGTGTTGGTGAGGTCGGCATCGCTGATGGCGTTGTTATTCGCCCGCATGGCGGTGATCAGCTCGCGCGTGCGGTTGGGCAGCGTGGCCGCATTGGCGCCCTGATAGATGTTCAAGAGGCCGTTGCCGGGGTCGGCCACGGTGGTTGGCCCGCCCGAGGGGGAGATGCGGGGGCAGCCCAGCTCATCGGCCGCCTGCCCGGCGATGGGCGGCAGATCGCCCAGGCCGCGCAGCGCCATCACCTGGGCCGGGGTGGCATCCGCGCTGGCTGTGTTGCCCCAGGCGGTGCGGACATAGTTGGTGATGTCGGCGATCTCCTGGTCGGAGAGTTTTGCGCCGAAGGCCGGCATCTGGGGACCGTGCTCCACCCAGCTTCCTAGCCCGGCCAGCACCGCGCCAATGACGTTATTGGGCTGCTCAGCGGTTACGGAATCATTGCCCGCCAGATTGGGCACGAAATGCGGCTTCATGCCGCCGCCGGTGGCGCCATGGCAGCCCGCGCAATTGGCGGCGTAGAGTTTCTGGCCGTGCGCCACTGAGGGCGCGGCCATTGCGATGGCCGGGCCGGGCGGGGTGGATTGCGGCTTGGTGGCGGTTTGCAGGTAATCGGCGATGTCCGCGACATCCGAGACCGGCAGCAGGCTGGTGGAATGGTCCGTCATGTCGCCCATGGCGCCATAGGGCGAGCCTTTCACCATGTTGCCGTCATCATGCAGATAGGCGACGAGATCCGCCTTCGCCCAGCCGCCCACGCCATAGGTTTTGTCCGACGAGATGTTGGGGGCGAAGAGATTGTCGATGGGCGCGCCCGCATAGGCCTTGCTGGCGATGGTCGCCTGCATGAGGTTGCGCGGGGTGTGGCATTCGCCGCAATGGCCCAGCGCCTCGGTGAGGTAGGCGCCGTTTTTCAGGTGCGCATCCCAGGACGGGTCCATTTTCATCGGCCCGGATTTGAAGAAGAGCATCCGCCAGCCCAGCAGCACGGGGCGCTGGCTGAAGGGGAAGCTGAGCGAGTTGGCCACGCGCGGGGCCTGCACCGGCGCCAGCGAGAAGATATAGGCCTTGATGGCCATCACATCCGCATAAGAGAGCTTGGTGTAGGAGGTGAAGGGCATCGCCGGGTAGAGATATTTCGGAAACACCAGGAATTCATGACCGGGTGCGATGCCGTCATGCAGGGCTTCGTAGAATTGCTTGTCTGTCCAGTTGCCGATGCCGGTTGCCTTGTCCGGCGTGATGTTGGGGGAGGCGAGCCCGCCGAAGGGGGTGGCGAGCACCAGCCCGCCGGCATAGGGCGCCTGGCCGGGGCCGGTATGGCAGGGGGCGCAATCAGCGGCGGTGGCCAGATATTTGCCGCGCGCGATCAACGCCGCCTGATCGGTGGGGGCGGACAGCGAGGCGGCGGGGTAGTTGGCGGTATCTCCTGCCGTGGCCATGCGGCTGGCGGCAAGCCCCCCCAGGCCGAGAGCCAGGACGGCGGCGGCTAGCAGCGGGCGCATGGCGGGCAGTCGCGGCATTCTGGTTGGCATGGAATAGGTCCCTAGAATTTTTTTGTTCTGGGACCATTTCGCCGAAATACCGCCTCCGGATCAAGTATGATGGTAGAGTGCGTCGGGATTGACTTGGGGCGTGGCGATCTCGACCAGTTCGCCGCCGCGCACGGCGGTATAGAAGCAGTTGCGCCGCCCGGTATGGCAGGCCACACCGTGCTGGTCCACGAGCAGCAGCAGTGTGTCGCCGTCGCAATCGATGCGCATGTCCACCAGCTTCTGGGCCTGGCCGGAGGTTTCGCCCTTGCGCCAGAGTTTTTGGCGCGACCGGGAGAAATAACAGACTTGGCCGGTGCGCAGGGTTTCCTCGACTGATTCGGCGTTCATCCAGGCCATCATCAGCACCTCGCCCGTGTCGTGCTGCTGGGCGATGGCGGCGACGAGGCCGTCCGCGTTGAAAGTAATGGCGCCCAATATGGCCTGTGTTTCGCTCATGCGGGCAGATGAGGGGCAGGGGGCGCCAAAAGTCAACTCGCCAGCATGCCGTTGGTCAGGCAGGTTTCGTCGAACCGGCAGATCACCTGATTGTCCACGTCATGCGGGGAGGCATCCTTGTAGTCGATGCGGGTGATCAGATCGGCGATGATGGCCAGGCGCGCGGCCTTTTTGTCATCGGCGCGCACCACGATCCAGGGGGAAGCGGCGCTGTCCGTGCCCATCAGCATGGCGTTGCGGGCCTGGGTGTAGTCGTCAAAATGCTTCAGCGCCTTTTCGTCGATGGGGCTGATCTTCCATTGCTTCAGCGGATCCTCCCGCCGCGCCTCCAGCCGCTTCTTTTGCTCCTTGCGGTCGATATCGAGGTAATATTTCACCAGTGTGATGCCGGAATCGGCCAACATGGCCTCGAACACCGGCACGGTGTGCATGAATTCAAGGTACTGGGTCTCGGTGCAGAAGCCCATGACCTTCTCCACCCCGGCGCGGTTGTACCAGGAGCGGTTGAACAGCACGATCTCCCCGGCCCCTGGCAAATGCCCGACATAGCGCTGGAAATACCATTGCGTGGTCTCGACATCCGAGGGCTTGGGCAGGGCGACGATGCGGATATCGCGCGGGGAGAGATGCTCGGTGATGCGCTTGATCGTGCCGTCCTTGCCGGCACCGTCGCGCCCTTCCAGGATGATCAGCAGCTTGCGCCCTCCGGAGATGACGTGGCGCTGCAGCTTCACCAGCTCGATCTGCAGGTGGCGGAGCTGTTCTTCGTAGCTTTGTTCCTTGGCCATGGGGTGAGCATAGGCGCGGGAGCCCGGTTGTGCAAAACCTGCGCCGCGCCCTGCATGGGGCTGGCCAAAACAAGGAATGACAGAGATGCAGGACGAGGTTTGCAGGGTGGCATCGGCGTTGATCGCTGCTTTCGAGGCGAATGACCGGGATGGTTATTTCGGCTTCTTCACGCCCGGGGCGCGGTTCATTTTTCATGCCCTGCCCGCCGTGTTGGAGAGCCGGGCTTCCTATGAGGCGGAATACGACCGTTGGGTGCGCGAGGACGGCTTCAAGGTGCTGGAATGCACCAGCACGCACCAGCATGTGGATGTGTTCGGCGATAGCGCCGTGTTCACGCACCAGACCTTCACCCGGGTGCAAACCCATGCGGGTGAGAGCGCCTATCATGAGCGCGAGACCATTGTTTTTACCCGCCAGGACGGGACATGGCTGGCGGTGCATGAGCATCTCTCGCTGCTGCCGGGCTGAATGAAAAAGGGGAAGTCGCTTCGGCTTCCCCTTTTTACGAAGGTGTCTGGCGCGGCTCAGAACGTCACGATGCCGCGCAGGCCGATCACCAGCTCATTGCCCAGCTTCTTGCTGGTGTCATCCGGATCGTCGATGCCGCCCGCCGGGTTGATGACATATTGCAGGTCCGGTTGCAGAACGAGCCAGGATGTTGCCTGCGCCTGGTAAGTGGCCTCGATCAGGGTTTCGGTGCCGGGACGGCGCGTGCCCGCTGCCTCAGCCGCATCTGCAGCGCGCGAGGAGACGTGGGCGACGCCGAAATCCAGGCCCGCCTGGTCGTTATCGCGCCCGGGCAGCGGGGCGGTGAGGGTGATGCCGCCATTGAAACCGAAATTGACGAGATTCTGGTCGCTCGGCGCGCCCATGATCCGGCCGAAGAGGTTCAGCGCGCGGTTGCTGTTCTTGGGCGACTGCCAGATTGTCTGATCCACCACCGCATACAGGCTGTAATTGCCGCGATGGTTATAATCGTAGAGCTGGTCCGGGAAATTGGCGGAATCGTACCAGCCGCCAAGCTTGTAGGTGCCGGGCAGGCCCAGAAGCTTGGTGCTGTATTGCAGCTCGGCGATCCAGAGCGCGCCATTCTTCAAGCTGAAGCGCCCGCCGCGCGGGTCCAGCGCCTGCTGGTCGTCATCGAAGGCGCCCGCACCCGGGTCGTCATCGAAGACGCCGGCCAGGATGGTGACATTGTCATTGGGCTTGAGCTGGCCGCGCACACCGAGCGAGCTGAGCGGATAGGCCGGACCACCGCCATAGAGATCGACGGAAGGGATGATCGGCCAGCCCGCCATGGTGTTCACAAACAGGCCTGAATAGGCGCTGACCATGAACTCGTTATCGATGCTCTGCTGGCCGAGCTTGATGTCGAACTTGCCGTCCGGCGTGGCTTGGTCGAACCAAAGTTCCCAGAGGCGGGTGGCGTTGTCGCCCTCATTGCCGTTGGCGGTCTGGAGATTGTCCAGATAATAGGGGCTGAGCGGCCTTCCATGCAGTTGCAGGGCAGAGACATGGAACGTGCCGCCCTTGAGGCCGAAGGCCTTGCCGGTGTCCACATCCATGGTCATGGTGGTGACACCCTGCAGGGTGGCGCCGGTCTTCACGCCGCCGGAGACATTGCCCAGCAGATTTTCGGAATCATTGATGCCGAGGGTTATGCCATGTGCGGCGAGCGTGGGGCGCAGCCCGCCCCAATCACCCAGCAGGCCGGTATTGTCGGTCTGCTGGGCCATGGCCGGGGCGGCCAGCGCGGTCAGCAGGGCACACAGGCTGACGCCGCGCCACGAATTGCAGGCTCCCATTGTCACTCCTCTCTGTTCGGCCTTGGCGGGCCTTGCCGCCATGAGTTGGCGGTCGGTTGGCTATGGCTCTCATGTACGCAATTAAGAATTAATTGCAACTGTGAGGGTTAAGTATGTTATAATATAACATACTTAGGAAAGAAAAGCGCAAGGGGGGAGATCAAACAAGCTGGTACATCACCAGCGCATCAACATAGCCTTGCTGGGGGTGCAGGAAGGCACCGGGGAGCCGCCCGACAATGTCAAAACCCATATGTTGCCAGAGCCTGACGGCGCGCAGATTGGTGCTGACCACGAGATTGAACTGCATGGCACGAAAGCCCGCCGCCCGCGCTTCATCCAGCGAATGGGCGCACATGGCCCGTGCCACGCCGCGCCCGGCGGCCCAGCCGGCGGTGACATAACCGCAATTGGCGACATGCGCGCCGCCGCCCGCCTGGTTGGCCCGCAGATAATAAGTTCCGGCGATGCGGCCATCGCGCTGCGCGACGAAGCTCTGTTTCTCAGGCGCCAGCCAATAGGCAAGCGCCTGGTCGCGGGTCCAGTCCCGCGGCAGGGCATAGGTGTCGCCGGCGGCGATCATGGGAGACAGGATCTGCCAGATGGCGTCTGCATCTGCAGGGGTGGCGGGGCGGATGGTGAGGGTCATGGCCTTGTCTTCCCGCTTGCCGCGTTGTTTGCCAAGCGCTGGACGGGGCGCATCGTGCCGGGCTTAAATTAGCGCCGCAGGGGGAGCGCTGCCGTGATGAAAATTGTTTCCTTTACCAGGGTGTTGAACGAGGACGATATCATCGAGGCTTTCGTGCGGCACAATGCGGCGCATATCGACGAGATGCTGTTCCTGGATAATGGCAGCACGGACCGTACCATCGAGATTTTGAAGGCGCTGCGTGACGAGGGGTTCCCGCTCAAGCTGTTTCGCAATTACGCGGTCAGCTTCGATGAGATCGCCATCAATAGCTGGGGGTATCAGGCGGCCTCGCAGGTGATGGGCGCGGACTGGGTGGTGTTTCTGGATGCGGACGAGTTCATCGCCACGCCGGACTCGCTGCCCTTGCTGACGCTGCTGCCCGGGCAGGGGCGCGCCCTCAGCGTGCCTTTGGTGAATTACGGCCAGGTGGGCGGGGAGAGCATGGACGAGCCGGTGGTGCCCTGGCGCCTGCGCTGGCACAAGAGCGCCCCAACCGGGGTGCACAAGGTGATGGCCCAGGCGCGGATTCCCAATCTTCTCGTGGGGGCGGGCAATCATGCGGTGTTCGTGCAGGGGCAGGAGGTGCCCGCACCGGCTTTGCCGGGGGTGAGCCTGGCGCATTATCCGCGCCGCACGGGCTGGCAAGCCATGCAGAAATGGGCGGCGGGGCGGCTGAAGGCGCTGGCCTCCGGCGCGCCGGGGCAGTTTTATTCAGGGCACTATGTTTTTCCTTTCGAGACCTTGCGCGACAGGCCCTGGGAATTCCTGCTGAACGAGGATTTCCTGGCGCGGGACTTTGATAGATCCACCGCGACAGAGGCGCCGCTCGCCTATCTGGGCGGGCCGCTTGCCTATTACCAGCCCTCTGACCCGAGGATGAAGGCGCTTTCCAGCTTCCTGCATTTCACTGAGCAGCTCGCCATGCAGCATGGGCGGCTGATGGATGAATCGCCCCAAATGCGGGCCCTGGTGGAAGGATGGAACGCGCGGCGGGACTTCCTGTTTTGACGTGATCGACGTTGAAAAGCAGGGTTGCATGGCTACCTATCTGTGCTTGGGGCCGGCTATGCCGTGTGGTACATTGCATTCCGTCACAAATTCGGCTTAAGCCGGAACCCAGCAAACCGAAACAGGAGACTTTCAAATAGCCAGACCGCCAGCGCCACCCGCTCCTCCCTCGCGTGAGGGCCCCCGGGTCAACGAAGAAATCAGAATCCCGCAGGTTCGTCTGATCGA
>DATJXU010000101.1:0-2082 GCA_035499915.1 Acidocella sp.
TTGAAACACATCCAGCCCCGGCTCTATTCGATCGCCTCCAGCCCCAGCACGCATGCGGGCGGGGTGCATCTGACCGTTTCGGCCGTGCGGTTTGGCGCGCGGCAGCGCAAGGGCGCATGCTCGACCTTCCTCGCGGACCGGACCGCTTCCTGCGACGTGCCGATATTCGTGCAGACCTCATCGCATTTCCGTCTGCCGGTGGACCCGGCCGCGCCGATCATCATGATCGGCCCCGGCACCGGTATTGCGCCGTTCCGCGCCTTTCTGCACGAGCGCCGGGGCAGGGGCGCCACAGGCCGCAACTGGCTGTTCTTTGGCGAGCGCCATCAGGCGACGGGTTTTTATTATCAGGATGAGCTGTTGGAAATGCGCAGGGATGGGTTCCTGACCGAGCTCAGCCTCGCCTTCTCGCGTGACCAGGCGCAGAAAATCTACGTCCAGCACCGAATACTCGAACAAGGTGCGGCGCTGTGGTCTTGGCTCCAGGATGGCGCGTCCATCTATGTTTGTGGCGATGCCAGCAACATGGCGAAAGATGTTGAAGCCGCGCTGCTGGCCATCGTCGAACGCCATGGCGGGCTAGGGCGGGAAACGGCGCAGGATTATCTGAAATCCCTGACCCGGGAAAAGCGGTATCTGCGCGACGTTTACTAACCTCTGTCTATCGGCCTGCTGGCGGCTAACCGCCAGCAGGCCAGATGGGTCTCTGTGGGAAAATTCAATCCAAGGCTTCAGCCGGGCCGAAGAACTCATAATGCATCCGGCTGCTGGGCAGGCCGAGCGCTGCAAGGCCGCGCTTGATGAAGGCCATGAATGGTTTCGGCCCGAGGAAATACGCATCGCAGTCGAGGTTGGCTGGCACCCAGCGCTCCAGGTGATCGATAGCTGGGCGCCCCAGCGCATTTGCCTTGCTGTCTTCGCCCAGTTCGCCTTGCTCATACACGATGAAGCTCCGGAACTGCGGGTAGTGTGCGGCCCAATCCTTCAACGCCTGCGCAAAAGCGTGGACGTCGCCGTTACGGGCGTAATGCAGGAAGGCCACCTCTCGCCCGCCTTTGGCCAATGCCGCCTCGGCCATGGCAAGGGTGGGCGTGATGCCAACGCCGCCGCTGATCAACACCAGCGGGTATGCGCCATCCTGCAAAGTGAATTCACCGGCGGGCGGGAAAACGTCAAGCACGTCGCCTTCATTGACGCTGTCGTGCAGGAAGTTGGACACCAGACCGCCCCGCTCACGCTTCACGCTGATGCGCAGGTTTTTACCATTCGCGGCCTGCGAGAGCGAGTAGTTTCGGCGTACCTCTTGCCCGTCGATGACGAGGCGCAGCCCCAGATATTGACCTGGTGCAAAATCCACCACCGCTTTGCCGTCCACCGGCTCGAGATAGAAAGAGGTGATCTCGGAGCTCTCTACCACCTTGCGGGCCACGTGGAACGGGCGGGCGCCGCGCCAACCGCCATGGGCGGCGGCCAGCTGGTCATACTCGGCCTTCTCGGCCCCTATGAGGATATTGGCCAGCTGCCAATAGGCAGCGCCCCAGGCCTCGATCACCGCATCGGTGACGATTTCCGCGCCCAGCACCTCGCGGATGGCGCGCACCAGGCAAGTACCGACAATGGGGTAGTGCTCAGGCTTGATCTGCAGCGAGACATGCTTCTGGATGATCTGTGCCGGAAGATTGCCGAGCGCGCCGAGATTGTCGATGTGCCGCGCATATTGCAGCACGCTGTTGGCCAGGGCGCGCGGCTGGGAGCCGCTGGCCTGATGCGCCTGGTTGAATAGCGGCCGCACCTGCGGATATTCGCCCAGCATGATCTTGTAGAAATGCGTGGTCAACGCCTCGCCGCCGGTTTCCAGGATCGGAACAGTGGCCTTGATGATCGCGGTCTGGTCGGCTGTGAGCATGGGGGATCTCCTTAGGTAACAAGTAAAAAGGCAGCATTGCCGGGCGGGGCGCTGCGTCTTGCAGCGACCGCTTCCGTCATGCGGAAAATGAGGGGCAGCTTTTGCGCCGGATCAGCGGCCTATTTGCGGGCCGTGGACGCGAGGTGCCGGTGGCGGCGGCAGGCTGTGGAACAATG
>DATJXU010000102.1:0-22401 GCA_035499915.1 Acidocella sp.
AATCCTTAAAAAAACCGCCCCTAAATGCCAAACCCGGCAAAGTAAGGGCGGTTTAATCTTGGCGCGGGGTGGAGCAGCCCGGTAGCTCGTCAGGCTCATAACCTGAAGGCCGCACGTTCAAATCGTGCCCCCGCAACCAGACCCAACCGAATTTGCCCCCCGGCCGGCTTCAGTTCGGAATCAGTGGCCGACTTCATCGGAATCCGCACCCGCGTATTGTTCAGTTTTCCCTCCAATTGGTGGTGAGGGCCGCGCAGGCGCGGGTGAATTCGCGCTGCACTTCGTCCAGAGATTCGGACGTTACGTCGCACTCGGCCGCCGCCGCGCGGGTTTCGATGTCGGCGCAGAGCTGCGCCAGTTGCCGCGCGCCGTGATTGGCAGCGCTTCCTTTGATTGCATGCGCAATTCTGGCGACGGCGGGAAGGTCCTTACGCTGGAGCGCATCGCGGAGGTCCTCAAGGCGCGCGCCGATGTCCTGCACGAAAAGCTCGGCCAGTTTGGCTTTCAGCTCACGCCCCATGCCCTCGGGCGCGGGCGGGCGATCGGACACGGTCAGCTCGATCGGGCCTCGCATCTCCACGTCGCGCTTGGCGGATGCCTCCACAGGTCTGGCTGGCGCTGACGCCGCCTGGGCCGGCTGCGCGGGGCTCGGCCGGCCAAGGCTGCCGTGCCGCGCCAGGGCCTCGAACATCTTGGGCCAGTCGATGGGCTTGGTCAGCGCACCGTTCATGCCGGCCGCCATGTAGCGTGCCATATCCTCCGGCATCACATTGGCGCTGAGGGCGAGTACGGGAACGTTGCCGGCCGGCGGCGGCAGCTGGCGAATCCTGACGGTGGCCTCGATGCCGTCCATCACCGGCATCTGCACGTCCATGAGCACGACGTCGAAGGCCTCGCGCGCCACGAGCTCGACCGCCTCCCGGCCGTTCGCCGCGGTCACCACGTCATGGCCGTGCGCGCGCAGCATGTCGGCGACCAGGATCTGGTTCATTTCAACATCCTCGACCAGCAATACACGGCGCGGCTGCCCGTCGCTGACGCGGGGCACCGAGGTTTCCCGCGGGGCCGTGTCCGTGCTTACGGTCAGAGGCAGATCGAACCAGAAGCGGCTGCCCACCCCCTCCACGCTGTCGACACCGATCTCGCCCCCCATTGCCTCGACCAGGCGCCGCGAGATCGCCAAGCCCAGCCCGCTGCCGCCGTACCGGCGCGTGGTCGAGGAATCGGCCTGGCTGAAGGGGTTGAACAGGAGCTTGCGTTTTTCCTCCGAAATGCCGATCCCGGTATCGCGGACCTCGAAATGGTAGCGCTCGCGCCCATCCGCCATCCTCCGGTGCGAGACCGCAACCGTCACGTCGCCGCGCCGGGTGAACTTGATGCCGTTGCCGACAAGGTTGATCAGCACCTGCCTGAGCCGCATGGGATCGCCACGAAGCCTGGACGTGCCGTCATCGTCCGCCTCGAAGCGGAGCTCCAGCCCGGCCTCCACCGCCAGCGGCGTGAGGAGCGAGCATACCTGCGCGAGCACCTCCGCGATCGTGAATTCAATCGCCGCGAGTTTAATCTCCCGGGCCTCGATGCTGGAGAAGTCGAGAATGTCGTTGATCAGCGAGAGCAGATGGCGGCCCGAGGCGCGGATCCACGCCACATATTCGCGCTGCTTGGCCGGCAGCGGCGTCTGCATCAGAAGATCGGCCATGCCGAGCACGCCGGTCATCGGTGTCCGGATCTCGTGGCTCATGACCGCGAGGAACTCCGACTTGGCCTGGACAGCTTCTCGCGCCACCCTGGTCGTCTCCCGCAACTGCGCCATGAGCGTCTCGCGCTGCGCCAGGACCGCGGCGAGCGGCAGGGTCGAGAGCAGGACGATCGCGATATAGACCTGCAGGTACTCCATCCGGGCGTAGACGTTCGTGCTGGTAGAGGCGGCGATCGGCCCATGGCCGGTAAACGTGCTCCAGATCGCGATGACGGCCAGAGCGGCCGCCGCCGTGGTGGCCCCGAGCAGCCGGCCGTGGAAGGTGGTCACCAGCAGGAAGGGAAAGACGAGGAACAGTCCCGGCAAAGCATCATGGAAGTCGACATAACCAACGGCCGCGACGAGCCCGGACAGCGCCAGCGTCTGGAGCACGGCGTGGCGCGAGCCGATGGTCCGAACCGTCGGATCGGTCCAACTGAGCAGGAGCGGCGCGGCCGTCAGGTAGCCGGAGATTTCGGCGAGGTACCAGTTTATCCAGCCTTCGCCAAAAGGCACGCCGAAGCAGAACCGGACCAGCGTGGCACCGCACGCGGAAGTGGCGATCGTCACGAGCAGGCAAACGGCCACAAGCCGCGCGACGGGCCAGATGCTTTCATCGAGGGACGTGGTCTCGGTGAAACCCGAGAGCATCGCAATGAGCAGAATCTCCGCACCGTCGCAGGCCGCGACGCCCAGCCCCCAGACGGTCAAAACGAAGGCGCTCGCGCCCTTGGTGGTGACCAGGATCGCGCAAAAATCGGCAAGGGCGCCCAGGCCAAGCAAAACGGGCCAGCTAGAGCGCCTGTTGCGCAGCAGCGCCGTGACGACGAAGGCGTTCGACACCCATAACGGCAAATTCGGGCCGAAGAACCAATAGGTGGCGGATTCCACGATGAAATTCCCGACCGGGAGAACCACCACGAGCCAAAGCGGGGGTATGGTCAATTTCAGGCGGTTAAAGACCGATAGCCCAAGGGCAGGGGGCATGATGCGAGGTCCATGTTCAACCAGGGACAACCCAGTGGAGTCTTCAATAGCAGATCATTGTTGCGATTAGAAACAACCATTCATTGTGGGTGGAATCCCGGCGGTGGTTGCTGGCGGTGCCCAGGAGGCCGCGTCTGTGGCGGCAATCCCCGCGGTTTTTGGCCCGTGTGCTCCGGCGCCGCGCCGTGCCCCTGGTCGCGTTTCCCCTATCGCGCCGCCCGGGGCGGTGGTAAAATGGCTTAAAATGGAGGCAAGCGTTCACCATGAACCCGGATGCGCCCCATCTCTTTCGCGCCGCCCCCACGCGGCAGCGGATTTTGGAGTCTTTGCCCGACCGACCGGACGAGCTGCCCCTCATCGGCTCGCGCCTGCCCCCAAGCCGGGCGCAGACGCGTTTGGCCGTCGTTGTCGCGCTTGTCCTGTTGCTCGCGTTCCTTGTCACCGCCGGGCCGCTCGGCAGCTTCCGGTTGCCGCCCGTGGATGCCTTCATTCCCGCCTATGGCGCCGTGATCTTCGTCAATAATGCGCTCACCGCGGCGCTGCTCTTCACGCAATTTTCCATCCTGCGCGTGTGGGACTTGCTTCTCCTCGCCTGCGGCTATCTTTTCACCGCGCTTATTGTGATGCCCTGGATGCTCACTTTCCCCGGCGGCTTCGCGCCCGCAGGCCAGATCGGCGCCGGCCTGCAGAGCACCGCTTGGCTCTACGTCATGTGGCATGCCGGTTTCTTCCTCTTCGTCATCGCCTACGCCCTGCTGAATCGCACCGCTCCCGATATCGGCCCCTCTCGCGCCCCGCGCGTCGCCGGCCCGCTCGCCGGGCTCGCGGTGATTTGCGCTGTCATCGCCGTCACCATCCTCGCCACCCGCTTCGGCACCTCCGTGCCCAGCCCGCTGCGCGCAGAGGAGCAGCTCTCCGGCACCTGGCAATGGGCCGCCGCCGCCGCCCTCACCAGCCTTACTGCCCTCGCCACGCTCTGGCGCCGCCGCCGCTGCGTGCTCGATCTCTGGCTGATGGTCGTGATGGGCGCCTATGTGATCGAGATCGTGCTGGTCTCTGTCCTGGAGCCCGCCCGCTTCACGGTCGGCTGGTATGGCGGCCGGGTCTTCGGCCTGCTCGGCACCAGCCTTGTGCTCATTGTCCTGCTGGCCGACATCACCGGGCTCTACACAAGGCTGGTCAACGCGCTCCTCGCCCAGCGCCGCGAGCGCGAGGCCAGGCTTCTCACGGCCAACGCCGTCGCCGCCATGATCGCCCATGAAATCAAGCAGCCCCTCGCCGGCATCACCGCCCGCGCCCAGGCCGGGCTGCTCTGGCTCGACCGTCCCGCGCCCGAGCTCGACGAGGCCCGCGACGCCTTGCGCCAGATCGCCGCCAACGGGCTGCGCGCCAGCCAGCTCATCGACAGCATGCGCGCGATGTTCCGCCGCGATGCGCAGAGCAGCATCGTCATCGACCACGATCTCCTCATCGCCGACGTCCTCGCCGGCCTGCGCGCGGACCTCGAACGCCACCACATCATCGTCCACACCGAGGCCGAACCTGACCTGCCCGCCATCGCCGGAGACCCCATCCAGCTGCGCCAGGTCCTCGTCAGCCTCATCACCAACGCGATCGACGCCATGGCGGACATTTCCGGCCCGCGAAGCCTCTGCATCTGCACCGCACTGCGCGACGGCAGCGTGCGCATCTCCGTCGCCGATAGCGGCCGCGGCATTCCCCCCGAAGACGCCGACCGCATCTTCAACCCCTTCTTTTCCACCAAGCCCGGCGGCATCGGCATAAGCCTCGCCATCTGCCGTTCCATCATCGAAAACCACGACGGCCGCCTCTGGATCGCCCCCAACCCCCCCCAAGGCGCCGTCTTCCACGTCGCCCTCCCCGCCGCCGGGGGGGCGGCCGGCTGATTTCGGGCTGGTCGTTCAGCGATGCCTGGCGCGGCATAACGGTGCTGTAGCGGCGTAGGTCACGGCGCGCATGGCCTTCATGCAAGTCATTCCGGCGCCGCCTTGCGCATCGGCGGCGCTGAGGCAATTCGTTGCATGAAATTTCAGCAAGGGGTTGGAATGCCTCATTTGCAGCGCCACATCATGCGGATAACGAATGCGCCCCGGCGGGGGCACAAAACGGCAGTCGTTCCGGAATGAACTACACCGCGCGGCAAGTGGCATCCCAGGCTTGCATGCCCATTCTGGTTCTCCCGCAGGCAGGCGTATCCAATCAGCTGGAGGATAACGCATGAGCGGGGCGGTGTGGGGAAAACTCTTCTCTCGCGGTCACAAGCCTGGAAAAGACGCAAAGCCGGGGTGGCGTGTGCTGCATGGCGCGGTTCGCGTGCTCAAATGGCTGACCTTGGCGGCCTTGCTTGTCCTGCTTGGCTGGGCGCTCAGCGTCGAGGCGCGCACATCCTACCTGCAGGCGCGATTCTTCACCTGGTTCGATAGCGGGCTGCATTATTGGCCGGCGCCAGGCGCCAGCCCGTCCATCCGTTTTCCGCATTCTGGCCCCCGCGACATACGGCTTGGCTATGCCGCACTTCCCGTCATCATTCCCTCGCTGCAAGCGCGGCAATTCGAAATCGCCAGGCAGGCGCTCTGGTCGCCGCGTCTCGACTGGTTTGTCGCCCATGGCGGCTACGCGCCCTACGTACAGAAACTGCAGGCCGGGCTGCGGCTCTATGACCGCAACGGCGTGCCGCTCTTCGCCGCCGCCTACCCCAACCACGTCTATGCCGATTTCAACGACGTGCCGCCCCTCGTCGCCAGCACGCTCAGCTCCATCGAGGACCGTGACCTGCTCGATCTGCAAAACCCGTTTCATAATCCGGCCGTGGCCTGGGAGCGCTTCATTCTGGCGGCGGGCGGGCGCATCGCCAGCGTGGTGAATCCCCATTGGCAGCAGGGCGGGGCCAGCACGCTCGCCACCCAGATCGTGAAGTTCAGCGATTCACCGGGTGGGCGCACCAGCGGCATGCTTGAGAAGCTGCGCCAGATGCTCACGGCCGCCCCCCTGGCCTACATGAACGGGCCAGACACCCTCTCCGCCCGGCACGCCATTGTGGTAACCTACTTGAATTCGACGCCGCTCGCCTCCCGGCCGGGCTATGGCGAGGTCATCGGCGTTCCGGAGGCGCTTTCGGTCTGGTACGGGACCGACCCGGCGGAAGCCAACGCCGTGCTGACGCAGCCCCAGGTGAGCCCCCGCCAAGGGGTGGTCTACCGCGAGGTGCTGAGCCTGATCCTGGCGGGGCAGCGCCCGGCCTATTACCTTGTCCAGAATCGCCCGGCGCTGGAGTTTCTTACCGATGCGTATCTGCTTGAACTCGCCCGGGTGGGGATTATTTCGCCAGGCTTGCGTGATGCCGCGCTCGCCGCCAGGCTGCCTTTCATCAACGCGGTGCCGCCGCCGCCGGAAATTTCCTACACCAGCCACAAGGCGACGACCTGGCTGAAAACCGACCTGCTTTCCATGCTTCATGTTCCAAACATGTGGAGCCTCGACCGCTACGACCTCTCAGCCTACTCGACCATTGACGAAGCCGCACAGGAGCGCGTGACCGGCGTGCTGACGCAGCTTGGCGACCCGGCCTACGCCCAGGCGCTGGGGCTGTATGGCCACCTGATGCTGGCCAGCGGCGATAACCCGGCCCTCCTCAAATGGAGTTTCGTGCTCTACGAGCGCGGCGCCGGCGCCAATTTCGTGCGCATCCATGCCGACAACCTGAATCAACCCTTCGACATCAATTCCGGCGTCAAGCTGCAACTCGGCTCCACCGCCAAGCTGCGCACCCTGGTCACCTATCTCGATATCATGGTGGCCCTGCATGACCGGCTGGCCGCGCTGCCGGCGCCAGAGCTGGCGCAGATCGCGGCCACAATGCGCGATCCTCTCACCGTCTGGGCCGCCTCCTACCTCGCCACGGCGCCAGACCGCAGCCTGCAGCCGATGCTCGATGCCGCGATGCAGCGCAAATATCCGGCCTGGCCCATGACCTACTTTACCGGCGGCGGCAATAACAGCTTCGGCAATTTCGAGCCTTGGGAAAACACCCTCACCCCGACCGTGGAATACGCCTTCGAGAACTCGATCAATTGCGCCTTCGTCCGGCTGATGCACGATATCAGGGACTATTACACGGCCCAGAGCGGCATCGACCAGGCCAAGCTCCTGTCCGACCCGCATGACCCGGCGCGGCTAGCCTATCTGCGCCGCTTCGCCGCGCAGGAGGGCAGCCGCTATCTTCATGGCTTCTATACCGGCTATCGCGGCCTTTCAGCGCAACAGGCGCTGGAGCGCCTGGCCGGGCACACCACGCCACAGGCCAGCCATCTCGCGGACCTGTTCCTGGCCATCCACCCCGATGCCACGCAAGCGGAAATGACGGCCTTCCTGCAGGCGCATATGCCAAAGTACTCCTTCGCGCAGGTGACAGGCCAGCGGCTTGCGCAGCTTTACGGGCAATTCGCGAACCGCAAATTGTCGCTCAACGACGAGGCCTATGTCGCCAATGTCCACCCGCTGGAAATCTGGCTCGTGCAATATTTGACCACGCATCCCCAGGCGAACTGGAAGGAGGTGTCGGCGGCCGGTCAAGCCGAGATCCAGGACTCTTATGCCTGGCTGATCAAACGCAGAAAGACGTTCCAGCAGAATGTCCGCATCAGAACGTTGATGGAGCAGGACGCGTTCAAGCGCATCTGGGAGGATTGGCGCCGCCAGGGCTATCCGTTCGACCATCTCGTGCCATCGCTGGGCACGGCCATCGGCGCTTCGGGCGACAAGCCGGATGCGCTGGCCAAGCTGGTCGGGATCATTCTCAATAACGGCGTGCGCCAGACCAGCGTCAATCTCGACCGCCTGGACTTCGCCACCGGCACGCCCTTTGAGACCGGCTTCATCAGCCAGCCTGTCCCGCAGCCGGTGCTCAACCCGGCGGTGGTGCAAACATTGCGCCGGGCCTTGCTGGGCGTGGTCCAGAACGGCACGGGCGGGGCCGTCGCGGGCGCCTACAAGGCGCCGGATGGCAGCGTGATGGCGGTGGGCGGCAAGACCGGCAGCGGCGATAACCGCTACCACATCTACGGCCCCGGCGGCGTGTTGCGCGGTGAACGCGTGGTGGACCGCACCGCAACCTTCGTGTTCTTCCTCGGCGATCACTTTTTCGGAACGGTGACAGCCTATGTGCCAGGGCCGCAGGCGGCTCATTTCAATTTCACGAGCGCCATAGCCGTGCAGCTGTTGAAGGACCTGAAACCGCAACTCGCCCCGCTGCTCTGGCCGGCCCATGCGGAATCGCCGCCCAAGGGCGCGACATGATGCAGGCGGGGCTGGAATTTTGACCCCTGCCAGCTTGCCAGGGGGCAGGGCGGGGGGCTCCCGTGGCGGGGAAACTTACCGCCGCGCCAGAAATGCCTGCAGCTCCGGGATGATGAAGTCCAGGAAGACGCGCACACGCTGGGGCATGCGCGGCGTGCCGGGACAGAGGGCATGAATATCCTCCACATCGCCAAGCCCGGCGGTGGCGAGCACCTCAACCAGGCGACCGGCGGCGAGATCCTCACGGACATGGTAATCACCCAGCCGTGCCAGCCCCGCGCCCGCCACAGCCAGGCGCCGCACCGTCTCGCCGTTATTGGCCAGCAATGACCCCTGCACCAGCCGATCGACGATCCGGCCACCTTCCCTGAGCGGCCAAACCGGGGCCGCGCGGCGAAAATTAAAGCCCAGGCAGTTATGCTGCGCGAGGTCATCCACGGTCTTTGGCACGCCGCGCTGGGCCAGATAGGCGGGGGCGGCGACGATCTTGCGGCGCGCCACCCCGATCTTGCGGGCCATGAGGCTGGAATCCGGCAGCTTGCCGACACGAAAGGCGATGTCGGTGCGGTCGAGGTAAAGATCCACCACCTCGTCGGACAGGGAGAGATCCACGACGATATGCGGGCAGGCCCGCCAGAAGGCGGGCAAAAGCGGCTCCAGCGCCAACGCCCCGAACGCCACCGAGGCGTTGACGCGCACCGTCCCGCGCATATGGCGCGTGCCTTGCGCGACAGCGCGCTCGACGTCCTCTAGTTCGCCGAGCAGCGCCTGGCCGCGCTCGTAATACAGCTGCCCCTCAGCGGTGAGCGACAGGCGGCGGGTCGAGCGCTCGACCAGGCGCACGCCCAGGCGCTCCTCCAGCCGGGCGATCAGCTTGGAGACGGTGGACGGCGTCATCAGCAGCTGGCGCGCCGCGGCGGAGAAGCTGCCGCCTTCCACAACCCGCACGAAGACCTGCATTTCCCCGGCCCGGTTATCCACGGCCCCTCACTTGTGAAGTTTCTTCATAAGTTTTGTGGAGCAGCGCCGGATTATCAAGAGCCTGCGCGGCGATCATGTTGGCGCAGGACAAAATGGTGCCTCCCGCACCCGACGAGAGAGAGACAGAGCATGAAGATTTTCGTCACCGGCGCCAGCGGCTATATTGGCGGCTCCATCGCGGCCACGCTGGCACGGCAGGGCCATGAAGTACGCGGCCTGATCCGCAATCCGGCGCGCGCCGATGAGTTGCGGCAATTCGGCATCGAGCCGGTCATCGGCACGCTGGACGATACCGCCCTGCTGGCGGCAGAAGCCCAGGCCGCCGATGCCGTCATCAACGCGGCTGACAGCGACCATCGCGGCGCGGTGGAGGCGCTGCTGGGCGGGCTGGCCGGGTCCGGCAAGGCCTTCCTGCACACCAGCGGCAGCAGCCTGGTCGGCGACGAGGCGCTGGGCGAAGCGTCAGAGGCGGTCTTCACCGAGGATACGCCGGTCACGCCCGCGCCGGACAAGGTGGCGCGCATCGCCATCGATACGCTGATCCGCGAAGCCGCGCCCGGCGTGCGCAGCGTCGTGCTGTGCAACACCATGATCTACGGCAATGCGCTCGGGCCGGTTGCCAAAAGCGTGCAGATCCCGCCGCTGGTCGAGCAGGCGAAGGAGAGCGGCATCGCCCGCCATATCGGGCGCGGGCTGAATCGCTGGTCCAACGTGCATATCGCCGACGTCGCCGCGCTCTACGCGCTGGCGCTGGAGAAAGCCCCCCCGGGCAGCTTCTATTTCGTGGAGAACGGCGAGGCATCGTTCAAGGAGATCAGCAACGCCATTGGCACGGCGCTGGGCCTCGGCCCGGCACAGGATTGGGCACCGGGGGAGGCGATCGCGCGCTGGGGCCGCGAGCTGGCGGTGTTCGGCCTGAGTTCCAACAGCCGCGTGCGGGCGGACAAGGCCAGGGCTGAACTCGGCTGGGCCCCGCAGCACCGCTCGGTCACCGCCTGGATCACGCAAGACATGCCGCGATAACCGCACGGGGGTTGCCGGCCCCATCGCGTCTCCCACAACCAGGGCGGGCCGTTCGCCGGCCCGCCCTGCGCCGCCTTCAGGCGAGGCGTGCGAGCAGCGCCTGCGCGGTGGCCTCGGAGGAGGCGGGGTTCTGGCCGGTCACGAGCAGCCCGTCGGCCTGGACATGTGAGTGCCAGTCGGGGCCTTTGCTGTAGCGCCCGCCATTGGCGGTGAGCATGTCCTGCACCAGGAAGGGCACGATCTTGGTCAGCCCCACCGCCTCCTCCTCGCTGTTGCTGAAGCCGGTGACGGCCTTGCCCGCGACCAGGGGCTTGCCGTCCTCGGCCTTGACGTTGCGCAGCACGCCCGGCGCATGGCAGACCGCGCCAACCGGCTTGCCCGCGCGGATCGCCCCTTCGATCAGGGCGATGGAGTGCGCATCCCCGGCCAGGTCCCAGAGCGGCCCGTGCCCGCCGGGGTAGAAGATCGCGTCGAATTCCGCGATCGACACGCCGGAGAGTGGCTTCGTGCTGGCGAGCGCGGCCTTGGCCGCCGCGTCGGCCTCGAAACGGCGCGTGGTGTCGGTCTGGGAGGATGGATCGCTGCTCTTGGGGTCGAGCGGCGGCTGGCCGCCCTTTGGCGAGGCCAGCGTCACCTGCGCGCCGGCATCGATGAAGGCGTAATAGGGCGCGGCCAATTCCTCCAGCCAGAAACCGGTTTTTTCTCCCGTGTCGCCAAGCTGGTCATGGGAGGTGAGGACGACGAGGATCTTCTTCATGGTGTGGGTCTTTCGAAGTTTATTGGATTGCTGAGTGGGGTGCTGGCGCCGGGAGGGCTCAGGGGGCGCTCACGCGGACCACGACTTTCCCGAAATTCTTGCCCGCGAGCAGGTCCAGGAAGGCTTGCGGCGCGGCCTGGAGCCCCTCGGCAATGTCCTCGCGCAGCGTGACCTTGCCCTGTTCGACCCATCCGCTCATCTCCTCCAGGAAGGGGGCGAAGCCTGCGGCGTAATGGTCGGAGATGATGAAGCCCTGCACCCGCCATCTTTTGCTCAGGATCTGCATCATCAGGCGCGGCATCTGGTTCGGGCCGGGGGGCAGGCCGGTATCGTTGTAATGCGCGATCAGGCCGCAGACCGGGATGCGCGCGCCGACATTGAGCCGCGGCCGCACCGCATCGAGCACCGCGCCGCCGACATTCTCGAAATAGACATCGATGCCCTTGCCCGTCGCCGCTTCAAGCTGTGCCGCGAAGTCCGGGGCGCGGTGGTCGATGCAGGCGTCAAACCCCAGAGTCTCGACCGCATAGCGGCACTTCTCCGCGCCGCCGGCGATGCCGACGACATGCGCCCCCTTGATCCTGGCGATCTGCCCGACCACCGAGCCGACGGCGCCCGTTGCGGAGGCGACCACGACGGTTTCGCCGGGCTTTGGCTCACCGATCTTCAGCAGGCCGTGATAGGCGGTGAAGCCCGGCATCCCGAGCAGGCTCAGGGCGTGGGAGGGATGGCTGATGCGCCGGTCGAGGCGGGTAACAGCGCTTCCCTCGGCCAGCGCATAATCCTGCCAGCCGGCGAAGCCGGTGACGAGGTCGCCCGCCTTGAACTCCGGATGGCGCGAAACCTCGACCCGGCTCACGGTGCCGCCGACCATCACCGCCCCCAGCCCGACCGCGGGCGCGTAGGATGGGCCTTCATTCATGCGCCCGCGCATATAGGGATCGAGGGACAGGTAGAGCGTGCGGAGCAAAAGCTGCCCTTCGCCCGGTTCGGGGACCGGCTGCTCCTCCAGCCGGAAATCGCTGAGCTGCGGCACCCCGACAGGGCGCTTGGCGAGCAGAATGCGATGATTGACGGCGCTGGTCATGGTCGGGTCTCCATTGGGTGAAAGATGGTCGTCACAGCCTGGCTTCAAGCCCCGGGCGCGCCGGGCGATGGCCTGTTTGCCGCGCCGTTCATGGGGCTGGTCGTCTCAGGCCAGGGCAAAGCCCGGCGCTTTCCGGGAATGCCGCCGCAAGCGGGGCGCGGCCTATGCCGCCGGGCTGAGCCCGAGGCTGCGCCGGGTGGCGGCGAGCGCGCTCAACAAGGGGTCGGCGTTGCGCGTGATCTTGGCGCGCAGGCTGGCGCCGAGCCATGTCTGGTAGAGGGTCTCCGCCACGTGCGGCGCCTGCGCGTCCACCACCACCGACCCATCTGCCACGCCGCGTTCGATGGCTTGCGCCAGCCGTTCGATCACGCCCGCCGTGCCGCGCACCAGCGCGCCGCGCATCGCCTCGGACAGATCGGCAACCTCGGCGCCCAGCTTCACCGCCAGGCATTTGCCCTCGGGATCGCTGGTGGCCTGGGTGTCCGCCCATCTCTGCCAGTAGAGCATCAGCCGCTCGGCCCCGTTGAGGCCCGGCCTTTGCAGCATGGCGTCGAGCGCTTCCAGGTAATGTCTGAAATAGCTCTCCAGCAGCGCCTCGCCAAAGGCGTCCTTGGAGCTGAAATAATGATAGAACGAGCCTTTCGGAATCCGCGCGGCGGCAAGAATTTCGTTCAACCCGACAGCCGAGAACCCCTTGCCGCTGATGATGGTCTGGGCGGTATCAAGAATCTGCTGCCGGACGTCACGGGCCGGCGCGGTCTGCTGCATGGACATGGTCCACGCAGGGTATATGAAACTAGACCGGTCGTCTAGAAGCGCGGGCTGATCGCGCCCCGGCGTGAACAACCTGCGGCTGCAGGCGTTCATGCCCGCCCGCGTCATTCGTTCTGGCCACGGACCGGAAATTGCGGCAAGCTGCCCCCGGAATGACCGCTGACCTGAATGTCTCGACCGGGCGCATCGTCATGCAGGGATCGCTGACGGCGCGCGAGCTTGGGTCCCTTTGGGGGCGGGCCATGCACGCCAGCGCGGCGGCGGCCGGGGCGGGGCTGGCCATCGACCTGTCCGCCGTGCAGCGGCTGGACAGTTCCGGCGCGGCGCTGATCCTGGCGATGGAGCGCCGCCATGGCGGGGCGGTGGAGATCACCGGCGCCGATGCGCCCGCCCAGGCGCTGCTGACGCAGCTGCGCGCCGTGCCGCGCCCGGCGCCAGCCCCGCCCGCCAAGCGCAAACGCGCGCCCATTCTGGCGGGGGTCGGGAAAAGCTGGCGCACCAGAGTCGCGTTTTTCGGCGAGGCGCTGCTGGCGCTCAGCGCGCTGCCCGCCAATCTGCGCCTGCTCCGGCGGTCGGATTTCGGCGTCATCGCCGAGCGCGCCGGGCAGCAGGCGCTGCTGCTGGTACTGGGGCTGGGCTATCTCATCGGCATGATCCTGGCCTTCCAGTCCGCGGTGCCGATGCGCCAGTTCGGGGCGGATCTGTACGTGGCCGATCTCGTCACCATCGCCCTCTGCCGGGAGCTGGGGCCGCTGCTGGTGGCGGTGATCCTGGCCGGGCGCACCGGCTCGGCCTATGCCGCGGAGCTGGGCACCATGCGGGTGAATGACGAGATCTCCGCCCTGGTGACCATGGGCATCAACCCGTCGATCATGCTGGTGCTGCCGCGCATCGCCGCCGCGATGCTGGTGATGCCCGCCCTCACCGTCGCCATGGATGCCGCCGGGCTGGCGGGCATGGCCTCGGTGCTGATGGCGTTCGGCTATCCGGTCGTGGCCATCAAGTCGCATATCGCCATCGCCTCCGCCCCGGGGGATTTTGTGCAGGGCCTGGCCAAGGGCGTCGTGTTCGCCGGCGCCGTCGCGCTTATCGGCTGCCGGGCGGGGCTTACCGCCAGCGGCGGGCCGCGCGCGGTGGGGCAGGCGGCCACGGCGGCGGTGGTGGGCGGCATTGTCGCCACCGTGGCGCTGGACGGTCTTTTCGCCGTCATTCTCTACAGGCTGCATCTGTGAGCGCGGTGATCCAGGTGCTGGGCGCCACGCAAATCTTCGGTTCGCGCACGATCTTCCGCGATGTCAGGTTCGACATCGAGGCGGGCGAGGTGTTCGTGATTCTGGGCGGCTCGGGCTGCGGCAAATCCACGCTGTTGAAGCAGATGATCGGCCTGCTGCCCCCCACGGCGGGGGACATCACCGTGGCGGGCCACAGCGTGAGCCGGGAGACGCAGGCCGTGCGCCGGCAGATCGGCGTGATGTTCCAGTCCGGCGCGCTGTTCGGCTCGATGAACCTGCTGGAGAATGTTTCCTTGCCGCTCTCGGTGTTCACGGATCTTCCGGCCGATGCCTGCGCCGAGATCGCCCGGCTGAAGCTCGGCCTTGTCGGGCTGGGGGATGCCGCCCTGCGCCTGCCCGCGGAGATTTCCGGCGGCATGGTCAAGCGCGCTGCCATCGCCCGCGCCTTGGCGCTGGACCCGCCGATCTTGATGCTGGACGAGCCCTCCGCCGGGTTGGACCCGGTGACCTCCGCCGGGCTGGACAAGCTGATCCTCAGCCTGCGCGACACGCTGGGCACCAGTTGCGTGGTGGTGACGCATGAGCTGGCCTCGATCATGGCCATCGCCGACCGCTGCGCCATGCTGGATGCCAAGGCGCAGGGGCTGATTGCGCTGGGCAGCCCGCAGGCCTTGAAGCAGGATGCCACCAACCCCACGGTCAGGGCCTTTTTTCACCGGGAGACGCTGTAATGGAGCTGAATTCCGCGAGCTTTCGGGTTGGCGCCTTTGTGCTGGCGGGCCTGGCCTGCCTGGTGGCGCTGCTGCTCTTCCTCTCAGGCGGGGTCTTCCAGAGCGGCACGGTCTATGAGAGCTATTTCAGCGAGTCCGTGCAGGGGCTGGATGTCGGCACCGCGGTCAAATACCGGGGCGTGCAGCTTGGCAGCGTGACGGACCTTGAGCTGGCTTCGGCGGCATATGCGCCGGAGGCGTATTTGGCGGCGCAGGCGGCCCCCTACCGGCAGGTGGTGGTGCGCTTCCGGCTGGATACGGCCAGGGCGGGCCATGGTGTGAACATCAGCCAGGCCGTCACCGCCGGGCTGCGCGCGCAGATCAAGCCCCAGGGCATCACCGGGCTTTCCTATATCGATCTCAGCTTCGTGAATCCCGCGGCGCATCCGGTCACGCCTGTGCCCTGGACGCCGGATTATCCCGTCATCCCCTCCATGCCGAGCACGCTGACCCAGGTGCAGGACGCGGCGGAAAAGTTCATCAATTCCTTCAGCCAGGTCGATATCGGGCAGATCAGCGATAACCTCGACCAGCTTCTCGCCACGCTGAACCAGGAGATATCCGCCGGCGATGCCCGCAAGGCCGTTGCCAACGCGCAGACGCTGCTGGCCAATCTCAACCAGATTCTGCAACAGAGCGACCTGCCCGGCACCGCCGCCAGCATCCGCAACCTGGCGGGCGGGCAGCAGACGCAGCAGATTCTCGCCCAGCTCAACCAGACCACGGCGCAGCTTGCGAAGGCCAGTGCCCAGCTGCCGGCGCTGATTGCCGCCTCGCAGGCGACGGTTAACCAGGCCAATGAAACCACGGCCGATGTGCAGGCGCAGCTTCTGCCCATCCTGCAATCGATGAACGCCACCATGAATAATCTGCGTGACCTGTCATCCAGTCTTGCGGCCAATCCTGGCCAGGTGATCCTGGGGCCGCCGCCGCCGCCGGAAGGGAGCAAGTAAATGCCGCATCGCCGTCTTCTCCTCGCCGCGCCGCTCGGCCTTGCCGCCTGCGGCTCGCTGCTGCCGGCGCAGAAATATACGCCCCGCACAATCTGGCCCTTGCAGCCGCCCCCGCCAGAAGCCACGGCCGCCACCGGCAGCGGGAAGGTGCTGCTGGTGCGCGCCATCACCGCCGCGCCGGGGCTGGAGGCGCGGGGGCTGCAAAGCCTGGCCGCCGATCGCAGCCTGAACGTGGATTATTACAATCTCTGGGCCGTGCCCCCGGCCGAGGCGCTGACGCAGAACCTGATCACCTGGGCGCAGGCCAGTGGCCTGTTCTCCGCCGTGATCACACCCGGCAGCAGGCTGACCCCCGGCCTGATGATCGAAGGCGAGCTGACGCAATTGCTCGTGGATCTCCCCGCCAACACGGCGCGCGCGCAAATGTCTCTGCTGGTCATCAAACCCTCCGGGTCGATCGGCGGGTTCGCCCAGCCCTTGGCGCAGGCGAACCTGACGGCCAATGAACCCCTGCAGGGCAGCGGCCCGGCCGCGCAGGCCGATGCGCAGACCAAGGCGATGGCCGGTCTGCTCTCCCAGGCCGTGGCGCAGCTCGCGCGGTTCGCACGCTAGATGACGATCAAATCGAATGCGTCCCTTTGATCGGATTTTGCCCTAAAAGATAGATTCAAGGCCGGATTGAACTTTTTGAGCCTGATGGCATCAAAATGACGTATAGACAGCGTTGGTGAAGTGTTTTTTGCACGCCTGCGGCGCAGACGAGGGCGGCGTGCCCTTTTCTTCGCCGGGCGAAACGCGACATCCCGTCCCGTTCGGGGGGCGGTGACGCCAGGATCGATCCGGTTTTGCCGGGGTTAATTGTTTTGTGCTAGACCGTAACAGACCGCATTAACAACAGAGGCAAACCTCGGGCGGCTTCGCAATCCATGCTTCCGGCGAATTTCCTGGCCTGCGCATGCAGATTTGGGCCATCAAGGGGTATCGCGGACAGCGACGAGGGGAGATAGACGATGAGCGACAAGCCGTTCTCCGAACCAGACGATTCAGACCGCACCTTCCTCAGGCCGATACCGGGCGGCAAGAGCCTCGCCACGCCGCCGCCAGCCTCGTCCGCGCTGTTCCATGGCGGCTTTGGCTCCTCGCATCCCGGCCTGGCGCCCGGCGCCAGCGCCGCTGTTGCCAGCCTGCCCGACGATGCGCCGGAGGTGATCGGCATGGGCGGCTCAACGCTGGTGAGCGCCGCCGGGCCGCTGCTGCAATTGCTGGCCCGCCTGCGCGACACGCTGAACACGCCGGATGCCGGTGAGTTGCGCGAGGGCGCGGTGCGCGAGATCCGCCGGTTTGAGGCCACCGCCCAGGCGAGCAACATTCCGATGGAGTATATCTTCCCAGCCCATTACGCCCTCTGCGCCAGCCTGGATGATGTGGTGCTGGCCACGCCTTGGGGCAGCCAGGGCGCCTGGGCGCAGCGCCCGCTGGTGTCCACCTTCCATCCGGAGGTGAGCTCGAGCGATCGTTTCTTCGGCGTGCTGATGCAGGTTCGCCAAAACGCCTCGAATTTCAAGCCGGTTCTGGAATTGATGTATTTCTGCCTGTCGCTGGGCTTTATGGGGCGCTACCGGTTCTCGCCGCAAGGCCCGGCGGAAATCAAGCTGCTGCGCGAGGAAGCCTACGCCGCCCTGCGCCAGCAGATGCCGCAAGGAGACCTTGCCCTCTCGCCGCATTGGCAGGGTGTGGCCGCCCCGTACACGCCGCGCCGCCTTGGCGTGCCGGTCTGGGTGGTGGGCGTTGTGGCGCTGGGGCTTCTGGGGCTGGTTTATGGCGCCTGCCTGTTCTCGCTGAACAGCAAGTCGGACGCCGCCTTCCAGGCGCAGGCCACGGCGCCGCTGGCCACGATGCCGCAGATCCTGCGTGCCCAGCCGGTGGCGGCACCCGCCGCGGCGGCGCCTGTGGTGCCGACCATTCCCGTGGAGCCTACCATTCTGGACCGTCTCTCGGGCGTCCTGAAGCCGGAGATTGCGGCCGGCAAGGTGAGCGTGCTGGGCACCACGGGCCAGCCGATCCTGCGCCTCAACAACCAGGGCCTGTTTGGCGCCGGCAGCGCCACGGTTGAAAGCGCCGATGTCGCGCTCTTGCAGAAAATCGGCACGGCTTTGGCCAAGGAAACCGGCACCGTGGTGGTGACCGGCTATACCGACAACCGGCCCAGCCATTGGACGCATTTCCGCTCCAATGTCGAGCTGTCACAGGCGCGTGCCCAGGCGGTGGCCGTGATCCTCGACCAGACGATCGGCGATCAAGGCCGGGTTACGGCGATGGGCCTGGGCGGCGCCAACCCGGTGGCAGACAACGCCACCGCCGCCGGCCGGGCGCAGAACCGGCGCATTGAAATCGTGCTGAACCATTCTTCAGGAAACTGAGCCTGTTATGAAAATGATCCTCGGTTTTTTTGTCTCGCGCTGGGTGGTGAGCTGCATCGCCGCCGCCGTGCTGGTGGCCCTGGTGTGGGATTTCGCGCCGTTCATCGGACTTGGCGGCCTCATCGTCAGGCTGGTCGTCATCCTCGTGACCCTGCTCGTCCTCCTTGTTCTCCTGGCCGCCTGGAGCGGTGCCAATTTTTTGCTGGACAGGCGCCAACAACAACGTGACGCCGCCCTGGCGGCGGGGGTTGCCGGTGGCGGTGGCGCCATGCAGGCCAGGGCGGTGGCGCAAGAGCGGGCGGCGCTGAGCGCGAAGCTGAGAACCTCGCTCTCCTTGCTGCGCAAGGCCAGCGGCTCGCGCGGCTATCTGCATGAGCAGCCCTGGTACGTGATCATCGGCCCGCCGGGGGCGGGCAAGACCACGGCTTTGCTGAATGCCGGGCTGACATTCCCGCTGGCGGCGGAGCTGGGGCAGGGGGCGGTGGCGGGCGTGGGCGGCACGCGTTTGTGCGATTGGTGGTTCATCGAGCAGGCGGTGCTGATCGACACCGCCGGGCGCTACACCACACAGGATTCCGACGCCGCGACCGACAAGGCGGGCTGGGAAGGGTTTCTGGACCTTTTGAAGCGCACCCGCCGGCCCCAGGCGTTGAATGGGGTGATCGTCGCGATTTCGCTGGCCGACATCGCCGCCGCCCCGCGTGAGGAGCGCCTCGCCCATGCCCGCGCCATCCGCAAGCGCGTCAGGGAGCTGACCACCCGGCTGGGCCTGAAGCTGCCGGTCTATGCATTGCTGACCAAGGCGGACCTGCTCGCCGGGTTCACCGAATTCTTCGACGATCTGGACCAGGAACAACGCGGCCAGGTCTGGGGCGCCACCTTCCCGGCGGAGGATGCCAACCCGGTCGCCACATTCGAAGCCGAATTCAAGCTGCTGGTGCAACGGCTGGATGAGCGGCTGATCGACGCGATGCAGCGCGAGCGCAGCCCGGAGCGGCGCTCGCTCATCGTCGGTTTCCCGGCCCAGGTGGCGAGCCTGGAAGCCCCGCTGAATGAATTCGTGGCGGAGGCCTTTGGCGGCTCGCCGTTGGACCCCGCCCCCTATCTGCGCGGCGTGTACATGACTTCCGGCACGCAGGAAGGCACGCCGGTGGACAGGCTCACCGGCGCGCTCTCGCGCACGTTCGGCATCGACCAGCGCCGCTTCCCCGCCCCGCGCCCCGCGACCGGGCGCAGCTATTTCCTGACGCGGCTGTTGAAGGATGTGATTTTCGGCGAGGCCATGCTGGCCGGGCAGACCGCGGCGCAGCGCCGCCGCTTCATGGTGCGGCAATTCGCTGGCTATGCGGCCGTGGCATTGGTGTTTCTGCTGAGCGCAGGCGGGTTGCTGCTCAGCCGCGCGCAGGACGCCGCCGCCATCGCCGCCAGCAATGCGGCCGTGGCCAATTATGCGGCTTCCGCCAAGGGGCTGGCGCTGGACCCGGTGCAGGAGGCCAACCTGCTCGCCGTGCTGCCGATGCTGGACGCGGCGCGGGCGATGCCCTTTGGCCCGGACGACAATGCCGGCTACAGCCATCTGGGGCTGGGGCTGGATCAGGGGCAAAAACTCGCCGCCGGAGCCAGGATGCTCTACACCCACGCGCTCGATAACGTGTTCCTGCCAAGGCTGATTTTGCAGCTTGAGGCGGAGATGCGCGGCGGGTTCGACCGGCCGGACGATCTCTACCAGGCCACGCGCGTCTATCTGATGCTGGGCGGCCAGGGGCCGATGGATAAGGCGCTTGTCGAAGCCTGGATGAACCGGGACTGGCAACGCCTCTATCCCGGCCTTGCCGCGCAGCCGGTGCGTGATGACCTGATGCAGCATCTGGTGGCCATGCTGAACGCGAAGCTGCCGCCAGTGCCGCTGGACTTTGCGCTGGTGGAGGCCGCGCGCGCCAGTTTCAGCCATGTTCCGGTGGCGGAGCGGGTATATTCGCGCATCCGTGATTCCGCCGCCGCCGCCGCCATTCCCGCCTGGGTTCCGGCGGAGGCGATGGGCGCGGCGGGCGTGCCGCTGTTCACCCGCGCTTCCGGTAAACCGCTGACGGAGGGGATTCCCGGCTTCTACACCGTGAAGGGCTTCCAGCTCGTGCTGCTGCCCGCGCTCAGCCATGCGGCGAAGGATGCGGCGGCTGAACGCTGGGTGCTCGGGCCGGGCCAGCGGGTCGATCCCTCAAGCCCTGACATGCAAAATCTGGAGCAGAACCTCCTCAAGCTCTATGAGGCTGATTACGAGGCCCAGTGGAACGCCATGCTGGGCGATTTGAACCTCAAGCCCGTCACCGATGCCGGCCAGGCGGCGCAGACTCTCGGGATCCTTGGCGCGCCGCAATCGCCGATGCAGCGGCTGCTTGCCAGCATCACCGCGCAGTTGCAGCTCTCCCAGGGCGTCACCGCGTTTGCCGGCGCCACTTCGGTGAGTGCCGAGGCCACCGCCCTGCAAGGGCTGATGGGGACTGCCACCGCGCCCAATGGCGGGGCGCCGCTGGGCGCGGAGGTGGATGCCTATTACGCGCCGCTGATCGATTATGTCGGCAACGGGCCCGGTGCGCCGATGAGCCTGACGCTGAATCTGATGCACGGGCTGCAACAGCAGCTGGCCACTCTGGCGCCCGGCGCGCCGGGCAGCGTTGCCCCGGCGGCGGGCGCGGGCCCGGCCGCTCTGCTGCAAGCCGAGGCGGTGACGCAACCTCAGCCCGTTTCGCGCTGGCTGCAGGCGCTGGTGGTCAATGCCAATGGTCTGCGCGGCGGCAATGCGGCGAGGGCGGCGGCGGCGTTCAATGGCGCCGCTGGCCCCGCCAAGTTCTGCCAGCAGGCGGTGGCCGGGCGCTACCCGTTCGTGCCCACCTCCGGCACCGATATTTCGCTGGAGGATTTCGCCCAGCTCTTCGCCCCCAACGGGCGGCTGGATAGCTTCTTCACCCAGCAGGTGCAGCCTTTTGTCGATAAGTCAGGCTCCATTTGGCAGGTGCAGGCGGTGAACGGCGCCCCCCCGCCGATCAGCCAGGAGGCGCTGGCGCAATTCCAGCGCGCGGAGACGATCAAGCAGCTCTTCTTCGCCGATGGCACCTCGCCCAGCGTGCAGTTCAGCCTCACCCCCGTTGCGCTGGATGAGGGCGCGGCGCAGGCGGTGCTGGAGCTGGGGGCGTTGAACGTCACTTACGCCCATGGCCTGCAATTGCCGACGATCATCGCCTGGCCCAGTGCTGACGGCATCCAGACGGCCCGGCTGACCATCACCCCCGCCGGCGGCGGCAACCCGGCGGAGATCGACGCCTCCGGCCCCTGGGCGCTGTTCCATCTCCTCTCGCAAGGCATGCTGGCCCGGACCGGGTCGTCCGACACGTACACGCTCACCTTCACTGTCGGCGGGCATAGCGTCAGCTACAGCATCGGCGCCAACGCGGCGCTCAACCCCTTCGCGCCCGGCCTGCTGGCGGATTTCCGCTGCCCCAGCCTGCGGGGATGAAACGCTTCCGGCCCGCTCTGAAGGGGTTTTTCGGCAAATTGCCGGCGCGCGGGGATTTCGTGCGCGCCGGCCTGCCCGAGGAGGTGGTGGCGCCGCTGGATCTCTGGTGCCGCAAATGCATCATCGCCTCCCGCGCGGCGCTGGGGGCGGATTGGGAGCAGGCCTGGATGACGGCGCCGATCTGGCGCTTTCTCCTGCCGCGCGGGGCCTGCGGGGCGTCTGCGCTGCTGGGCGTCTGGCTGCCCAGCATGGACAAGACAGGGCGGCATTACCCGTTCGTGCTGTGCGCCGTGGCGGATGATGTGTCTGTGCTCGCGGCCGGCGGCAACTGGCTTGCCCTGGCGGAAGCGGAGGGTTTGGCGGGCGTGGTGGCGGACAAGCCGCACGCCACCATTGCCAGCGCCTTGCAGGCGCCAGTGACGCCAGCGCCCTTGCCAGCGCCGGGATGGTGGACGCAGGGCAACAAGCTGGTCCAGCCCCAGCGCCTCGATATCCCGGCCTTGCTGCCCGCCGCGACCCATGCCCGGGTGATGCTGCGCGACACCCAGGCGGCGGAGAAAACCTGCTGATGCCACGCCCCTGGGCGCTGGCCGATGCCGGCGCGGTGCGCAAGCACATCAAGCGGGACGACATCACAACGATGCTAACATGCTGTCGCGCCCCGGCCTTGGGCTATAAGCGCACCCGCCCCCACCCGCCAGTCTCGTCACCCGCGCCTTGCGAATGGCAATGTCACTGCGTGGCGGTGGAAGTTTAACAGGGAACCGATTTTGCCTGTTCACCAAAAAATCCTCCAAACGGATTTGTTGCCGTTTGGAGGCCAAAGGAACACTATGAGATTAGATTGAACCG
>DATJXU010000103.1:0-28225 GCA_035499915.1 Acidocella sp.
GCGAGCGCGTTCTCCCGGGCGTCGCGCGCCGCCAGTTCGCCGCGCAAGGCGGCCAGATCGTCGCGCAAGGCGGCCAACTCGCCGCGCAGGGCGGTGGTTTCCGCCTTGGCGGCTTGCAGTTCAGGCTTCAGCCGGTCCAGCGCCGCCATCAGCTCCGCGCCCATGAACTGGCGCAGACGGCGGAGGAAGGCTTTAAGCATAGCGGCGCAGATCGAGGCAGCGGGGAAATTCCGGCCCCTCCACCGGCAAAGGCCGCGGGCTGGGGCCCGGCGTGTGACCGAAGGGCCAGAAGCGCGAGCGGCGGCGGGCCTCGGCAGAGTTGGAATTGACCGGGAAATCCTCATAGGCGCGCCCGCCCGGGTGCACGGCATGATGCGTCATGCCGCCGATGGAGCGGCCGGTCCAGGTGTCATACACGTCGAACACCAGGGGTGTCTGCGCGCCGATGGTGGGGTGCAGGGCGGAGTAAGGCTGCCAGGCCTTGAAGCGCACGCCCGCGACATATTGCCCTTGCGTCTGCGTGCGTTGCAGCGGCATGGCAGCACCATTGCAGGCCAGCACGTAGCGCTCATCCACCCAGCCGCTCACCTTCACCTGCAGGCGCTCGGCGGAGCTGTCCACATAGCGGGCGGTGCCGCCATTGGCCTGCTCCTCACCCAGAACGTGCCAGGGCTCCAGGGCGTGGCGGAGTTCAAGCTGCATATCCCGCACCATGACATCGCCCAGCTTGGGGAAGCGGAATTCAAGATGCGGGGCGAACCAGTCCGCATCCAGCGGGAAGCCGTAAGAGGCAAGTTCCTCCAGCGAATCCTTGAAATCCTCCTCGGCATAATGCGGCAGCAGGAATTCATCATGCAGGCGTGTGCCCCAGCGGATGAGCCGGCGCTCATAGGGCCGCTCCCAGAAGGCGGCCACGGCGGAGCGCATCAGCAGCACCTGGGCGGCGGACATTTCCGCATGCGGCGGCATCTCGAAGGCGCGGAACTCCACAAGTCCACGCCGGCCGGAGGAGGAATCCGGCGCGTACATCTTGTCGATGCAGAATTCCGTGCGGTGGCCATTGCCGGTCATGTCGCAGAGAATGTTGCGGAACAGGCGGTCCACCAGCCAGGGCGGGGTTTGCGACTGGCGGCCGACCTGGCGGAAGGCGATCTCCAGCTCGTTGATGGAATCCTCGCGTGCCTCGTCGATGCGCGGATGCTGAGAGGACGGGCCGATGAACAGACCGGAGAACAGGAAGGAAAGGCTCGGGTGGTTGTGCCAAAACCCGAGCATGGATTTCAGCAGGTCCGGCCGGCGCAGGAAGGGTGAATCCGCCGGGGAGCTGGCACCCATCACCACATGGTTGCCGCCGCCGGTGCCGACATGGCGGCCATCCAGCATGAATTTCTCGGCGGCAAGCCCCACCTCGCGCGCGGCATCGTAAAGCTGGAAACTGCGCTCGACGAGCTGTGCCCAGTTGGTGGAAGCCGGAATGTTGCACTCGATCACACCAGGGTCCGGTGTCACGGAGAAATTCACGATCCGCTCGTCTTCCGGCGGCAGATAACCCTCCAGCACCACCTTGCGGCTGAATTCGGCGGCGGTTTCCTCGATGGCAGCGGTGAGGTCCAGCCAATCCGCCACGTCGTAGAGCGGCGGGTAGAAGATGTGGAGTTTGCCGTCGCGGGCCTCGACGCAGAGCGCGGTGCGAACCACGCCAGGCTCCTCGCGCCCCACTACCGGCAGGCTTTGCGGCACGGGGCGGAAAGTCTCGATCGCCCCTGGCCCCTCGCCGGCGTGGTTGCGGAATCGGGCGGCTTGAATCGCCTCGCGCCGGGGCAGCGGAGATTTCGGGGCGAAGGGGTCGGCCTCGTAATCGGCCTCGATATTTTCAGGGTCGGCCCAGGGCAGGCTGTCCAGCGGCAGGCGCAGCCCGATGGGGCTGTCACCCGGGATCAGGAACATCACATCGTCCTTGAAGAACCAGGGGCCGGATTGCCAGCGGCGCTGGCCGTCCATGATCACGCGGCGCAAGGGCAGCACGGCGCCCGCATTGGCGGCCAGCCCCTGGCCGAAGACTTTGGCCAGGCGCGCGCGCTCCAGCGGGTCGCGCAGCTTGGCATCCTCGGTGAGAACGTTCGCGGGCAGGCGTTTTTCGCGCCAAAGGTAATAATGGATATCCTCATGCGCCGCGTTCACCAGGATGGGGTCCACCTGCAGGCGTTCCGCCAGGGCCTTGGCGAAGGCAGCCGAGTCATCGGCGGTGGCATTGTCGGTATCGTCGTCTGAGGCCAACAAGGACGGGTCTTTCCAGACCGGTTCGCCATCCGCGCGCCAATGGGCGTGAATGGCCCAGCGCGGCAGCTGTTCGCCCGGGTAATGCTTGCCCATATTGTAGGTGAGCGCCGCGCCCTTGCCCCAGAGCGGCGTGAGCTTGCGGATCAGCCGCCCGGCATAGTGCCGCTTGGTCGGGCCCAGCGCGTCGATATTCCATTCCTCGCCCTCATGGTCGGTGGCGGAGACGAAGGTCGGCTCGCCGCCCATGGTCAGGCGGACATCATGCCGGAGCAGCGCGCGGTCCACCCGGGCGCCACGGGCCAGAATGTCCTGCCATTGCTTGTCCGTGTAGGGCTTGGTGACGCGCGGCGTTTCCGACACGCGGCGGACTTCCATGTGGAAGTCGAACGCGGTCTCGGTGCCGTCCTCGGCGATGAAGCCGCCGGAGATGGGCGCGGCGGATTGCGGGGATGGCGTGGCGGCGAGCGGGATATGGCCCTCGCCCGCGAACAGGCCGGAGGTGGCATCCAGCCCCACCCAGCCGGCCCCCGGCAGATAAACCTCGGCCCAGGCGTGAAGATCGGTAAAGTCGGCGTCCGGCCCGGCGGCGCCGCCATCCACCGGCTTCTGGTCCGCCTTGAGCTGGATGAGATAGCCGGAGACGAAGCGCGCGGCGAAGCCGAGATGGCGCAGCAGATTGACCAGAAGCCAGCCGGAATCGCGGCAGGAGCCTTTGGCCAGGCCCAGCGTTTCCTCCGGCGTGTAGACGCCCGGCTCCATGCGCACGACGTAGGAGATGCGCTCATGCACCATGCGGTTGATCTCAACCAGCACGTCCACCGTGCGTGGCTCTTCGCCCGAGAATTTGGCCTTGACCTCCTTGATCAGCCCGGCGAGCAACGGGCCCGCCTTATGCAGCACGCGGAAGGGGGCCAGCTCTTCGGCCAGGATGGGATCGTAGGCGAAGGGATAGGTCTCGGCCTCGGGCACCAGAAAGAAATCGAACGGGTTGATCGTCGCCATGTCGGCCACGACATCCACCACCACCTCAAAGCTCGTCACACGCTCAGGAAACACCACGCGCGCCAGGAAATTGCCCTGCGGGTCCTGCTGCCAGTTGAGGAAGTGTGGCTTGGGAGAGACCTGGAGCGAATAAGAGATAATGGGCGTGCGCGCGTAGGGGGCGGGGCGCAGCCGAATGGTCTGCGGGCCCAGGGCCACCGGGCGGTCGTATTTATAGGAGGTGCGGTGCGTGATGACGGCGTGGACAGACATGCAGGCTCCTGAGACAACGCTTCCAACCCAGCATGCGCAGGGCTGTTTCGCAACGCAATAGCAACCAGCGAGGAAACTTCGCGTGACATTCGCGTGATTGCCAGCCCGTGCGCGCGGTGCGAGCATCGCCCGGGCAGAGTGCATTTTTTAGGGGCAACGCATGCGCCAGATGAGGCTGGGGTCCGTTTCATGAGTGGCGGCAATGCGGTGTTTTTTGCGGCGGATGAATCCTACCTGAAACTGGCCTGGGTGGCGGCGCGCGATGCGGCGGCGGAGCCGGGGCGCGATTTCGATGTCTGGCTGCTGACGGCCAAAGGGCAAACGGCGGGGCAGGCCGCGCCGCCAGGCGTTTTGGTCCGGGAGATCGAATTGCCGGAGCTGTTTCTGGCGGCTGCGGGGCCTGCGCATATGTCAGCTTTTGCCTATGCCCGGCTGGCGGCGGCCGATTATTGGCTGCGTGACTACGACAAGCTGCTCTATATCGATTCCGACACGAGAGTGGCGGGGACGCTGGGCCCTTTGTTTCATCTCGATCTGGGCGGCGCCATTGCGGCGATGGCGGAGGATTGCGGGCGCTATCTGGGCGATGCCGGCGGGCGTGAAAACTGGGACGAATACCGCGCCGCGACGGGACTGCCCCTGGATGCCCCCTATTTCAACACTGGCGTGCTGCTGCTGGATGCCACGCGGTGGCGGGCCGAGAATCTGGGACGTGAGGCCGAGGCGCTGGTGCGGGCGCGCGGCCCGGCCCTGCGCTTCATGGACCAGGATGTGCTGAACGTGACGCTGGCAGGGCGGATCGCGCCGCTATCGCCGCGCTGGAATTTCATGACCCATTATATGGGGCTGGGGCTGGAGGAGGCCGTGCAACCGCGCATCCTGCATTACGCCAATGTGCTGAAGCCCTGGCGGGACCCCGAATGGGCTGTGCTGTACGGGCGTGAGCATACCGCCGCCTTCGCCCGGCTGTTCAAGGACACACCCTGGCCGGGTTTCGTGCATCCAGGGCTTATCTCCGCCCTGCCCTGGCGCAAGCGCGCGGCCCTGCGGGCGGCAAGGCAGGCGCGGCATGTGCCGGAAGCGGCGCTGACCGGGCATGTGGCGAATTTCACCGCCATGGCGCCTCGGCTGCGGCGGGATGTGCGCGCCGGATTTATCGAAGGTGCGGCGCACTATGTTGATCTGACGCCTGAGGAGGCGGCAGGCTGGCGGGCCGAATTAGCCCGCCAGCTTCACCAGCACATGCTGCTTCTTACCAGCTGAGAGTTTTTGCTCCGGTTTCGGCGCGATCATCAGCGCCTCGTCGGTGATCACCGCGTCATCCAGCCGCGCGCCGCCGCCACGAATGAGCCGGCGCGCCTCACCGTTGGATGCGGCAAGCCCGGCTTTCACGAGCATGGCGAAGGCCGGAACGCCCTCGCCGAATTCCGCCGCCGTCAGGCTGATGCTGGGCAGGGCCCCGGCGGCCACGCCCTCGGTGAAGAGCTTGCGGGCGGTCTCGGCCGCTTCCTCGGCGGCGGCGCGGCCATGGGCGAGCGCGGTGGCCTCCGTGGCCAGGATGATTTTGGCGCCATTGATCTCGGCGCCGCCAAGGGCTTCGAGGCGGGCGATCTCGTCCAGTGGCAGATCGGTGAACAGGCGCAGGAAGCGGCCGACATCGGCATCCTCCGTGTTGCGCCAGAACTGCCAGTAATGATAGGGGCTCAGCTTCTCGGCCGAGAGCCAGACCGCACCCGCCGCACTCTTGCCCATCTTGGCGCCCGAGGCGGTGGTGATGAGCGGTGTGGTGAGGCCGTAGACGGTTTTCTGGTCGGTGCGGCGCGCCAGCTCGATGCCGGAGACGATGTTGCCCCACTGGTCGGAGCCGCCCATCTGCAGCGCCACGTTGTGGCGGCGGTTCAGCTCCCGGAAATCGTAGGATTGCAGGATGGAGTAGTTGAACTCCAGGAAGGTAAGGCCCTGCTCGCGGTCAAGCCGGCTCTTCACGGAATCGAAGGAGAGCATGCGGTTGACGGAGAAATGCACCCCGACCTCGCGCAGCAGGCCGATATAGGAGAGATTATCCAGCCAGTCGGCATTATTGACCAGGATGGCGTCATTCGGGCCGGCGCCGAAATTGATGAAGGCTTCCAGGTTCTTGCGGATGCCGATGAGATTGGCCGCGATCTGCTCGTCGGACAGGAGCTGGCGGGCTTCCTCGCGGAAGGAGGGATCGCCGATGCGGGTGGTGCCGCCGCCCATCAGCGCCACCGGGCGGTGGCCATGGCGCTGGAACAGGCGCAGCAGCATGATCGGGATCATGTGGCCGACATGCAGGCTGTCCGCAGTGAGGTCGAACCCGGCATAGCCGGCGATGGAACCGGAAGCGCAGGCTTCGTCGAGCGCCGCCTCGTCGGTGCATTGGAAGATGAAGCCGCGGGCCTTCGCCTCGGCCAGAAACTCGCTTTTCGCCATGGTTCTACTCCTGTGCCGGGGCGGGTAGCACAGCCGGGCGGGCGGGCAAAGCCGCACGCAGCAAGGCGGCCAGGATGACGAGGGGGGTGAACTCATGCCCGGTGGCGATGGAGATGACGAGGCAAAGGCCGGGCCAGAGGAACAAGAGCGCGTCCAGCAGGCCAATGCGCCAGCCGCGCTGGCGGGCGGCCCACCACCAATGACTGCCAGTGCTGGCCAGCCTTGCTCCGTTCTTATGCCGCCCCTTGATATTACCCGCCTCACCCGCTTAGCACAGAGGCCATGACGACCACTGCCGGAGCAAAATCATTTCGCGCCATCGGGCTGATGTCCGGCACATCCTTGGATGGGGTGGATGCCGCCTGGATCGAGACCGACGGGAAGAGCGTGGGCAAATTCGGCCCCGCCGCTACCGTCTTCTATGACGCGGCGCTGCGGGCGGATCTGCGCCGGCTGCTGGATATGGCACCAAGGCTGGCGCCGGATGATCCGTTTCTGCGTCAGGTCGAGGCACGGCTGACGCACGAGCACGCCCTGGCTGTGGCGATGCTGGGCCGCACGGCAGATGTCATCGGCTTTCATGGCCAGACCATCCTGCACGCCCCGGCTGAGCGCAGAACCTGGCAGATTGGTGATGCGGCGATGCTCTCGCACATCACCAGGTTGCCGGTGGTGCATGATTTCCGCTCGGCCGACGTCGCGGCGGGGGGCCAGGGCGCGCCCTTGGTGCCGCTGTTTCATGCCGCGCTGGCCAGGGAGATGGAAAAACCGCTGCTGATCGTGAATATCGGCGGGGTGGCGAATGCCACCTGGCTGGGTCCGGCGGGGGAGATCATCGCCTGCGATACGGGGCCCGGAAACGGTCCTCTGGATGATCTGGCGCAGACATATCTTGGCCAGCCTTATGACAAGGATGGCGCGCTTGCGGCCTCCGGGCAGGTGGACCACGCGCGGTTGCAGGCCCTCCTGGCGCATCCGTTCTTCGCGCTGCCAGCACCGAAATCGCTGGACCGCTTAAGCTTCTCGATGCTCATTGAACAAGCGACACGGGGACTGGCGCCGCCCGAGGCCGCGGCGACTCTCGCCGCCTTCATCTGCGCGGCGGTCGCGCAGACGCCCTGGCCGGCGCCGCCGAAACAGGTTCTGATTACCGGCGGCGGGCGGCACAACGCCACGCTGATGGCCGGGCTGGCGGCGCGCTTTGCCGTGCCGGTGCGGCCTGTTGAGGCGGTGGGCTGGAATGGCGATGCGTTGGAGGCACAATGTTTCGCCTTTTTGGCTGTGCGCTCTCTGCGCGGGCTGCCGCTTTCCCTGCCCTCCACCACCGGCGTGCCGGCGCCGCAAACCGGCGGCAAGCTTTACGGAACGATTTTATAGAGCGTCCAGCCATCCTGGTTGCTGCCCAGGGCCTGCAGCCAGGGCGGCGGGGCGGGTTCATTCAGCACGTCCCATAAAGTTGTTGCGGGACGGTCGGCCACCAAGGGATACCGCCCGGGCGTGGGACAGAACAGAATGTACCGCGCGAAGGTGGCGGCCAGTGCGGGCGGCACGGACTCGCCGGGGGTGGCGCGCCAGGCGGCGCGGTCCTTCATGAACCCGGCGATGCCATGGTGATAGAGCGACCCCACGGTGAATATCTGGCTGCGATAGAGCAGCTCGGGCGTATCCTCTGGCGGGGCCAGCACCACCTGCCCGGCAGATTGTGTCAGCAGAGGGGCGATGTTGTGCAGGCTGCAGGAAGGATAGGTTTTGCCTGGCTGGGGCCAAGCAGCCGCGCGCCCCTTGGCCTGTGCTGCCAGGAAGGGACCAAGCAGAACCAGGGCAAGCAGGGCGATGCGCTTGGGCGCGGCCAGGAGGCCGCCTTTGGTTTCAATCCGGCTGAGCGCCACCGGCAGCAGCGCCGCCGCGAAGATGGCGGAGAAGGAGGTGAAGAGCAGATACCCCGCCCCCAGCGCCAGCGCCACCGTGCCGCACAGCGCGACATAGGCCCAGGCCAGCGGCGCCCTGGGCGGCACGCCCAGCAGCCTGGTCTCGGCCAGATCGGCCAAAGGCGGCTTCCCGTCTTGCCAGGCCCGCAGCCCGGCATAGAGCACCGCCCAGGCGCCGGGCAGCAGAAAGATGATCAGGTCCAGCCCGCGCGGGGGCATCTGCTCGAGGATGTCAGTGAAGAAGGCTTTTGCCTCCTCGGGCGGCAGCAGGCCGGAGGGGCCTTCCACTACGCCGGGAAAGGCGATGATCCAGCCCAGCAGCGGCAAGCCCATGACCAGCAGCCCCAGCGGGCCGCGCCAGCTCTTGGACCGGGCCTGAACGCGTAGCAGCAGAGCGGCGCTGGCCAACAGGACAAGCGCCATCGTGACATAGACATAGGAGAGCCGGTCGATCTCCGGCACGCCGTAGCCGCCGAAGGGCGGGTCGACGAACAGCCCGATGCCCAGCACGTCAAAGCATCCGGCGGCGGTGGCCAGCAGCGTGGTGGCGTTGCGCGCCTTCAGCCAGCGCAAGGCCAAGGCGGCATAGGCCATGAGCACGAAGGGCATCGTCTCCGGTGTCATCCAGATGGCGAAGCCGCCGGACAGGCCGGCGAGAAAGCCGAACCAGGTGTTCTCCCGCGCGGCGCGCAACACGCAGCCGGCGGTGAGCGCGATGAGCGCCAGCAGCGCCACATGGTAATGCACCACCCCCGGCAGCGCGATGCTGGCAAGGGCGGGCAGAATGGCGGCGGCAGCGGCGGTGGCCCAGAGATGCCGGCGCAGCGAGACGGGCTCCACCGCCCAGCCCAGAGACACGCCGAGCGCCCCCACGCCCAGCGGCCCCAGCGCCACGCCGGCGGCGAACAACGCCTTGTGCCAGCCCAGAAACGGCACCAGCGGGGCGGCCAGCAGCCAGATGATGATGTCCAGCAGCCGGGACCATTCCACCATGACCCCGGCGCCGGATTGATCCCCAGCCACATTGGTGACGAAGTGCCCGGCACGCACGCCCTGCTCGATGCGCAAAAGGCGCATGTAGGAATCAGGGTCCTGCAGATTTCCCGCCAGCACATAATGCCATTGATGCAGGCCGAGCAGCATGTTCAGCCCGGCGGCCAGCAGGAACAGCAGCGGATAGATCAATTGGACTGGGCCCGGAATCCCGCCACGCCATTCTCGATGGCGGTGACATGTTTGGGGGAGAACTTGCTGGGGTCGGGCAGGCCACAGCTATGGGAGATAATTTCCACCTCGTCGCGCATTTTGAGCGCGTAGCGCGAGACGCGCACGGCCTTGTCCGTCGGGTCGAGCCCGGTGATCAGGCGCGGCTCGGCGGCGGTGACACCTGTGGGGCAGTGGCCGGAGCCGCATTTCATCGCCTGGATGCAGCCGAGCGCGAACATGAAGCCGCGCGCGGAGGAGACGAAATCCGCCCCCATGCAGAGCGCCCAGGCCACCTTGTCCGGCGTGATGAGCTTGCCGGAGGCGACGATGCGGACACGGTTTTGCAAGCCGTGCTCGTAACGCAGGGCCGCGACATAGGGCAGCGCCTGGGTAATCGGCAGCCCGACATAATCAGCCAACGATTCCGGTGCGGCGCCGGTACCGCCCTCGCCGCCGTCGATCTGCACATAGTCGGGGCAATGCGTCGGATTGTCGGCGCAATCGCCGAACCATTCATCCAGGAAGGCCGGGTCGCCGAGCACGAATTTCACCCCCACCGGCTTGCCGGTGATGGTCCGCACGCGGTTGATGAACTCCCCCAGTTCCTTGATGCTGCCAATGTCGCGATGGCGGTTGGGAGAAACCGAATCCTGCCCCTCGGTGATGCCGCGGATCTCGGCGATCTCGGCTGTCACCTTGTTGCCGGGCAATATGCCGCCCTTGCCGGGCTTGGCGCCCTGGGCCAGCTTCACCTCGAACATCTTCACCTGCGGCTTTGCGGCGATCTCGCGCAGCTTGTCCTCGGAGAGATTGCCCTGCGCATCGCGCACGCCATATTTGGCGGTGCCGATCTGCATGACAATGTCCGCGCCGCCTTCCAGGTGAAAACGGCTCAGCCCACCCTCCCCCGTGCTCATCCAGATGCCCGCCAGCTTGGCCCCCCGCGAGAGGGCGGTAACGGCCGCGTGGCTGAGCGCGCCATAGGACATGCCGGAGACATTGAAAAAGCTTTGCGCGGTGTAAGGCTCACGGCAGGCACCCGGGCCGTCGGCGATGCCGATTAATTTGCCGGGATAGCTTTTCTTGTCCTCATCCAGGGTCGGGAAGGCGGCGTTGCGGAAAACGAAGGTGGGCACGGCCTCCGAGCCGAAGCTGATGAGGTTGGAAACGCCTTTCGCGGAACGGTAGACCCAGCTGCGCTCCAGCCGGTTGAAGGGACGCTCCACCCAATCCGACAAATACTGGTATTGGCGCATATAGGTGCCCCAGGTCTCCGCGAAATAGCGGAAATGCCCGATGACGGGGAAATTGCGCAGGACGGTGTGATGGGTCTGCCGCTTATCGTGAATAAAGATCGCGATCAATCCGAGGATGATCAAGGCTGCGGCGATGGCCAAGATGGTCATGTTCCTGCTCCTCCCGTTCCGGCGGCGCCTTCATAGCCCTGTTTTTCCGTCCTGTCTTGGGATGGCGCAACGATTGACCTCGCCAGCGCAACCAACCATCTTCATGCCATGCATCCTCCCTTCAGAATCATTATTTGCGGCCTCCAGGACCTGCATCACCATGTTGATGCGAACATCACCCATGTGCTGTCCATTCTCGACCCCTCATTTCCGGCGCCGCAGGTTTTCGAGGAGTATGGCGCCCATACGAAGCTTGAGCTGCGCTTTGACGACATTATCGAGGAGCGCAAAAGCCTCGTTGCGCCCACGCAAGAGGATGTAAAAGCGGCGCTGGCCTTCGGGCGGGAGATGATGGCCGCGCCAACCGCCCGGCTGCTGGTGCATTGCCATGCGGGTATTTCACGGTCTTCCGCATGCTTGTCTCTGCTGATGGCACAGGCCATGCCGGAGAGTCCGGCGGAAGATCTGTTTCAGGAGGTCTTGCGCATACGCCCGCAGATCTGGCCCAATCTCCGTATCGTGGAATTCGGCGATGCCCTGCTGGGGCGGGGCGGCACGATGGTGGAAGCGGCCAAGCGCGTCTATGCCCGGCAGCTCAGACGCGAGCCGGATCTTGAAGAGGATATGCGCTTCTGCAAACGCGACCGCGAGGTTGAGGCCGGGCTGGCGCTGAACGGCCTTACCGCGCCTGCCCGGGGAGCCAGACGGTAAATGTCGTGCCCTTGCCGGGCTCGCTGTCAATAACCAGCCGGCCGCGGTGGCGGTTGACCACATGCTTGACGATGGCAAGCCCCAGCCCGGTGCCGCCGATGGCGCGTGAGCGGCCTTTGTCCACCCGGTAGAAACGCTCCGTCAGGCGCGGAATATGCTCGCGCAGGATGCCTATGCCGTCATCAGCCACCGCCACGACAATGCCGCCGGGTGGGAAGCGCGTATCCGCCGCCGCGGTGGCGGTGAGCGTGATCAGGCCGCCCGGCTTGCCATATTTCAGGGCATTATCGAGAAGATTGGCGAAGACCTGGGTGAGCTGGTTGGCGTCGGCGGGGACCCGCGGCAATTCAGGCGGCACCTCCACGGCCAATCTGGTGCCCTGCGCCTTGAGCATTGGCTCCAGACCCGCGACGATCCGCTCCAGCAGCGGCGGCAGATGCAGCAGATCCTTTGGCGGAGAATGCTCGGAAATCTCGATCTTCGAGAGTGACAGCAGATCGCCGATCACATGCTGCATGCGCGCCGCCTGCTCGGCCATGATGCCAAGGAAGCGCTGTTGCGCCTCCGGATCATCCGCCGCCGGGCCGCGCAAGGTTTCGATGAAGCCGATCAGGCTGGCGAGCGGCGTGCGCAGCTCATGGCTGGAATTGGCAACGAAATCGGCGCGCATCTTTTCCAGCGCGCGCTCGCGGGTGCGGTCGCTCACCAGCATGAAGATGGGGCCGCCGACCGGGATCATCGTCACTTCCAGATCGCGCATCACTGGCACGGAGAGCACGACCTCCCGGCGAACAGGCTGGCCGCCGGAGAGCGCCTCGCCCAAGGCGGCGCGCACATCCGGATGGCGCAGCAGCGAGGCGGTTTCGTTGCCGAAAGCGGTGATCGCGCTGTCGTTGCGCCAGAGGATGCGGCTATCTGCGTCCAGCTTCAGCAGCGGGTCGGGCAGGCGTTCCACAAGCGCGCGGTCCTCGGCGGCGCTGGCAAGGTGGCGGCTGCGCAGGAGCCGCTCGGCATGGATGAGCCGCAGCGCCTCGGCACCCAGATCTCCCATGCCGGGCACCAAAAGCTGCCCGTCCACGGGCAGGGATTCAGGCGTGGTGCGCAAGGCGCGCACCAGGCGCGTCATCATCATGAGGTCGCGCCAGAGCAGCAGGGCGAACCCGACGGCGACAAAGCTGCAGACCGCCCAGGACGCCAATGCCACGACAGGCCGCAGCGACCCCATGACGGCCAGCAACGCGAACACCGCGGTGGGCACCACCGCCAGCGCCAGAAAGAGTGCCAAGGCGGCGGGGCCTGCTTTCTCCCAGCTGGTTGCCTCCGAACTAGCCATGGCGGGTTTTACGGCTGGTTGAGGCTGGCTGGCGCCGGCGAGGTGATGGTGGGTTGCCCAGGCGTGATGGAGAACACCGCGAGGCCGCGCTTCACCGTGCCGTCAGGCTGCAGCACCAGAAGTCCATCAGTGCCAGTGAAACCGGCGGGGGCGGTCAGCACCTGCGTCGTATAGCCGCCGGAGGAGGCGGCGAGCTTGGCCAGGGCGGCGGCGTCGAAGGCGATATCCGCGATGGCGGGCGGCGTGCTGCCGTAGGCGGAGCTGTACTTGGCCTGGAAACCGCTGGCCGCCGCCGGGTCGGGAGCCGCGTACATGGCGCCCAGAAGTGCGGGCTGGCTGGCCATGGCGGAGGCGAGCGGCGCCCACAAAGCCGGCCCCAGCAACTTCACCTGCGGGGCGGAAACATCGTAATAGGGCAGGAAGTTCGCAAGCTCCGCCAGGGTGTTGCCGTCCGTCGCGCCGATGAACAGGGCGTTGAAGCTGGGCGGTGCAACTTGCTGGCGGCGCAGTTCCTGGGCCTTTTCCTTCCCGGCAGCGGTGTTCAATGCCTGCGCGGCCTTGATCTGCGCCATCAGCGCCTGGCCGCGATCGCCCCAATCCGAAATCTGCTCGACCGCCTGATTCACGCTGGAGAAGCCCTGATCGTAATAGACGATCTGCGGCGCGGGCTCGCTGAGGGTCGTGGCCTCCTGCTGCAGCGCCTGCGCCAGGCTGTGGCCGAACCCCGTGTCCGGCAGCAGCCCGGCCAGCTGGGTGTGCCCGGCATCCGCCGCGGCCTGCACCACGCGCTGCACCTGCTGGGCCGGGGTGATGCCCAAAGCCCAGATACCGGGGGCCGAGGCCGAGCTGTCATTCGTGAAGGCCAGCACATTCACCCCCGCCTGCTTGGCGATGGGCGCAACGGCCTGGGTCTCAGCGGCCGTGAGGGGGCCTAGAATGAGGCCGTCTCCGGCGGCAAGGCCCGCCTGCGCCGCGCTGACCGCACCGGCGGGGGTGCCGCCGGTGTCGCGGACATCCAGCGCCGGCGAACTGCCAGGCGAGAAGGCCAGCTTCGCCGCATTCTCCAGCGCCTGGCCGACCGGCGCCAACGGCCCCGACAGAGGCACCAGCAACAGCACATTGCCGCTGGTTTTGCCGGGAACGGCCGATGGAGCTATGGCGCCGGGTGCCAGAGAGGCAGGCACGCCAGAGCTGCCCTGAAACAGCGGGGCTTGACCGGCGCAGCTTGCCAGCGCCAGCGTGGCGCCAAGGAGCACAAATGAGCGAAGATACGGCACAAGGCGCACTACATAACCCTCCATCGGACGCACCGCCCGCGGCGCAAACCGGGGAGGGGCTGCCAGCCCTTGTGCTGGTTTCCACGCCAATCGGCAACCTCCAAGATTTATCCGGGCGAGCCAGAACCATCCTATCGGGGGTGAACGCGATTCTGTGTGAAGATACCAGGACCAGCGCGGTGCTGCTGCGCGCCTATGGAATTACACAGAAATGCATCGCCCTGCACGAGCACAACGAATCGGCGGCCCTGCCCCGGCTGGTCGAGGCCATGCAAAGCGGGCAGCGATTCGCGCTGATCTCGGATGCGGGCACGCCGCTGGTGTCCGACCCCGGCTACCGGCTGGTGCGCGCCGCGATTGAGGCCGGCCTGAGCGTTTCCGGCGTGCCGGGGCCCAATGCGGCGGTGCTGGCCCTCACACTCTCCGGCCTGCCGCCGCAGCCCTTTCTGTTCACCGGCTTTCTGCCGCCGAAATCCGGCGCCAGGCGCGCTGCCATGGCGGGGTTGCGCGGTGCCGAGCTGGTGGGGCTGAGCGCCACCCATATTTTCTATGAGGCACCGCATCGCCTTGCGGAGTTTCTGGCGGATGCCGCCGCTGCCTTCGGACCGCGCCAAGCTGCCGTGTGCCGGGAGCTGACCAAGCATTTCGAGGAGGTGCGGCGCGGCACACTTGATGAGCTTGCCGCCCACTATGCCGCCGAACAGGCCCGGGGCGAGATTGTGGTGGTAATCGGCCCGCCCGGGGAAGAGCACACGGGCGCCGAGTCGCTGGACGAGGCACTGCGCACCGCCCTCAAAGGGATGAGCGTGAAGGACGCCGCCGCATCCGTGGCGGCGGCAACAGGCCTGCCAAAAAAGCAGGTCTATAAGCGGGCCTTGGAACTCGCCGCCGGGTGAACCGGCGTTATGGGTACAGGCGGCCGGTTTCCCAGCCCTGGCCGCCAAGCCTGAATACAAGCCGGTCATGCAGGCGGAAATCCACGCCCTGCCAGAACTCGAAATAATCGGGCGTCAGGCGCCAGCCTGACCAGAAATCCGGCCTTGGCACGGGCTGGCCGGAGAATCGGGTTTCGGCCTCGCGCAGACGCTCCTCGAACAATGCGCGCGAGGCCAGCGGGCGGGACTGCTCGGACGCCCAGGCGCCAAGCTGTGAAATGCGCGGGCGGGTGGCGAAATATTCATCGGCCAGGGCGGGCTCCACGGGCGAGACCGTGCCCTCGATGCGGATCTGGCGTTGCAGGCTCTTCCAGTGAAACAGCAGCGCCACGTTGGGGTTGAAGGCCATCTCCTGCGCCTTGCGTGAGCCGAGATTGCCAAAGAATACGAAGCCCCGCTCGTCCCAGGCTTTCAGCAGCAGGGTGCGCGCTGCAGGGCGCCCGCCCTCACCCACTGTCGCCACCGTCATGGCGTTGGGGTCGCTGGGTTCGGTACGCCCGGCATCTTCGAACCAGGCGCCGAACTGGCGGAAAGGGTCCTCGCTCATATGACTTCGCGCTCCTAGAAATTTGTGAGCCTTGATTGCTGACCATACTCTATGCCACCACCCAACCCCCAAGACGATAGCACCACGGAGTATATCCCTCATGCCCGAGACCGAGACCGAGACCGCCCTGCCCCAGGGCACGCTGATGCAGGGCAAGCGCGGCCTCATCATGGGGGTGGCGAATAACCGCTCCATCGCCTGGGCCATTGCCCGTGCGGTGGCGGCGCAAGGTGGAGAGCTGGCCTTCACTTACCTGGGCGAGGCGCTGGAGAAGCGAGTGCGGCCGCTGGCGGCTTCCATCGGCTCCGACTTCCTGCTGCCCTGCGATGTGGGCGATGATGCCGCGATTGACGCCACCTTCGAGGCGATCAAACAGAAATGGGGCAAGATCGACTTTCTGGTGCATGCCATCGGCTTCGCGGACAAGAATTTTTTGCGCGGGCGCTTTGTTGATACGCCGCGCCAGGTGTTCCTGCAGGCGCTGGATATTTCAGCCTATTCCTTCGCCGCCGTCTCCCAGCGCGCCGCCGCGCTGATGCCCGATGGCGGCTCGCTGCTGACGCTGACCTATCTGGGGGCTGAGCGCTGGATGCCGCACTACAATGTGATGGGCGTGGCCAAGGCGGCGCTGGAGGCCTCCGTGCGCTACATGGCGGCGGATCTGGGCAAGGATAACATCCGCGTGAATGGCATCTCGGCCGGGCCGATCAAGACGCTGGCCGCCAGCGGCATTGGTGATTTCAGCTATATCCTGAAATGGAACCGCTATAACGCGCCGCTGGGGCGCAATGTGGAGTTGGAGGAGGTCGGCATGTCCGGGCTCTATATGCTCTCGGACCTCTCGAAAGGTGTCACCGGCGAGATCCATCATGTGGATTGCGGCTATCATATTGTCGGCATGAAGAACCCGGACGCGCCGGATATCGCCATCGCTTCGGAATAAAGGACGTCGCCGCGGGGGGATTAAATCTCCCCCTGCGGCAACGCATTTGACTCATGTTGCCGGAGCGGTCTCTCAAGCCGCTAAGGCACTGGCCTTGGCCGCCATTCGGGGCTATCCCCGCCCCTATGTCCTACAACAGTTTCGGTCAGCTTTTCCGCGTCACCACCTGGGGCGAGAGCCATGGGGCCGCCATCGGCGCCGTGGTGGATGGCTGCCCGCCTGGCATCGAACTCTCCGAGGCCGATATTCAGCCTTTCCTGGATAAGCGCCGACCTGGGCAGTCCCGCTTTACCACCCAGCGGCAGGAGCCGGACCAGGTGCGGATTCTCTCCGGCGTGTATGAGGGCAGAACCACCGGCACGCCGATCTCGCTGTTCATCGAGAATACTGACCAGCGCTCCAAGGATTATGCGAATATCGCGGCGCGCTACCGTCCGGGCCACGCGGATGTGGCCTATGACATGAAATATGGCCATCGTGACCCGCGCGGCGGCGGGCGTTCCTCAGCACGGGAAACCGCGATGCGCGTGGCCGCCGGGGCGATTGCCCGGAAGGTGCTGGGGCCGGACGTGGTTATCCGTGGTGCAATGGTGGCGATGGGCGCACATGGGATCGACCGTGCCCGCTGGGACTGGGCGCAGGTGGATGAGAATCCATTCTTCTGCCCTGATGCCGAGGCGGCGAAGGCCTGGGAAGGCGAACTGGATGCGATCCGCAAGGCGGGGTCCTCCATTGGCGCGGTGCTGGAGGTGGTGGCGCAAGGCGTGAAACCTGGCCTGGGTGCGCCGCTCTATGGCAAGCTTGATGCCGACATCGCCGCTGCGCTGATGAGCATCAACGCCGTGAAGGGCGTGGAGATTGGTGATGGGTTCGCCGCCGCCGCGCTGCGCGGCGAGGAGAATGCCGATGAGATGCGGATGAAGGATGGGACGATCGACTTCCTCTCCAACCATGCGGGCGGGATTCTCGGTGGGATCGCCACAGGGCAGCCGATCGTGGCGCGGTTTGCTGTAAAACCAACGAGTTCTATTCTTATACCGAAGCAATCAGTGAGCGCGGATGGCGAGGAGGTGGAGGTGTTCACCAAGGGCCGGCATGATCCGTGCGTGGGAATCCGCGCCGTGCCGGTGGGCGAGGCCATGCTGGCCTGCGTGCTGGCAGACCATTTGCTGCGCCACCGGGGGCAGACCGGGCGCTGACGCCCGAGAGCGCTTGGTCTAAACGCATATTGATCTAAGCATAGAGATTTAGGCCGCTGTTAACGTAGGGCTTCTAAGAGCGGGCACATGACCCGCCATCAGCTTTCGGACGCTTCGCCGCCCCCCCTGACCCACGCTCCCCCCGCCTGCTGGCTCTCGGTCGGGGCCATGCTTGCAGATCTTGCGTTCGAGACGGACCCGCTGGGCCGGTTCACGGCCTTTGGACCCGGGCGCGCGCTGGGGCGGCAGGCTTGCTAGTTGATGGGGGTGGAGATGGCCAGCCTGCTGACCGGCCGTTCGGCTGAGGAAGAAGCGCTGGGCGCTACGGAGTTCCGCTCCATCGTCACCACCATCTGCGTCGAATGCGTGGCCTGGCACGGGCGGGTGCGCCTGAACGGGCCTGAAAACATGGAGCGGCTGTACCGGCTTTCCTTGGCGCCGCGCTTCTCCGGCGGCGCCATAGCGGGCACTTATGGCCTGCTGTTCGACCTGGAGGCGCCCGAGCTTGCCTTGCCGGACCGCCATGCCGGGGCCGTGGATGAGGCGGGCTTGCGTCTCGCCTCGGTTCTGGACACGCAAACGGGGTTGTGGACCGGCCCGACTTTTGCCGATGAGGTCTCACGCCGGCTCGACCGGCTGGATGTGGAGGAGCAACCGGGAACACTGCTTTACCTCGGTTTCTCCCGCGCCGAAGCCAAGCTGCGCACGGCAGTGGCGATGCGCCTGGCCGAGGAGTTGCGCGATATCGTGCGTCCGACGGATTTACTGGGGCGTATCGATGAAACCACCATCGGGCTGTGGTGCGATGGCATGGACTATCTGACCGGGGGGGAACGTGCCGCAAAATTCTGCACCACCCTGCCCGCTTTGCTGCCGGAGCAGACACTAATTACCGTTGGGGTGGCACCGCGCTGGGCCGGGAGCGGCGAGGATGCCGCCATGGTCATGGAGCATGCGGCGGTGACGTTGCGGCTGGCGGATTACGCCTGCGAGCGGCTGCAGGATACCGCCCCTGCAAGCGCCTGGAGAGTCTGGCAGAACGATTGAGCACGGGGCACATAAGGGTAAAATATGGAGCCAATGCACCAGGAAGGCTTGCCCGGCCGGTGCAGGAGCGCGATGTAGCGCGACATTTCTCTGGAGCCGCGACCTTGAAAATCCTGCCCGCCGCCCTGTTTGCCAGTCTGGCCGCTTTTCCGGCGCTGGCACGCCAAGACCCGACCCCGCCGCCCTCTGGCATCGTGGTTCATTTGTTCGGGAAGGATTCCGTCACGTCGCGTATTTTACCGACGAACTCGTCCACCCCGCCAGCGGGTCAGGCAGGCCAAGCCGCGCCGCAAGGGGGCAGCGCACCGGCCCAGGCTGCGCCCGAGCCCACAGCCGGTGACATTCTGCATCAGATGTTCGTGACCGGCGACCCCGCGCAGAATGGCAAGCCGAACTTCGCGCCCGGCCGCGGCGGCTCGTTTTAAACCATCTGGCCGGGCCGTTGACCGGCCCGGCTTGCGCTTAAGACGCGTTACTTGTCGTGGGCGCGCAGCGCGTCGGCCTGTGCTTCCAAACGCTTGGCGAAATCATCCAGGCGCCAAGCCTGGATGTCGTAAAACGTCACGTAGCCGTGCTTCTTCACATCGATATCGCTGAAATGATCGATAACGGGCTTGAAGTCGGCGGCTTTGGCCTGGGCCAGGGTCAGGTGCCCGTCATGGGTGGTGTTGGCCGTGTAGAAATCCATCAGCATCTGCTCAGGCCCCATCATGTGGTGCCACTTGCCGCCACGGCCACCGGACTGGCCCATCATTGGACCACCCATGGGGCCGGGGCCCATGTCATCCATGCCTGCTTGCGGCGGAGACGGGTTATTATTGTCCGCGGCACTTTGCGCGAAGGCCAGGCCGGGTGCCAGGGCGATGACGGAGGCGAGTAGAAGACGGCGCATTTGATGAACTCCCAATCAACTTGTCGGTGTTGAATGGGTACGCGGCACTTGTAACGGCAGCGTCTCTGCCATGTGACAAAACAAAAAAACGGCGCCCGAGGGCGCCGTTCTCAAATCCTGCAATGAAGCGGGAAAGATTAGCGGGAGTAGAACTCCACCACCAGATGCGGTTCCATCTGCACCGGGAAGGGCACATCCGCCAGCTTGGGGGCGCGCAGGAAGCGGCCCTTCATGGCGCGGTGGTCGGTCTCGATATATTCCGGCACATCGCGCTCGCCGCTCTGTGCTGCATCCAGCACCACGGCCAGCTGCTTGGACTTCTCGCGGACCTCGACGACGTCCTCATCCTTCACCTGGTAGGAGGGGATGTTCACCTTCTGGCCGTTAACGGTCACATGGCCGTGGGAGACGAACTGACGGGCCGCGAACGGGGTGAGCGCGAACTTCATGCGGTAGACAACCGCATCCAGGCGGCGCTCCAGCAGCTCGATCAGGTTCTCGGAGGTGTCGCCCTTACGGCGCACGGCCTCTTCGTAATATTTGTAGAAAGCCTTTTCGGAAATGTTACCGTAGTAACCCTTCAGCTTCTGCTTCGCCATCAGCTGCACGCCGTAGTCCGACGGCTTCTTGCGACGCTGGCCATGCTGGCCCGGGCCATATTCGCGCTTGTTCACGGGGGATTTGGCGCGGCCCCAAAGATTCACGCCCAGACGGCGGTTGATCTTAAACTTGCTCTCAGTGCGCTTGGTCACGGCGCGTACACCTTTCTTGTTTAAATTCCGCCAGTAGTCCCTTTTCCACGATCACGGTTTCCCGCCATCATGGCAAAGAGCGGGCGCAGGCGACCACCGCCTGTCCACGTTCCCGGCAACGAGCCGCGCCTCTAAAGGGTTGGGCGGGAGGCGTCAAGCATGGCGGCGCGATAGTGGGTTGCAAAACCCGGCGCGGAGCGTTGCCAGCTTTGTGGCACGGCGGCAATTGGCAGCCTTATGAGCCGCCGCGCGCGGTCGCAGAAGATCTCTGCCCGGCTTGCCATCCAGACGCCCTCATCCCCCAGGCCGCGCGGGAGCCAGCCCTGCCCCAGCGTCAGGCCCGGGGCGTCGCCCAGGCACAGCCCCAGTGCACGGCGGTCCTCCGAATCAGGGTCGGTATCCGCCGGGGCGGCAGTGGCGCAAAGCAGGGTGAGATGCCGCACAGGCTCGGGAAAGCTGAAGGAGGCGTAGCGCCAGCGCCCCTTGCGGCTGAAGCTGGGCAGAACGTCCCGCCCGCCGCTCACCGCCCGCAGGCGCGGCACATAGCCCGCGCGAAAGCCTGCCTCCAGCGCCAGGTCGTGCAGGCTGCGCCGTACGGTGGCGAGCCGCGCGCCGCTGGTCACGTTCGGCGCGAAGGCCCGCCGCGCGGGGCAGCGCCGTCCCAGCTCATGGTAGAGCTGGCCGCGATTGCCGTTGCAAAAATAGGATTCGCAGGCCAGCCCCTCGGCCAACAACACGTCATGCCGGTCGAGTTCGACATGATAATAGGTCATCGCCGGGATGGACTCGTCGCGCAGGATGGTGGCGCCGTTGACGAGATGGGTGACGGGGATCAGCACGCCTTGCGCATAGACACAGTGCAAGGGCGAGAGCCGCAGTGTTTTGAAGGGTTTGCCGGGGCCGAATGCGCCGGGCAGGATGATCACAGGCCGGGCCGCGCGCGCCGCACGGGGGCCAAGATCCAGCGTGCGCCAGCCAACCCAGCGCACCGGGCGGCGCTCGCCCGCGGCGTTGATGACCGGATCGCCGGGGCGCAGCTCCTCCACCGGGCGGTAGCCGTGCGGGGTGAGAATGCTGGTGCCGCGCGCGAAACAGGGTAGCTCGTCCCCCAGCGTGATCAGCGCGCCGCCGCTGCCATCCGAGACGATGGAAAGGCCGGGCAGCGCGGTGCCGTTTGTCGCCACCGCAAAGCTGCCGGCGACACTGCCCAGATTGTTGAGGAGGTCGATCGTCCCGCCCGAAATGCTGACGAAGACAGGGGCGATGCCGACCAGATCCACCGCATCAAAGCTGGACATGCCGGAAATGCCGGGAAAGCCGGCAGGCGCGTCATCCAGCACCAGCAGGCCGGAAGTGCCGGTGAAGCTGACCGGCGTGCCGGAGAGATCGGTGCTGGAGAGTTCCAGCGTGGCGCCGGTGGCGATGTCCAGCGCCCCCGTGCCGGTGAGGCTTCCCCCGGCGATGAGCAATTTTCCACCCTGCGCCGTCACCACGCCGGGACCCAGCAGATTGGCGGCGCCGATCTCCCCGAATCCGGCCAAGGTTCCGGTTACATCCAGTTGGTTGGCGGAGAGGCTTGCGCCCGCAAGCGTGGCATTCGCCAAGGTCATCGCACTGGAAGACTTAAGCGCGCCGGAAAGGGTGAGCGACCCGCCGGTTTGCACCAAGCTGGCGGCGCTGAGGCTGGCATCCGTGGCGATGACCCCCTGCCCTGCCTGCAATAGCGCCGCGCCGGTGACGCTGAGCTGGCTGCTACCGCCCAGCGTGAGGCCGCCCGTGCCGGTATAGGAGGAGGACGTGATGGCGGCCTGGCCGGTGAGGGTGATGGCCCCGCTATTGCTCACCGCGCCCCATGATGCGGTGGCGCTGTCATAGGCCTCCAGCGTGCCGCCAGCGCCCAGGCTCAGGCTACCCGCCGTCAGGCTGCCGGCTTCGTATAAGGTGGCATTGCCGCTCACCCCCACCGCAGCCTCACCCGAAAGGCTAAGCGCTCCCATGATGGCAAGGCTGGCGCCACTGCCCGCCCCCGCGGCGGCAAGGGTGAGGTTGCCGGTGAGGCTGGCGGCGTTGGTCAACACCTCCAGCGCGCCGGCGCCGTTGGTATCGCCGATGGTGATATTGCCGGAGAGCGAGACACTGGCCGCCGCGCCGAACACGGCGTTGCCGCCATCGTCGATCTGCAACGCCGTGCCGGAAAAGCCGCTGGCCAGCAGCTCGTCGTTAAATTCGACCTGGCCGGTGACCAGCAGCCCGCCCAGGGCATGGGCAGTTTTGTCCACATACAGCGCGCCGGTGCTGCCGAAGGAGACCAGTTCGGCTTGCGTGAAGCCGAGGCCGGAATAGCCATCCACCGCGCCGCTGCCGCCACGATTGATGCCGATCAGGCTCTGCAACCCGGCCAGGATGCCGGTGCCGCTGCTGATTGTGAGCACATCCAGCGCGCCGGTGCCGGTATAGCTGAGAGCGGCCAGTTCCGCGTTCAGCGTGGTCAGGTTGCTGGCGGTGAGGGTAAGCCTGGATGAAGGTGTCTGCGCTCCCGTGGTCAGGCTGCCATGGGCGGAGGAAAGCGTGATGCTGAGGCTCTGCGTCGTTGGCGCAGCAAGCACGAGGCTAAGCCCCAGCAAGGGCTGCGCCACGCCGGCGCTGGCCGCGAAGGCGCCGCCGCTGGTGACGGTGGCGATGCCCGAATGCAGGATAACATCGGCATCCCCGGCGGAATCGAAGCTGGCGGCGGGGACCAGCCCGGCGGGGATATCGGAGAAGATCGTGTAGCTCTGGGTTGTGCCGTTGGAATCCACACCGGAGACGACGAAGGAGGATGCCCCGGCGATGGTGCTGACATTATGCACCACGAGGCCGGTAAGGCCCGGGAAGATCAGCTCATCGCCCACCGCGAAGCCGGTGACGGTGCCGGAAAAGACCTGCGGCCCGGAGATGACGAAGGCGCCGCCCGTGCCCCCCAGCGGATTGGCATAATCGCCAGTGATGGACTGGCTGCCCGGCCCCATGAAATTCAGCGTAACACCGCTTTGCACGGTGAGCGGCGTGGTATCGAAGATACCGTATAAGGATGCCTCAGGGCCGAGCAGCATCACCCCGCCGCCCGCGACATCGAGATTGACGCCGGCGGAGACCAGGCCGGCATCGATCTCCAATGTTTCACCCTGCAAGGCGAGAAGGGTGCCGGTGCCGTCGATCATGCCGGAGGCGGAGAAATCCCCAACCGCGAGCGTGCCACCACCTTCCAGCACCGCGCCGCTGGCCAGCGTCAGCCCTTCCTGGAAGTTGTTTCCAGCGCCGGTATCGACCGTCAGCCCGCCTGCGAAATCCACCAGCGCGTTGGTGCCCAGCGCCAGTTCCCCCTGCAGGGAGGCCGTACCGCCCAGCAGGAGCTGACCGGCTTCCACCAGGTCCTGCGCCGCGATGGTGCCAAAATCATAGCTGGTGCCACCGAGCAGGGCAGAGTTGTAAGGCAGCTCCAGCACCGCGCCGGGCGTTAAGAAGAGCGCGCCATTTCCCTGGATGTTACCCATGGCCGAGAGCGTGCCGGTGACACTGAGCGTACCGGCGAGAGTGGTGGCGCCGGTGCTCAGCGTCTGCGCGCCCAAGCTATAGGTGGCGGTGCTGGCGGCGGTGCCGACAGTGTTCAGGTAGAGATTGCCGTAGGTGACCTCGCGCGGCAGCACGCCGTCGTGATTCCATAGGTCATAGGTCAGATGCTGGCCCGAGCTGAGCGAAGGCCCAGAAAATTCCAGCGAGGTGAGCAGCGTGTTGAGCGCGCCGATGTCGTTGGCGCTGAGCGTCAGCTCGATGGTGCCGGTGCCGATTCCCTCCGCCGTGATGCCGGTGAGCGCGCTATAGCCGGGCAGCAGCAACACACCCGCCGAGACCGAGAGGGTGAGCTGCAGCGTTTCCTCCTCCCCCAGCCCCATGGCGGCAAGGGCGCTGGCCGTGGGGTCGGAAAGCTGAAGAGCAGGCAATGCCAGCGGCTGGTTGGGCGAGAGCGTGACCAGCTTTGCCGGGTTGACGAAGGCTGGAGCTGTCTGTGGTGCGATCGCGACGGCAAAGCTGCTTTGCGACGCGAGGCCGCTATTATCAAACGCGCCGATGGAAATGAGATCGGAGGCGGTGCCCGAGGGTTCGGTGAATTCCAGCGTCGCCAGGGCCGCGTTCACCTGTGCGGCGCTGCCGGAGATTTGCAGCGTGCTGCCATTGGCAATGACGGAGGCCCCGAAGCTGGCGCTGGCTGTCAGCGCCGCGGCGCTGTTGGCCGCGACGAGCAGCACGGTGAGGCTGGCGCCTGGATTAGGGTCGGAAACCGACAAGCTGGCGGGCAGGCCGTTCAAGGACGACAGGCTGGGCTGCCCGGCGATGGAGCTGATTGTCGCGGGGACGTTGATGTATATGCTCGCGCTCACAACCAAAGGTTGCATGATTCGAATTCGTAATCAACAAGTCGAAACGACTGCCAGGATATAAATCTCTGCGACGCAGCTTGGCCGCACATGGGCATGGCCGTGCGCCCGGCGGCGCCCCATACTAGGCTTCATGAAGACCAGGCATAAACAGACCGCGCCAAAAGCCCCGAAATCCGAGCCTGCCGCACGGCGTGCGCCGCTGCCCAGCCGCGACTCGGTGAAGCGTTTTCTCGCCGAAGCGGATGGTACGCCGCATTTCAGGGACGTGGTGCGCGCCTTCTCGGTGGCGCCGGAGGACCGCAAGGCGCTGCGCGGCATTATGAAGTCGCTGGAAGCCGACGGCCATGCCGAGCGCGCCGGGCGCAAGCGCTTCACGCAGGCCGGGCGGCTGCCCGAGAATGCCCTGGTGGAGGTGACGGGAATCGACCGTGATGGCGAGGCGATCGCCCGGCCGGTGGTGTGGGATGCGCCAGGCCGCCCGCCGGTGATCTTCATGCAGCCCGAGCGCAAGGGCGCGGCCGCCCTGGCCCCCGGCGCCAAGGTGCTGGCCAGCCTGAGGCGTATCGGGCCGGATAAATATGAGGGCCGGACGCTCAAGCGCGTGGAGGGGCAGAGCGGCAGCATCGTCGGGCTGTTCCACAAGACCCCGCATGGCGGGCGGATCGAGCCCACGGACCGGCGGCAGAAGGGCGAGTGGATGGTGCCTGAAAGCGAGACCATGGGGGCAATGGACTCCGAGATCGTCCGCGCCGAACCGCTGCCGGGCAAGCCCTTCGGGCCGAAACCCGCCCGGGTGACGGAGCGGCTGGGCAATGCCGAGGATGCCCGCTCGGTGAGCCTCATCGCCATCGCCCAGCACGGCATTCCGATGGATTTCTCAGAGGCCGCGCTGAAGGACGCCAAGCACGCCAAGCCCGTGCCTCTGGGCAAGCGCGCGGATCTGCGCGAAGTGCCGCTGATCACCATCGACGGCGCCGATGCGCGCGATTTCGACGATGCGGTGTTCGCCGCTCCCGAACCGCACGGCTACCGGTTGATCGTCGCCATCGCCGATGTAGCGCATTACGTGAAACCCGGCGCCGCGTTGGACCGTGACGCCAGGATGCGCGGCAATAGCTGCTATTTCCCCGACCGGGTGGTGCCGATGCTGCCGGAGGAGCTGTCCAATGGGCTGTGCTCGCTGAAACCCGGCGAGGAGCGCGGTTGCCTGTTTGTGGAAATGCATATCGACGTGCATGGCAACAAGCTGCGCCACCAGTTCGGGCGCGGGCTGATGCGCTCGGCCGCGCGCAAGACGTATGAAGAGGTCCAGGCGGAGTTCGAGGACAACCCCGAGAACCACGCCCATCTCTACGCCGCCTATCATGCGCTGAGCGAGGCGCGGGAGCGGCGCGGCACGCTGGACCTCGACCTGCCGGAGCGGAAAGTGACGCTGGGGGCGGATGGCCGTGTGGAGAACGTGGCCCCCCGGCCGCGCCTGGCCGCGCACAAGCTGATCGAGGAATTCATGATCCTTGCGAATGTCTGCGCTGCAGAAGAGTTGGAGCGGGTGAAACTGTCCTGCATGTACCGCGTACATGCCCCGCCGACGCCCGAGAAGCTGGATAATCTGCGCGGCTTTTTGTCCACGTTGGACATCTCCCTGAAGGCCGGCGATCAACTCCATCCGCGTGATCTGGATGGGATTTTGAAGCTTGTCGCGGGCACGCCGTCGGCCACGCTGGTGAATGAGACGATCCTGCGCTCGCAAAGCCAGGCCGAATACTCACCTGAAAATATTGGACATTTTGGCTTGGCGCTCAGCCGCTACGCGCATTTCACCTCGCCGATCCGCCGCTATGCGGACCTGCTGGTGCACCGCGCCTTGATCAAAGGGCTGAAGCTGGGACGGGACGGGCTGACGGAGGAGGAGATCTTCGCCTTCACCGATACGGCCGAGCACATCACCGCCACGGAACGCCGTGCGACCCTGGCCGAACGCGATTCGACCGACCGCTACCTTGCGCTCTATTTGCAACACCGCGTCGGAGAGTTGTTCAAGGCCCGGATTTCGGGGGTGACGAAGTTCGGTCTATTCGCCACTTTAACGGAAAGCGGTGCAAGCGGATTCTTGAGTATGGCTAGTCTGCCGGATGACTTCTGGGTTTTTGACGAACGCACCCAAACCCTGTCCGGACGAAGGAGCCGCGCCGTGTTTTCCCTCGCGCAGGAGATTGAAGTGCGGCTGAACGAGGCCAGGCCGGTAACTGGCGGGCTGCTGCTTGGCTTGGCTGGGCTGCCTGACGCTCCGGCCGGAAAGCGGCGCGCGGATAGCCGCGCGAAGCCGGTGAAACAAACCAAAGCGAAGCAGAAGCAGCGCCGGTGAGGCGAAGGGTTGTCCTCTTCCTGATGTGCCTGCTGCTGGCGGCGGGGCTGTGCGGCCGCGCCGCCAGCGCCGCGACCACGGGATTCGACACCGCCGCCGCCGCCGATGTGTGGTCTGCGGCGCTGGCCTATATCGCGCCGCGCGCCCTCAACCCGCTGACCATTCCGCAAATGACGCTCTGGGGCCTGAATGGCCTGGCGGCACTTGACCCCAACCTCAACGCCACGCTGCAGGAGGGCGAAATCCGACTCTATGGGCCGGACCGGCTACTGCTGGCCCTACCCGCCCCCGCCGCCGATGATGCCGCCGGCTGGGGCCAGGCGGCGGCCAATATCGCTGCCGCCGCCTATGCCGCCTCTCCGCCTTTGCAGCAGGCGGGCACGCAGGGCGTCATCGGCAATTTCTTCGACGAGCTGTTCAACCATTTCGACCCCTATTCGCGCTATGAGGGGCCGATGCAGGCGGCGCAGGACCAGCTGATGATCACCGGCCTTGCCGGCACGGGCCTGACCCTGGGCCCCAAAAGCGGCAGGGTGGTGATCTTGGCCGTGGCGGCGGACAGCCCGGCGTCAGATGCCGGACTTCAGACCGGCATGATCGTCACCGCCATGAATGGCCGCAAAGCCTATCCCGGCATGGTGAACGCGCTGAATGGCGGGATGAACGGGCTGGCGGGAACCAGCGTTTCCCTTTCCGTCCTTGACCCGGAGAGCGGCGGCGATGCCCAGAGCCTGACGCTGACCCGCGGCTATATTCCGCCGCAAACCGTGTTCACCGGCCAGCCCCTGGCGCCGGGTATCGCGGTGCTCAAAATTACCGGCTTCAACAAGGGCACGGGCGACCAGTTTGCCGCCGCCCTGGCGCAGATCATGTCGCAGCCCAACCCGCCAACTGGGCTGGTGTTGGACCTGCGCGGGAATCGCGGCGGGGTGCTCCGCCAAGCCGCGCTGGTGGCGGACTCGCTGCTGCAATCCGGCCCGATCGCGGAGACCAACGGGCGTGACCCGGACGCTGACCAGCTTTTCAAGGCCGAGGGGGCGGATCTGACCAGCGGCGCCAGACTGGCGGTGCTGGTTGATGGCCAGACCGCCAGCGCCGCCGAGATTTTGGCCTCCGCCCTGGCCGATGACGGGCGGGCGGTGGTGATTGGCTCCGAAACGCTCGGCAAGGGGCTGGTGCAGACCGTGACCTCGCTGCCCGATGGCGGTGAGCTTTACGTGACATGGAGCCGGGTGCTGGCGCCGCGAGGCTGGCCGCTGCAGGGGCTGGGGCTGATGC